>NZ_OY762015.1:1632500-1912500 GCF_963665055.1 uncultured Methanobacterium sp.
TTTACTTCCAGATATCAGGAAAAAAGCCCTGAAACGGGTTAAAAAAAGACCTCCACAAGAATTAGCTGCCAGCTGGTCCGGAGACGACTTGTTATATTCGGGACCTGGTCGGACCATATTCCTGGTTCTGCCCACAGCAGGATGTGCCTGGGCTTTGGCTGGATCTGGAGGGTGTAGTATGTGCAGTTACATTGCAGACTCACCCCTGGAAGATGTTTCCAGTGAAGAACTGGTGGAAATTTTCAAAGAGCAGTTCCAGAGGCAAATCCAAAAACAGGAGATTTCAGGACCAACTGCCATTAAGATCTTTGTCTCCGGTAGTTTCCTCAATGAAGAAGAAATACCAGAAACTGCTCGGCAGGAGATCTTCAAAATCATCAATGAATATGAAGATGTTGAAGAAGTTGTGGTTGAATCCAGGCCAGAATATGTGAATGAAGAAATATTAAGGGATTGCTGTCAACTGATTCCCGGGAAAATATTTGAAGTGGCCATGGGACTGGAGAGCGCATCGGATGAGATTCGCCTGCAGAGAATAAACAAAGGGTTCACAAGGGAAGATTTTGAAAAGGCCATGGATGTTATTAAAAGTCTCAAATCAGATTTCAAAGTTGAAGGTAAGGCTTATTTACTAGTTAAACCCATTTTAACCTCAGAAAGTGAGGCAATTGAGGATTCTGTGAAATCTGCCCAGTACGCAGCTGAAATTGGAGTGGGCCGGGTTTCTTTTTGCCCTTCAACCATTCATAAAGGAACTTTAATGGAAATTTTGTGGCGTAGAGGTTCATATCAACCACCATGGATATGGAGTACTTTGGAAATCATCCGCAGGGTGAGAAGCTCGGTTCAAATCCCTGTAATCATGGATACTGCAGGATTTGGAACTCGCAGAGGACCTTACAATTGTAAAAAATGCAATTCAAAATTAAAGGATGCCATCATACAATCCAACATTAATCAGACCATTCCTGAAGACTTTGAATGCGAATGTAAGGATAAATGGGTGGCAGATGTTAAATATTCCAATGTAAACAGGTCCACCACTAATCTCCTAAAAAACCATTAAATTCATTTTAAATATCTTTTTTTGGGGGGTTTATCATCATCCTAGGTTCTAAGCCCCATCACTACTTAATTTTTTTTCTAAAACAGTAATTTTGTATCCAAAACTGTTTATTCTTTCTGGGGGACAATATGAACCGTGACAAATAGTAAATACTAATATTATTCCATCTTTCAACTGTTTTTTTCAATATACCTCTTATAATTCAAAAAAAATTAGAAAGGTATTAATATACATAAATAAAAATAGGTTTTAAGGTAAGATTTTTACTCATGTGAGGGGGAATATTGGCCAGAATCCTAGTAAATGACAACAGTAGTGCAGCGGGGAAACTGAAAGACAACCTCCAAATCATGGGCCACCAAATAATATACACTGATTGCCACGGTGAAAAAGCAGCCCAGAAGGCTGAAGAATTAAAAGTGGATCTTTTTTTGATGAACATACCATCGGAAAATTTTTTCCAGATGGAAAGTAAAAACAGGATCAATGAAACTATTCTAAACTCAAATACCCCTATTATTCCAGTTATTGATTTAACCAAAATAATGCAATCAGATTATTCCCCTTTAAAACAGGTTTTAGCAAGTTCACCTCATGGTTACCTTCTAAAAAATCAGGTTGAGGATTATGATCTTGACCAATTAAAATTTACCATTGAAATGGCTATTTACGAGCAAGGGTTAAGCACCAAGAATAATACAGATAACAGTGAAGATATAGATTTAAACAAAGATAATTCCCATTTAAATAAATATAATCACCTTAATGATAGTTCACTGAATGATGAACTGTTGAAAACTTTTTATGATAAAATTCCACTACCCTACCAATCTTTAAATGAAACCGGCCACTTCATAGAAGTAAACCAGGCGTGGTTAGATACCATGGGTTACTCCAGTGAAGAGGTTATAGGGAAATGGTTTGGTGAATTTCTTGCTCCAGGTTATGTTGAAATGTTCGAGAAGGAGTTCCCTATCTTTTTATCCACTGGTAAATTTCACAGTATAGAATTGGAAATGGTGAAAAAAGATAACTCAACCATCAATGTATTTTACGAAGGTAAAATCGAATACCATGCTGATGGGAAATTTAAAAAGACCCAATGTATTTTTAAAGATATTACATTGAGTAAAAAGACTGAAGAAGCATTGAAAGAAAGTGAAGAAAAGTTTCGAACATTCATTCAGCAATCGTTAGATGGTATTGTGTTGCTGGATGAAGAGGGGCATGTTATTGAATGGAATAAAGGATATGAAAAAATAACTGGTATTAAAAAAGATGAAGTCATTGGTAAATTATTTTGGGAGATAAAATACCAGTTAACACCACCCGGCCGACAGACCCTGAATCGACTGCAACACATTATGAAACTCCAGTTAGAAGCCTTGAAAACTGGGGAAGCTCCATTCCTGAGTAAAATTCATGAAACTGAAATGATACGTCCTGATGGGGAGATCCGTTATGTTGAACAGCTTGCATTTCCCATAAAAACCAGTACAGGATACAGGATAGGTTACGTTACCCGTGACATAACCCAAAGAAAACAGATCGAAGAAGCACTGGAGAAGAGGATTGTTGCTCTCAGCAGACCTCTGGATAATGCCAAAGAAATTAAGTTTCAGGACCTTTTTAATCTTAAAGATATTCAGGAGATACAGGATCTTTTTGCAGAAGCCACTGGAGTTGCATCTATTATCACCAAACCAGATGGTACGCCCATTACCAGACCTAGCAAATTCTGTGGTTTATTTAATATCATGGAAAATTTGGAAAATGATCAGAACAATCCATTTAAATTTGATTCCCTAATGGGTCAAAATCCTTTCGAAAGCCCAATTATAAAAAAATGTCTCAACGGCAGTCTCTGGGAAGCAGGGGCAAACATCAATGTGGGGGGAAAACACATTGCCAACTGGCTGATTGGTCAAGTTAGAGATCAATCACTCCCCGATGAAGGTCAAATGAGGATCTACGCCCAACAAATAGGAGTCAATCCAGAAGAATACATTCAATCATTTTTTGAAATTCCCATAATGTCTAAAAACCAGTTCAGGAAGATTTCTCAGGTACTTTTTGCATTTGCAAATCAATTATCTTCTTTAGCATACCAAAATATTCAGCAGACCCGTTTTATCAGTGAAAGACAACAGGCAGAAGAAGATCTTCAAAAATCCTTACATGAAAAGGAAACATTGAACCGGGTGATAACACAGCTTGTTGGCACATCTAAAACCAGTGAAATATACCATATTATGGGTGAAGTAATAAAAGAACTCTTACCTTCTTCTTATGTGATAATCGGGGGAATCACTCCCAATGGGAAAAATATTCGCATAGTAGAATGTTTTGGTTTTGAAAAATATATTGATGAAATAGAGAATATTCTGGAAATCGACCTATTTAAAATCAAATTTCCAGTGAATAACCTTTCCCCCAGTGGAATAAATTATTTCAGTGATCATCTTACTGAATCAACTGAAGAAGTGTATAATTTAGCATTTAAGAAAATTTCTACCAAATTATTCAGGATGATTGAAAGGGTTCTTAATATTGGAAAGGTGTACAACATGGGATTTTACTGTAACAGCCACCATTACGGTGGTTTGAGTATTGCCCTCCCCAAGGACCAGCCCCTGGAACATGAAGAAACCATAGAAACCATTGTAAACCAGGCATCCATGGCCCTTCAACGCTCTTTTGCAGAAAAAGCCATTAAAGAATCTTTAGATGAGAAAGAAGTTCTTTTAAGGGAAATTCATCACCGTGTTAAAAATAATATGCAGATCATCAACAGTCTCCTGAGCCTGCAAAGTCAACACGTGGAAGGGGAGGAAACACTGGATGTTCTAAAAGAAAGCCAGGGAAGAGTCCGTTCCATGGCCATGATCCATGAAAAACTCTATCAATCACCTAATCTCACCAAGATTGATTTTAAAGATTACATAGAAAAACTTGCCTCAAACCTGATTTATACTTACCAGGTGGAAACCAGGAATATTGAACAGGTTTTCGAGGTTAAAGATGTGGAAATGAATATTGACACAGCAATACCCTGTGGACTCATAATCAATGAACTGGTAACCAACAGCTTAAAATATGCATTCCCCCAATCTGAATTAAATAGCAATGGAATCATTAAAATAGAGCTTTACCAAGTAGAAGACCAATTTAAACTGGTAATCTCTGATAATGGAGTGGGACTACCCTCCCATATTCAACCCGAAGATACAGAAACACTGGGACTGCAACTGGTAAACAGCCTGGTAGATCAGCTGGAAGGAACCCTTGAAATTGATAGACTCCAGGGAACTAAATTCACCATAGTATTCAGTGAATTGAATTATAAAGAACGGATTTGATTGGGAAGATAATTAGAATTCAAAAGATTTGGTTTAAATTAATGAAAAAAAGTGAATTACACGTTTTAAAGAAGAGATAGACTAAAACTAAAGAATGATTTGATTAATTAAAAGAAAAAAAATTAAATATTTAATTATGGGTGTTTCAAAGACTCTTTTTGATGGTTTAATAGAGTAATGTTGGATTATCCTGTTCTTTTCCTGCTTTAATACCTTTTTTTTCCAGTACATCGTAAGCTTCCATCAGGTCTTCCAGGAGCATTTCAACCATGTCCCGGCCGAAATTCTCCTTAACCACTATTCTTAAAACAGCAACGTCCTCGGCATCCGCGGGAAGGGTGTAAGCTGGTACAATCCATCCTTTTTCCCTGAGTTTTTCAGAAAGCTGGAATACTGAAAAATCAGCCTCTTTTAAGGTTACTGCTACCAAGGGTACAATGATGTTTTTATTTATGAGTTCGAATTTACCGGAATTTTGAAGTTCTCCAGCAAGGTAAAGGGTGTTATCGAACATGTTGGTCATTATATCTTTATAACCCTTTTTACCAAGTCTTATGAGATTGTAGTACTGGGCGATTATGGTACTGCTTCCCTTGGAGAAATTCAGGGAGTAGTTGGGCATTAATCCTCCCAGGTAGTTGATATCAAATATCAGATCTTCGGGCAGGTCAGATTTGTCCTTGAATATTATCCATCCCACCCCTGGATAGACCAGGCCGTATTTATGTCCAGATACATTGATGGATTTAACCTGTTCCAGTCGGAAATCCCATTCCATATCCGGGAAAATGAAGGGTGCTACAAATCCACCACTGGCACCATCAACATGTATGGGTATGTCCCATCCTCTGTCTTTTTTAATTTCAACCAGTAAGTCGTTGATTTCTTTAATTGGATCCATCTGGCCGGTGAAAGTGGTTCCAATAACTGCACCCACTGCAATGGTATTTTCATCAACTTCCCGTGCCACATCTTCAGCAGTTATGGTGTAAACATCCCTTTTCAGGGGTATTAACTTTAACTCCACATCGAAATACTTGGCGAACTTCTCCCAGACAGTGTGCACATCAGCACCCATCACGATGTTGGGTTTATCCCAGGACTTACCTTCTGCTTCCCTCCGCTTTCTCCAGGTCCATTTGTGGGCCAGGAGTCCCAGCATAATAGCTTCTGATGATCCTATGGTACCGGTTCCCACGGATTTACAGTCATGAGGTGCATTAAAAAGGCGGGCCAGCATGTTAACCACTCTGTCCTGGATTTTAGAGGTTTGTGGGTATTCATCGTTATCCACATAGTTTTTACCGATACTGTTCATGATCAGCTGGTCAGCTTCTGGTTCCATCCAGGTGGTTACAAAACTGGCCAGGTTCAAAGCTGGATTTCCATCCAGATTCAATTCTTCATCGATGAGTTGATATGCGGCCTTAGCAGGCATTCCATCCTCGGGCATCTCATATTTGGGAATACTCTCACTGAAATATCTGCTTCCGTAAGTGCTGGTATTTTCCCTTTCTGATTTCTTAATCTTTCCCAGATCTAGTTTTTCAGATAACATTCAAAAATACACCCCTATCTTGCGTATAAACATTGATCTTTTATTATGAATTTATAGTCGTTTATATTTACCTTTTTCAACCATATTTTAAGAGTTAAATTAATATTATCCCCTGATTTAAGTTTTAAAGTAAACAAAAGGGTTAATAGTTTGAAAAAAATCAAATAAAATTGAGTATTACTCAAAAAAGATTTATGGTATCTTTAAATAGGATGATACCATAATGATAATAAGAAATATGTATTAAATCAATGGACATTATTATTATAAACATCCGGTTGGATAGTATTATGAATGGTCCAGGTTATGATCCATGAGATGTAATTTCCATTGGATTGGTAATCACCAAAATTAATCTTTATTAAATTATTAATCCAGAGATTAAATCTTCATTGGATTGATAATCACCTAGATCAAATCTTCATTAGATTTATAATCCCCATTGAATTTAATACAGCGATTTAAAAGGAATATGTAGATTTATAAACTATAAAAAACCTTTAATCTGAGAAAAACTGGATGATGGAATTATGAATACCGAATCAAACAGCAATGAAAAGATAGGGATCTTACTGATTGGGCATGGAAGTAGCTTATCTCAGAGTAACGATGTGATTCACAAGTTATCTGCAATGTATAAAGAAACATCCCCCTACCCGGTTGAAGTGGGATTTATGAACATTGAAAAACCATCAATACCCACTGCACTCAACACCCTGGCAGGAAAAGGGGTTGACCGGATTATTGCAGCACCGATTTTTCTAGCCCACGGCCTCCATACCAAAGAAGACATTCCATACATGCTTGGTTTAGGTGAAGCACGAAAGGATGCAGGTTATTATAACCAGGAACAGGACCCAATTGAATTTGATGGAGAAATTGTCTACATCGAACCAATGGGAGCCGATCCAAGGATCGTAGATGTGATTAAAAAGAGAGTGGAAGAATCCCTTGGATAATACCATTCTGAAACAGATTTATCTTTTAAAAAAAAGATTTTATCTTTCGCAATTGTAACATAACTGAGTTTTACGATTTGTTTTGAAAATTCTCCCACATTTTTTACACCTAACCTCTTTTATTGTGGTTTCCTTTTTCAGTTTAAACTTGGCTGCTTTGATTGAGCAGTTGTAATTATTGGATTGTATTCTTGCTTTAGCATTTCTTTCTAACGCTTCTGCTGCGTATTTCTTTTCCAGATCTTCGCTAAAATCTCTTGCCATAACTCAACCCGCATCAAACTATTAAATGTTTATATTATGAATATATATTTATAATCAGTTTATAATCAATGTTTTTTTTAATTATTACTCCTACATTGATTTTACTCCCACATTGAAACCTAAATGATTGTAACTCCATCAAACCCCAATTTGATTAGTGACCTACATTAAAACCACAATTGATTCATTCCAACTTGAATCCCTACATTGATATTCATTAATTTAGAAAAAAATACTGACAAACCCATAAGTAACTTCAACTCATAAACAAATTAAAATTTAAAAAAATAGAGGATACTCAGAAAAAATGCGAATTGGAAACCATATTACTTCAACACTGGAATTTCCAGGTAAAATGTCCATAGTCTTTTTCACAGCCGGATGTAATTTATTATGCCCTTACTGCCACAATCCAGAAATTATAGACCTGGAAAGTGGAGAAGATACCCCATTAGAAGAGTTATTTACCCAAATTGAAGACTCCTGTGATTTTATTGATGCAGTGGTAATTACTGGTGGTGAACCTCTCCTGCAGAGTGAGGATATAGAGAAGATCTTTGAGTACTGTCAGAAATACGATTTAAAGACCAAATTGGATACCAATGGATGCTATCCTAAAAAGCTTGGAAATATTATAGAATTAGTAGATTACGTTGCACTGGATGTTAAAGCACCATTTGCTAAATATAAAGAAATTATCGGTGATGATGTGGGTGATCTGGTTAAAAAGAGTATGGAAATTGCTTATGATTCAGATTGTTTCCTGGAGTGTAGAACTACCTACGTACCATCCCTGATGACTACCGCAGATATGGAAAAAATTGCAAAGGAGATAACCTGCGATCTTTACACCATCCAGCAGTTTAGAAATCGTGTGGTTTTCGATGAAAAACTAAAAAACACTCCCAACACCACTCAAAAAGAGCTTTTAGAAATTGCTAATAAAATAAAACCCTTCTTAAATAAAGTTAAAATTAAAACCGGTGAATTTGGGGATGAAATTATAAAATAATCACCGGATAGATTTGGTTCCCCTTACTACAATGAAAGAACCTTCCCCATAACCTTTTTTCACACTTTCAGTTGATTTAATTTCATCCAATTGCTGAAATTTATCCAGTGGCCTAGATTTATCCACTGGCTGAAATAGGGCCTGTCTAAAACATAAATTCTTGAAGTGAGCATTTTTCATAAGCAAAATAACTTCGTTCACCGAGTAAAACCTGGCATGCTGGTAAAACTCGCTCTTTGATCTAATTTCTTCATAAAATTTACCTAAAGAGCTTTCAGCATCTATAAATCCTATTATAATAAATCCTCCCGGCTTTAAAACTCGATTAGCTTCATTGAATGCCCTATCAACATCATCTAAAAAGCATATTGTAGTGACCATTAAAATAAAATCAAAATGTGAATCAGGGAATGGGAGCGACTCAGCAACTCCTTCAATGACTTTTATGCCCCTTTTTTTAGCAATTTCCCCCATTTTTCTTGAGGGATCAAGTCCCAATTTAATACCCAGTGGTGCTGCAAAGCGTCCACTGCCAACACCAACCTCAATACCAGTTTTACCACTAGGTAATAGTTCTTTTACTGCCTGAAGTTCTGATTCATAGATAAATCTATTTTTATCAAACCATTCATCGTATTTTTTTGAATAATTTTCAAACGGTCGGACATTAACCATAGGCTTGACATTTATCATAACCACAACCCCTGTAAAAATTATAGTAGTTATGGTTCTTAAAATATCTTGATTTTATTTTTATGGACTATAAAGTAAGTTTTCAAGATTCCATCCAAAAAACCATCAACATCTGAAAAAAAGAGATTCCTTAAGGAATCCCTTAAAGTTTACTAAAACTATTATAGCTAATGGCGAATAGGGCAATCTGCAGAAACTAATGATGAAAGTTGCCTTGGAAATTATTCAAAAAACTCTTTAACCTTCTTCAATTCCTGGGTTATCTTGATGCCCTGGGGACAGTGCTCTTCACAGATACCACACTCAGTACACACTGCAGCGTGTTCAGTTTCTTGCATGAAAGTATGGTAATTGAACTTGTAAATGTCCATCATCTCAGGACTACCAAACAAGAAGTAGTCATTGTACTTGGCAAAGTTTTCCGGGATATTTACACCAGAAGGGCAGGGTAAACAGTAACCACAATCAGTACAGCTTATTTTAACCTTATTTTCGAAAATAAACTTGGCCTGCTGGGTAATATCTAATTCCTGTTCAGTCAACATATTTGGGTGGGCTTCCTGGGCTATTTTTAAATTCTCTTGAACCTGTTCCATGGTATTCATACCACTTAGGACCACCCCCACCTCGGGATGGTTCCACACCCATCTTAAAGCCCACTGGGCAGGGGACCTTTTGGTTTCTGCCTCATCAAATAATTTTTGAACTTCTGCCGGGACATTGTTGGCTAGGTGCCCACCCCTTAAAGGTTCCATTACTGCCACACCTAAACCTCGGGCATATGCATATTCCAGGCCTTCTTCTCCGGCCTGATAATCATCATCCAGATAATTTAACTGGATCAGGCAGAAAGACCAGCCATAGTGATCCACTACCTCTTTAAAGAGTTCTATTCTGTCATGGAATGAGAAACCGGCGTGTTTTATTCTCCCATCAACTATTGCTTGGTCCAGAAATTCTTCAAATCCCAGTTCTTTCAGGTTTTCCCAGTAGTTTTTATTAATACCATGCACCATGTAAAAATCAATGCAATCTGTTTCCAAACGCCTCAGCTGCTCATCTAAGAATCTGTCCATGTCCTCCCTGGTCTCTACTGCCCAGCTGGGGAGTTTGGTGGCTATTTTCACCTTCTCCCTGTAGCCGTCTTGCAGTGCCTTTGCTAGGAAGGGCTCACTGGCACCTCCCTGATCCATACTGAGGCCATGGTACGGGTATGCCGTGTCAATGAAGTTCACACCCTGATCTATGGCACTGCGCAGCATAGTTATGGCAGTTCCCTCGTCAATATCCATGGGATTATCCCCTTTCAGGGGAAGCCGCATGCAGCCAAATCCCAGTACTGAAACTTTTTCTTTGGTTTTTCCAAAATCTCGGTATAACATGAAAATTACTCCTTTAAGTGAAAAACATTTATTTAATCTTTAATTACTTGATAAATCTCCAATTAAATTATTAAACTCATTGATATTCGTAAATCAATTAAAACATGATTATTAAGTCTAAAAAGTTATTAGTCTAAAAAGTTTTGAACAATTTTTCCAGTGGGTACTAAACTGGTGGTTTTGAAAAATTAGGTTTTGATTATAGGAAAAATAAAAGGAAAATTTTATTTGGGCATTTTCTTCCATGAATCAGGATCCATGTCCTTAAATTTTTCAGTACAGGTTACTCCACCTAATCCCCAGTGGGATTGTGGAATTTCGTGTATTATAACCTCCACCGCTTCGGGTGAAATCCCCACATCCGAGAAGACTTTGGTCAAATTCTCAATTAAGTACTCGATTTTTTCCTGTTCAAAACCTTTCCATATGTTCACATGAAGTACTGGCATTTTTACCACCTCTACATTTCTCAGGGCATCTACATTTTTCAAGACCCTACATTTCTAAGGGCCCCAACATTTCTCTCAGGATTTATTCACTGATGAAAATTATTTATTAAGGAAAATAAACAAGATCATCATAAACAAAACCACAATGAAAATTGTGTTAAACTGACTTAAAGTAGTTTTTCTAACCATTGGGTAATTACCAATTGGTAAGTGGGGAATTAGAATGGGTAACGATTATTTAAAAGAACTTTACCAAACCGTTGATGATACTTTTAGCTACCTCCGGAAGAAATGGACTATTCCAATAATTAAAGGATTATTCTGTGATTGTAAAAATTTTAAGGGTTTCCTGGAACTTAATCCAGGATTAAGCAGTAAGGTCCTGTCGGAGAGACTTAAAGAATTAGAAGAAAACGGTATCGTTGAGAAAGTAGTGTTAAACTCATCTGCAGGCCATACCGAGTATTATTTAACCGAGAAAGGGCGCAGATTAAACAGGATTATCTTTGAAATGTTTAATTTTGCCCTGGATGAAGTTTTAAAAAGTGAAGATAGCATAAAATTAAGAGAAGAATCCAAAGAATCATTGAAAGCAACTTTACAGATGAATTGTTAATCAATTTCACTTGGATTATATCAAACTTACTATAATGTTATAGTAAATATGCTATAATGAACAAATTAATTCAATCTTATAAATCCTTATACACATTTTTTATTAAAAAAGAGGTAATTTTAATTGATAGGAATAAGCGCTGATTTTGATCCAGTTCACAAAGGACATGCTTCCCTTATTGGGAAGGCCAGGGAAATAGCTGATGAAAAAGGCGATGAGGTGGTAATATACCTTAATAAAGGTTACAGTGCCAATCACGCCCCGTTTTTTGTCAGTTTTGAGGGAAGGAGTAAGATGGCTCGGGAGGCAGGGGCTGACCGGATAGTGCCAATTGAAGGTTTGCACCACCGGCTGACCATGTCCTACACCGTCCCCATAAGGATAGCCATGATGATCCAGGATGGGGTAACTGACTATGTGGACGCTGCAGAAGTTAACCCCGCCCAGATAAAAAAGTACGCTGCCAGATTCATTAGAAGAGGAATATTCAGTGGTATTCCTCGTAATCTACCTAACAGGAATGTTATCCGGTGGTATGCGGTAAACGAGTTTTTATATCAGCGTTTTAACCGTAAAATGGAGTTTCATTTCATACCGGAAGGTAAGGTAAATGGGGAGAAGATTTCAGGCAGGCAGATACGCAGTGAAATCCTGGAAAACAATCTCCGTATACCTGGAAGTGTGAAAAGACTCCTCCCAAAATCCACGATACGCATACTGGAGGAAGAAATTGATAAAGGTACTGTTCCTGAAACCAGGAATATGGATGTACTCTTAAAACGTTTGAACACCACCTCCCGCCATCATCTTTTAAACACCGCCCATTTAAATGCCGAGGCAGTGGAACATATCATTCAGGGAAGATGGTACCAGGCCGAGAATCAGGTTTGGGCATCCCTGCGCCAGGCAGGTTACGGTCCAGTGTTAAGCAGACTTGCCTTAAGCTGTGTAGAGGAAGATGTGACACGTAGAGAAATCTACGAGCTAATTCAAGATTATGATAAACAGGGGATCATCCCCCCGGATCAGACTGTGGAACGGGTTATTGAAAGGGATTGGTTTGTGGCCAGCATGGTCGAAACGGATTTAACCAGTTCCGAGGCCCATGAAAAGTTCCTTAACGGTGCCCGGACAAAGGATAAACCATTATACTCATTTGATGCCGGTCTTCACCTGCGGAGTTTTGAACTTCCCAAGCTGGAGGAAGGATTAAAGGCATACCTCTATGTGGATAAACGGGGTGTTCTAGCCTGTGAGTTGAAAACAAAAGAAGGTAAGGTTAAAAGTCCACTGAAACTACCCGGGAAGATGGCCACCTACCTGCGCCTGCTGGTGGATTCCCAGATTATTCCACTAGAGGGAGAACTGGTTAAGAGGAAAAGAGGCTGGAGAATCCGGTTAATTGTGGGATAAAATGGATGATCAATAATTGTGGATAAAAAAGAGATTCAGGCTAATTATAGATAAAAGATGAGTCAAACTAGCTGTAAGATAAAAATAAGTAGAATTTAATTGGTATAATGGGGCATGGGTTAATCACTCCGGATTTTCCTCTTCATGGTGAGCCTGGTGGTGCTCCACCACTGGACAGGTCCAGTCTGGACAGAAGGTCATCACCATTTTACCGGTGTCTGTGACTATGTAAAGTCTCCAGCAGTTGTTATCATAGGCGCGGAAAGAACAATCCACTACATTTTTTCCAGTAAGCTTTTTCAACTGTTCCTGGCATTCTTTAGCATGTTCTTCATTACTCATAAGCATCAAATCCATTTTTTAAAGATTTTAAGAAGCTATCAATGATGGTGTCTGTAAAATTTCACTTAAGATCCATGCTTTTTTGGGTGTATAATATTATACTCAAAATCATATTTATTTATTACTGTAAATAGGGGAATACTAAACTACAGGGATTATTCTCCCCTTAAACCCTTTTTTTATCAATTTTCCGGAACACATCCCGGTAATCTGCAGGTTTTTTTGATATTGTCCCGGTTTTATCAGGAAGCGAGTGGAAAAACTCACTTGTTGCACGGGTAATCAGTGGATCCTCGTATTCGGTTAGGAATTTCACCACTTCATCCATTTCCTGGGCACGTCTTTGGGAGTGATAGGCACTGCTGGTGAGTCGTGAGTTTGCAGATGCAGGAAAATGTGATCCTTCACTCAGTGTTAAATAGCGTGATAGGGTTTCATCAACTCCCATCTCATACGCAGCATAAAATGCCTCAAAAAGAAGTGCGGAAACACCCTTGGTGTAGGCACTGCGCAACATCTTCAACCCCGATGCCTGACCAGGCTCAGGACCAATTACTTCAATATTCATACCGTACTGGTTCAACTCAGCAAAGTCTTCAGCAAACTCACCAGAGGCAACGATAGGAGTTCCTAAACCGTTTTTTATACCACCCATTATGGCCCCATCAACGGTTTTTCCATTAGGGATATGGCTGAAAGCTTCTTTAACTGTACCCGGAGAGACGTTATTCAAGTCCACGTATACTCCTTCAAACCCCGCACCGACCTTTTTGGCCACACTGACAGCTTCGGAAGGAACCACAGCAGATAAGAGAATATCAGACGACTCAACAAGCTCGGTTAAACTATCAAATATGTTAACACCCGTTGATTTTGCAAGTTCCACAGATCTCTGGCTTCTTCCCTCAAGACAGGTTGAAACTTCCACTCCCTGTACCAGTAGTCCTTCAGATAAGGTTGATGCGACTTCTCCAAATCCAAGGAAACCTAATTTGATTTGATTTTTTTGTGGCATTTTATCGACTTATCCTTTGCATTTTTTTAGTACGACAGTAATTCAAAAAACATTAGTTTCATTCTATCTTTCCTTATCATTATTAGATTCACAATAATATGAGAATATGCGAAATTATTATATGTCTCTATGATTGAATAATCATTAAATGATTGAAATATGTTACTTTTCCACTATTTTTTTGAAAACAAATAATAAAGGATTTTTCTAAATAGGGCGGGGGATAATTTAATGGAAGAAGAAACGAAATTAAAGCTTTTTATTAGTTATGCACACAAAGATGAAGCTTGCATTGATGAATTTAATAGGCATGTTGCTTTTCTAGAGAAAAATGGATTGATAGAAATTTGGTATGATCGTGAAATTCTTCCAGGTGAAGAATTACATAATGAAATTAACGAAAATTTAGAAAATGCAGATATTATATGTTTATTTATGTCAGTAGATTTCATATATTCCGATTACTGTACTGATGAAAAAAATAAAGCTTTAAAATTAAGAACTGAAAAAGGAATTCCAGTTATTCCAATAATCTTATCAAGTTGTCCATGGCAAGATGATGACGAAATTTCTGATTTATTAGTTTTACCCAAGGATGGAAAACCTATAAAAAATTTTCCTAATCGCGATGAAGTTTGGCACGAACATGTTTATGAAGGCTTAAAAAAAATAACCAAAAAAGTATCTGTGATTAAACAATTAAAAACTACAGAAGACTTTGAAAAATTCCTGCAAGATGCAGAAATGTTAACAAAAGCTCATTTTCAAAAAGAAAGAGTTTTATTAGATGATATTTTTGTCTATCCTGATTTAGACAAATTCGATTTTTCGAAAGAAGATGACGAAAAGATAAACTCAGAGGTTTTATTAAAAAATCTTTTAGATTATCCAAAAATTGTGATAACCGGCGAAAATCAATCAGGAAAAACTACTTTTTGTAAAAAACTATTTAAAGAATTTCGTGAAAAGAATTTCGTCCCCGTTTACATCAATGAAACAAAAAACAAATTTAAAAGAGATATTGATAAAACGATATCACGTTCATTAAGTGAACAATACCAAGGAATGGATATTAAAAAAATCGATAAAGATCGAATTATTCCAATTATAGATGATTTTCATTTTGCTATGAATAAAGAAAGACATATTAATGACTTATCCGCTTATCAACGTTGTATACTTGTTGTTGATGACATTTTTAGTATAAATATTAGCGATGAAAAACTTATTGGAACATTCACGCGCTTTAAAATAAGAGAATTTTTGCCTTCTTTAAGATATGATTTAATTAAAAAGTGGGTAATGTTAACGGACAAAGAAATTGATAATTACAAAAGTATAGATAAAAGAATAGAACTTATTAAAAATATTTTGGGGCGAACCATTGGCAGCGGAATTATGCCCTCTTATCCATTTTTTATCTTATCTGCTATTGTTACATATGATACATTTGAAATGCCTCTTGAACAAGAAATTACATCACAAGGTTACTGTTATCAAGCCTTTATATATTTTTATTTGAGGAAACAAGGCGTTAAAAATGATGAAATTGATATTTACATTAATTTTTTAACGGAACTGGCTTTTTTTATTTATAAAGAGAAGAAATATGAGTTAACACCGCAAGATTTTAAATTATTTATGGATTCATATTCCGAAAAATATAATCTTCCAATAGAACCTGAAATTTTATTAAAAAATTTAAGCTTAATAGCTTCTAAAGACAATTTCAATAATTATGCATTTAACTATCCATATCTCTATTTCTTTTTCGTTGCCAAATATCTTGCCGAGCATATTGCAGACGACAAATTAGATGAATTAATTGAAAACATAATGAAAAATCTGCATGTTGATGAAAATGCATATATTGCAGTTTTCATATCTCATCACTCAAGAAATGATAAAATTTTAGAAAAAATAGAGGAAATTGCCGCTGGCTTATTTGAAGAATATGAACCAGCCACATTAACAAAAGATGAAGTTAAGTTTTTTGATGAACAAGAAGATATTCTTGTTGAAGCTGTTTTAAATCCCAATTCAACAGTAGAAAGTGAACGAAAAAATAGATTAGATGTAGAGGATGGCTTGGAAGAATCTGAAGAACAAGAAGAAACTATTTCTGATGGTTCTTTACAAATGGAGTTGAGAAGAGCTATTAAAACCTCAGAAGTTATTGGTTGTATTATAAAAAACCGATCTGGTTCTTTAGAAAAAATTAAACTTGAATATATATTCAAAGAAGCTATGAATGTCCATTTAAGAATCTTATCTTCTTATTTTGAACTTATAAAAAACGAAGAAGGGCAAAATGCAATAATAGAAGTTATGTCACAAAACTTAAAGAAAAGCATTGAAGATAATGAAGAGGGATTAAGAGAACTAAATGATGCAGAAGTAAGGAAATTAGCTAAATTTATATTTTGGAATTTGAGTTTTCTTATTGTGAATAGTATCATTGATAAAATCGTTCACTCTTTAGGTTCCGATAAATTGACTTTAATTGAAAATAAAGTTTGTGATGAAGTGAATACCCCTGCTGCTTTCATGGTGAAACACGGAATTTTAATGTGGTATGACAAGAACCTACGAAAAAAGGAAATCGCAAAAAGGATTAAAGAAAGAGACTTTTCAGATGTTGCAGAAAGAGGAATAAAATTTATGGTCGTTAACCATGTTTCTTTACATCCTAGTAATTTTAGAGAAAGACAACAAATTGAAAACGATTTAGGAATTCCAGTGCAAAGACTTTTAAAAGAAAGTCTTAAAGAATCCGATAATACAAATTAATTGTTTATTAAGCTATTATTGGAGAATAAAAGGTCAATATCACATAACCGATCCTATAAGTTAGTTATCCTTTTTCTTTGAGTTATCTAAAAATAATTTTATTCTCAACTGGATATAAATCTTGAAAAGGTTACTTTTTTATACAGTCGATCACAAGAATTTAATGATTTAAATGTTCAGATAAAGATGAATTAGTGGATTATACATGAATTTATTAGTCAAACGTGACTAATAATATAAACAAAATACATTGTTTCATAATTTTTCAATCTTACTAAAACTCATAAAGTTGATTCCATGTCTTATGATAATTTATTTGAAAAATTAGATTGGCAAAAATTTGTCGAATTGATAGCAGATATTCTTTATAGAAATGGACATTCTAATATTAAAATTGTTGATGGGACAGGGGATGGTGGCCGTGATATACATTCTATTGCCCCAGGGGGAGAAAATCATTTAACTCAATGTAAATTTCAGAGTACGAACTCATTAAGGACAGTCAGCTCAAGAGAAACAGGTGAACTTCCTCTTGCAATGATGAAATTTGGTTATCAGAAAGGTCTTTTTGCAACTAACGGTAAAATTTCACCTCAGTCTCAAAGAGAGTATATTAGTGATTACCCAGATCTAAATCTTGATTTTATTCAAGGAAAAGAAATTATCAAAACTGTATTTAATGATCTAATTTTAAGGAAAATTTGGTATGATGGCGAATCTATTGATAAAATTTCATATAATGTCACAATTCCTTTTTTTGCCCGTGATTTAGTCAATGATAAATTAATTCAATTAGAACATCCTGAAGATGGAGAAAAAATACTTCTTGAAGGAAATGAAATTTTACTTCAACTTAAATTTCAAGATGAATGGGTTAAAGAACAATTATTTGAGCCTTATAGGTCCTCAACTATTAAAACCATTATGGATCCTTATTCTACGTCTATTCATTGCATGGGGGCAGTTTTAGAAGGAATTGATATATTAGATAACTTAGATAATGCATTAAATGGGGTATTTTCTTATTTATTGGAATATTTAAAACAGGATTTGAATGATGGGCATAGTACTATTGCAATAAGAAGTGGTGTGCCTTATCTTAATGATGAGCTTTCTGAAGTCAATGTTGAACTCTTAATTAAGCCTAAAACATTTATTATTCAAGATAAAATTGAATATTATGAGTATGACTGGTTAATTCCATCTAAGAGAGTTAATTGGTGGTATCCTGAAGGTATTCACGTACTTGAATCTAGTTGGGTACGTTGGCATAATCCCAAATTAGATTTATGTCTTGACTTAAACATTCTTTCCTCTCCTGATAACTCTTCTAAGAGAATTTTACAAGAACATCATGATTTTTTTGTTAAATGGTGGAAAAAATCATTGTTTGCAGTTGTTCCAACGTCCAAATCAAATTTCCATGAATTAGATATACCAAAGCCTACATGTGAAATGGAGTGGTGTAAAGATGATATTTTATGTGGATGGTTACATGGAAATCTTTTATCTGAATTACGGCCAATGCTTTTAGAATCAAATGATGATTCTTGGGATGAATTTACTTCTGAAAATGAAAGATATCTTAAAGAATTGGAAGAAAAACTTTTAAAATTAGAATTTAAGATGATAAAACCAGAGAAAGCAAGGCACATGTTCGCATTGAGTAATGATCCTTATCCTATAACAGATAGGATAAGATATAGATCTGTAGAACTATTAATTGATTATTCTGACCTGGTTGTTTCACCTATTGACCCTGAGTCACGCATTTTTGAGTTTCAAGTATATTGGTCTTTAGACAATATTCCTTCAGATAAGGTTTTGTCAAACATTCGTGAAGAAATATCAGCAATAATGAATTCGAAACAGAAGAATATTGATTTTGTAATAGAAAACATAAATGGGCTTAAAAATCCATTTATTGCAATAAATTTTGAATTTCTTGATTTAGATCTTCATGAACGAACCGATGAAATACTTGAATATTTAGAACCAATATTAAGCTCTTTGCTTGATGAAATCGAGCAAATTATTAAGAAATATTATCCAAATTCAAAAAGAGCAACTAAAGAATTCTGGAAATTTGAAATTGGACTTGTTTTCCCAGAAAACTAGTTTTTAATTTAATTTTATACGTTAAATCACAGACTGTGCTTACTTTGTGTTATTGGACTCCTCATTTTAGTATTCATGTTTGAATACAAAAATAATATTTAAAATTTTTATTTCAGTTTCATTTTAATAACTAACGGTCTCTAAAAATAAAAAAGTCATATATATTGATACTTGATTAATGAGAAATAGTATTCTATGAATGAAATCTCTGATGAAGATTACAAAAACTTCATTGAAGTTAACAAAACTATAGTTATTGAAGATGGGAAAAAATCATTAGAATTAGAAATCGGCACAAAACACGACCCCCATAAATTTGCACCTGACAATTTTAAACTACAAGTTATAAATGTGTGGTCATTTCCCCAAAGAGGCAAGTGGGCTACTCATGGTGGACAATATAGGGGTAATTGGGCTCCAGAGATACCGAGAAACATTTTACTTAGATATTCAGAAGAAGGAGATATAGTATTAGATCAGTTTGTAGGTAGCGGCACTACACTAATAGAATGTAAATTGTTAGGTAGAAAAGGCATTGGAATTGATGTGAACCTAAACGCTGCAATGTTAACTAAAGATAGGCTAAATTTTAATTATAATCCATTTAAAATCCCCATATATGGACAAAAAACTTTTCTTGGTGATGCTAGGAATTTAGATTTAATTGAAGATGAATCTATAGATTTAATAGCTACACATCCTCCTTATGCTAATATTATCCGGTATTCAAAGGATAAAATTCCTGAAGATATTTCTAATGTTAAAAATATTGATGACTATGTAAAAGAGATGGAAAAGGTTGCTTTTGAATCTTATAGGGTTTTAAAAAGTGGCAAACATGCCGCAATACTTGTGGGAGACACTAGAAGAGATAAACATCATATTCCCATAGCTTTCAGAGTCATGCAAACATTCTTAGAAGCAGGATTCCTATTAAGAGAAGATATAATAAAAGTCCAACATCAAATGAAGGGGACTACATTCTGGGCTAAAAGATCACAGGAATTGAATTTTTTGTTACTTAAACATGAACATCTTTTTGTTTTCAGAAAACCCGAAAAAGATGAAAAAACTTCTAAATATAAATTTAGTAAAAAATGGTGGTAAACTTTAATCATCCTCAAAACTTTTTAATATTGTATCCATTTTTTCATCTAAAATTTTATAATTCATGGGGAAATCGATTTCATTAAATGTTCTTTCTACTACATTTTTTAATTTAATCCAAGCTGGTCCGTCAGTAACCCAAATTAATGTCAATTTTTCTTCTTTACATTTATGATCAAGATCTATATAGGAATTAGCAACTTCAATTGGTTTACTTCCTGTAGTGGAATAAAAATTACATTCAACAACAATTTTAGGTTTATTATTCTTGTAGATTACAAAATCTGCACGTTTATTTCTTTTTATTTTAATAGAACTGTCTTCTTCCTTTAAAGAAAAGTTAGGATGGTTTCTTAACTTATTTTTAAGTAATAGGTTAACTAAATTTTCAAATATCTTTCCACTTCTGTTTTTCCGGGCATTTGAATCTAATCCAACTTCCATACCTAACAAATAAGCATAAAGATCATTTATTTCGCCAAATAGATTTATTATTCCCGTTTTTTTACAGAATTCGACAATATCTAATATTTCATCATTTTTCAACTTTTTATTATTGAATTTAAACTCTTTGTAGAATAATTGATCGCCAACATCTAAAACAGCTAAACTTTTCTCTCTAATTGCAATAATTAAGGGGATTACTGGAACGACCTCAGGATATTTAGATATAATTTCAACTAATTTTCCTTCTCGTTCCCCTACTTCAACTTTTGTTAAAGAATTAAGAAGACTAATTTCGGTTAGATAAGTGAAAACATTATTTTTAACTTTTTCCCAGTTTACAAAAAAATCATAAGTACGATTGGTAGTTAAAAGCGTTTTATAAAAAAAATTAAAATATTCAGTTTCACTACCAAAACCTAAAACGTCAAATTTTGCCATTAAACCCCCTCAATAATTTCTTACAATAATTTCATTTATAGCGCCTCTTTTAGAAGCATCACAATTAATAAATCTCTTTGCAGGAACTCTTTCAATATTATATTTCTGGTATAGTTCATCAAAGAAATTATCATCAGGATCATTATTTTTTGGATCAGAATTACTCAACATCAATTTAGCGCCTTTATTGTCCATTTCTTTAAAGAATTGAGCTAATCTCCTTTGATCATCATCAGTGAATCCATCTTTTGCATAAGACGTGAAACTGGATGTCTTATTCAAGGGACGATATGGCGGATCTAGGTAGATGAAGCTTTCATTATCTACATATTTTGCTGCGTTTGAGAAATCACCTCGAATAATAGAAGTATGCTTCAAAGCCTTGTTCACTTCAACAAGGTTTTTTTCATCACATATTTTTGGGTTTTTATAGCGGCCTACAGGTACATTGAACTCTCCTTTTTTATTCTGCCTGAACAAACCATTAAACCCAGTTTTATTAAGGAAGATAAGATACTTTGCTCTTTCTATCCATTGATCATTATAGTTATCATAATCAAAATCCCTCATTTGCTCGTTGTAAGCGGTTCTTATGCTATAATAATATTCTTTTCTTTCTTCTTCCGATTTAACAAGATAATTATCTTCTAAATCAGTTAATTCATTTACTAATTTCTTATAATCATTTTGAATAACCGTGTATCCAATAATTAATTCACTATTGATGTCAAATATAGTTGATTTTTTAATATTATAATTTTTTCTTAAAAAAAAGAACATTGCACCCCCGCCAATAAAGGGTTCAATATAATTATCAATTTTTTTAGATTTGAGAATTTTTTCAGGAAGTCTCTTATTAAATTCTTTTAATAACTGGCTTTTTCCACCAGCCCATTTCAAAAAAGGTTTTGCTTCAGAAGAAACTTCTTCAAGTAAAGTCATTTGCATAAATTACCCTCATATTGTATTTAAGTCAAATCTATTTAATCTAAAGAATCATATTAATTTTTCTTTACAAAATTCTTCTAAAATTTACTTATCATATGAACTTAATTGATACCTACAAAAAACCCATCAACATATACAAACCCGCAAAAACAATTATCCCCCCAGAAATAACCCGTATCCAATCTGAATATTTTAATATAGCTTTGAAATCTATTTTTGACATTAAAAATGCCATTAATAGTATGGTTAATGAAAATCCTCCTGCGAAAATGGCCATGTTTATTATACTGTAACCTATGTTTCCGGTTGATGCACTGTAGGTTGCTACTGCAACCACGTAAGGACCAAAACAGGGTGACCATGCCAGGCAGGTTAAAAATCCCATTAGAAAAGATCCAACTATTCCCTTTTGAGAATCAGGAGTGTTGGAAATAGAGGGTGTTGAAATATTAAACAGCCTTTTATTGACAATAAACAGGATCCCAATTATAACCAGGATCAATGCAGCGGCTATTCTGAAATACAAAAGATAATAATTTATGGCTGCTGTGAATATGGCGGTTAGTATGGTTATTATAGCAAAAAGGAGGAAAAATCCCAGACCAAAGGCAACGATCTCTGTATTCTTCCGTTTGAGTAGGGAAAAGCCCACCACAATTGGTATAAGTGGTAGAACGCAGGGTGATATAATTGAGGCTACTCCTGCTAAAAAAGATAGTAGAAAACCGGTTTCCATTTTATTCCCCAGAATAAGTACTTCTGAAATATTAAATCTGATTAAATCTGACTTAAAAGTTGATCCGGGTTTTGATAGCCAATTATCCTCTTTATCTCATTACCATTTGAGTCCAGTATTACCATGGTGGGGAGACTGTAAGCCTGGTACTTTGAACTGAGAGTGGGGTTTTTATCCACATCTACCCTTACCAGCACGTAATTCTGGTTTAATTTCTCTATAACCTTTGGTGAAGTGTAGGTTCCCTCATCCATCTCTCGACAGTAGGAACACGAGGTTCCATAAAAGTCCACAAAAACAGATTTATTGGTAGCTTTTGCATCGGCTAAGGCCTGGTTCAAATCAGTACTCCATTGAAGAGAATCTGATGAATTTGATTCGCTTTTATTCGCGGTTAAACTTGAAATAGCAACCCCAGTTACCAACAATAATATTATAACGGCTGCTATCACGATATAATATTTATCCATACCTAAACCTTAGACTTATTATTTAATATATGTTACTTAGAATCTGTTACTTAAAAAATCAAGATATATGTCAGGAAATGAACTGTTTTAAAATAAAAAAATGATATTTAAAAATTAGAAAAAAAGATTAATTTAATTTAAAGCTTTAATTTAGTTTTAAAACCACATTTCCCCCTAAATCAGCCCCAATATCCTTGGCTACTGGTTGGCATTTTGCATTTAACAGGGAAAAGACCGGTTTATCACCAAGATCCATCTCAGTTAAACCTTCATAATTACCCAATCCCTTGGCTATAACCAGATCAGCATCTTCAAATTCCTCTTTGAAATCATCTGAAAGATCAGGATATACAACTCCTATAGAATCAGTTCCAGTGGTTATTAACAGGGCTACTTCATCCAAACCCACTTCCAGTGCTTCCTTCATGCAGGCATCGTTTAATATTGGACCTGCTTTCAGGGCCACTGTAACTTCAACACCGTATTCATGGAGTTTTTTGATGAGTAATTTATCAAATACTATTTCACCCACGTTATCGGCTAGGTAAAGTACGTTTTCTGCCTTTTCAAGTTCTGCTTCCAGTTCCTGGGAGTGATCTATGGAGAGATCTTTTTCTACTGTAGACATAACCAGGCCCTCAATGTCTGAATCAAGACCCAGTGCACCGAAATCAAGTACGTTTCCAGCTATGGCTGCTTTAAGATAAGTTTTAAATGAATTATCTTTCTCCAGTATCTTCTCTACTTGAGGTAAAAACTGGAGGGCGATCTGGTCTGATTTTTCGCGTAAATCATGGTAGGGATCAGGATTTCCAGTTTCCCTTTTAATGGTGCGGTGTATCCTGGTGCCTAATCGGTTAGCATCGGCTCCTTTTTTATAATCCTGACAAAGTATTTTGTTGATCTTCTCTGTTACCTGCATCTTCAGATCCTCATCATCGGTTGCCAGATCCAGGGCTTCCCTGGTCTGCCTGAGATAACAGGACGCGCATTCATAATGGACTTTCATAGCATCACTTTTTTTACTTGCAACTTCATCATTTTTAGTTTCTATGTTTAATGAATAAATTAAAGTTAACAACTACAATTAAGGAATTAAGGCTATTGAAAACTATAGTTAACAAAATAGCTTTAATTATTGGGAATTTGGTTAATAGATGAGTTCTAATGTAGAATAATATTCTAATGTAGAATATCTCCCCTTGATTTGTGATTATCCAGTGGTTATCAACATGAAATTGCTGGGAGCATTACATGAAATTGTTTGGGGCCGGAGATAGGCACAGAACGAAAATGATCAGTATACCCACTGCGATTATCTTTCGTTTACGGTCCATGGGGGCAACGTTATCCAGTGCACCGGGATGACCCTTACCCATCAGGAAAATAAACACCATAAGTGCGGCCATCAGGTACCATCCCAGTATGATGGTGACCATTATTCCCAGGATGGATACGAATTTATGAACACTCCCACCGAATAAGGAGCGGGATATGTGTCCTCCATCTAAAAATGCCACTGGCATCAGGTTGAGCATGGTAACCAGTATTCCCACCCATCCAGCAAAAGCAACCGGGTGCATCATGATCATCTGGCCACTGCTGGCAGAAGGCGCCACCAGGTAGCTGAATAATTGCATGATGAGTGGTGGCATGAAAGCTATGGACACATCAGGATTGGTAGCCACTGTGGAATATTTTAACCCAATCAATAGCACCGGAATAGCCACGATAAATCCAGCCAGGGGCCCGCTGTATCCCAGGTCAAATAAGGCTTTTCTGGTGGGTATGGCTGATTTTATGTTGATCACCGCACCAAAAGTACCGATAATTGTTGGTGCGGGTATGAAGTAGGGTAATGTTGCATCCACACCGTGTTTCCGGGCTGCAAAAAAGTGGGCAAGCTCGTGGGTCCCGATTATGGCCAGAAGGGCTATTGCAAAGGCCACTGCTTTCCACATATCCCCTTGCCCCAGAAAGTATCCTGCAAAGAGGGTGGTACCTATGGTAACCAGAAGAAGAATTACATTAACGTGTATCTTTGATTGACCTTTTTCAGGTTTTCTAGCAATATTTATCCTGTAATGAATCCCATCTGGATTTATAAAAGGAACAAATCCCTGTTCATCCAGTTCACGCACCAATCCCTGGAAACTGGAGGGATTGTAATCCCCAACAATGAAGTAGGATCCTTCCTTGCTACCTTCACCATTAAAGAATCCTATTATGGGAAAATAATTTGAAATTGATTGTTCGATTTGAGTGAAATCATCCACAGATACACATCCTGGATTAAATATTTATCCACCGTAAATTACCTTTATCACTTCAATAATATCTCCATCTTCCACAGATTCCTCTTCAATTATTATAGTCTGGTTTTTCTTAACCACAACGGTTTCTGTGGGTATTTCCATTATTTGGAGAAGGTCTTTTACTGTTTTACCTTCCTCAATTGTCATATTATTCTCATCTTCTCCAATAATAACCGTTACTTCCATGATTTTAAATCTCCATTATTAAATTATCTTTTTTATAAATATAATTCACGAATCTCCAAAAAGAATACTGGGTGAAATTTCTTAAATACTGGGTGAAATTTCTATTAAATACAGTTGATATTCCTATTAATTTTATGGTGTACTATTTAAATCAGTTACTTATAAATCGGTTACTTCATTTTCAAATGAGTTTACTTATAAATCGATTAGTTTATTTTAAATCAATTAGTTTATTCCTTTTTTCCATTGACTACGGAAACTGCATGCTTTGCAGAGTTCACCGGATGCTGGTTCCCCGCATTCTGCACATACACCAGTAGGGGCTTTTCTAGAAAATTCTTCCTTTAAAACTGGTTTAATCTTATCAAAACCCCGGAGTGTAGAGTACATTATGGTGGGGTGATCCTGGCTGATTTCTTTAAGGAAGTCCCTAATCTTTGCCCGGAAGGAATCCCCGGCATAGGGGCACCCGGCCAGATGCACTGGTAAATTCCTGGCCAAAACATAGAGGGCAGTTTCCCTTTCAGGGATCTCCCTGAGAGGTTTTATTTTAACGGTGAATCCTTCATAACTGGACTCTGACTTAACACCGATACGGGTGAGGTTCTGGATGTTCCCCTCCATGTAGTTCATGAGTATGGACTGGGCTTCATCATCCAGGTTGTGTCCAGTGGCAATCTTGGTGGCTCCCTCTTCCCGGGCCACCTGGTTAAAGATCCAACGCCTGAACACACCACAGTAGGTGCAGGCAATCCTATCACCAGTATCTTCCATTATTTCATCAAGTGTATGGCCAATATAATCTTTAAAGGAGACTATTCTGTGTTTAACACCAATTAATTCCGCGTTTTGTGCTGCAATCTCCACTCCCTCTTCACGGTAGCCGCAGATACCCTCATCGATGGTTACTACCACCAGGTCGATGATTCTCCTTTTTCGGAGATTGTTGAGTATGTCCAGGAGCATTACACTGTCTTTACCACCGGATAATGCAACCAGTACCTTGTCCCCTTTTTCTACCAGTTTTTGTTTGCGGATATCTTTCAGGACTTTTTCCTGAACAGAGTTAATGAAACATTCCTGGCAGAGCATCTGTCCCGATTGCTTCCTCTTGATGATGATCTGGGGGTTGCCACATTTATGACATACGTCCATTGTTATTTACTCCTGTAATGTGTGAACTTGAAATTTAATTAATCGTTCTGTTAATTTTATGATAGGTAATTTTGTTTGAATATTTTAGTTCGGATTTGTTAATTTAGTTCGTAACTTTTGTACCAGATTTGCTAGTACTCCATGAACTCCTCAAAAAGTGGAAAGTCCTGCACGTAGTTCTTCCCAAGTTTAAGGGCATCTTCTGCCTT
The DNA here is from genome assembly GCF_963665055.1 of uncultured Methanobacterium sp. NCBI lineage: Archaea > Methanobacteriati > Methanobacteriota > Methanobacteria > Methanobacteriales > Methanobacteriaceae > Methanobacterium > uncultured Methanobacterium sp. The sequence goes on from NZ_OY762015.1 coordinate 1,659,548, forward strand.
TTGAAGTTCCTGACCAAGGTAAGCTGCGTGTTCAATCCTTGAAACCAGTTTCCGGTTTATGAGTTCATGGTACAGTTCCCAGGCAGTCTGCCCGTATATGGCTAGTGTGGGTTGCATCTTCTTATAATGAACCACCCGTATCCTACATTCTTCTACGCTGATTTTAAAGCTACCCTCCGGGTCCTGATGGAACTTGTACTCGGAACTTGCCTCTATTTCTGGTACATCCACCAGTTCGGGTATTGGTTCTCCTTTGCGTTTGTCCTTGAAGACCAGTAGATTTATACCCAGGTCCTTGGGTATGGATCCCCTCATTTTGGAGAGGAACATCATTTTTGATGAAATTGCCAGTTCTTTCACGCTTCCCCTGGTTTTACCACTTTCTTCTGGTGTGAAAAGAATACTGGCCCCCATTTCCATGGAAATCCCTGCTAAGAGAGCATTAACTCCCACTGAATCAACATCCAATAGTTCAGTGACATTGCCTATCCCGAAAAAGATGGGGCATCCTTCGGTGATGCTTTCCTTGAAATTTCGACAGGCAATAATGGAATCAACCATGCTTTTACTGTTTACCGGATCCAGTATGGGGTCGGCGATGACATTTATTCCCCTGCATTTTTCCTTTAAATCCATCAATGAGTTTACCCGCTCGGTGGTGGTTTCCGGGACCCATCCCCGCTTGTAATCTGTGGGCAGGATAACAGCTGGGATTTGTTTTTTCTTGAGATCAGGTAAAACTTTCTGGCAATTCCCGTGATCCAAGCTTAAAACCATGTCCACCCCGGAATCTATTGCCACCAGAAGTTCTTCAGATTGCAGGGTATCTATGCTCACAGGTACATCCAGGTTCTCCTGTAGAAGATTGACCATGTCCGGTATTTTGGATGCCATGTTCTCCCCGGCAACCATTCCAATATCCACCATGTTCGCCCCTGATTTAACGAAGTACTGGGCACGTTTTAAGAGTTCCTCTGGGGTTAAGATGGGTGCGTTGGCAATTTCAGCCAGCACCCTCATGGGGAAGTCTTCACCCACGGGTAAATCTCCTACCAGAATGTTTTCTGGTTTTTGGAGGAGCTTTTTAGTGTTTTCCTGGTTATTTTCAAAATCTGCAATGTATTTCAGGGCCCTTTTCCTTTGTTCTTCTTCAATGAGTTTATCTGCAGATTTTTTAGTGGATAGATCCAGTTTATCCACCATTTCCAGGACAATATCCAGGTCGGCAGCATCGGTGGATCCTTTGTAGGTAGGTATCCCCGTTTTTTCAGTGATTGGACTTACATCCTTGCGTATGAGTCCCGGGGTGAGGATCATATCCAGTGTTTTTAATTCTTTTTCTGGTAAAGTCCCCAGTTCTGCTATGATCCTTTTTGGGGTTAAAAAGGCAGCTATGGGTGTTTTAACCACGTGCACCTGAACATTGTGATCTGATTTTAAAGATGCATCTTTTACCAGGTTACTGGCAAGTTCACCGGTGATTATCAGTATGTTCATTTGAATGTACCCACCATTTTTTAAAAAATAATCCATTTATCCACTAATTTTCAGAGTAATTGACTAGGAGTAATTGACTGAATTTTAGAAAATTTATCTGCTAAATTTCAGACATTAATTTACTTCAATGTTACTTTCTATAGTTTCATAGGACTTAAAAATATATAAAGATAAAAAGTTAATTTAACTTAGGTTATCACCAAAAAATCGTGGTGAAAATCTAGTGATTTAAGTTCTTTATGGATTGTATTTCTTAAATAAAGAGAGATTATTGGATATGATTAATAAAAACATTATAATTTTAGTTATAATCATATTAAACCCCCTTATATCCACTTATGATTTTTGCAAATAGGTGCAGCCAACACGTATATATATGTAAATTTATAATGATTATATGTAAATTTATAATGATTAACTATGAGGAATGGAGGTAAATAGATGATCGAAATTCGCTTTCACGGACGCGGTGGTCAAGGCGCAGTTACCGCTGCAGAGATACTAGCAAAAGCAGCATTTGAAGACGGAAAATACTGTCAAGCATTCCCATTTTTCGGTGCTGAGCGAAAAGGCGCACCGGTTATGGCTTTTTCAAGAATAAATGACAAGCCAATTAGAAGAAGATATCAAGTTTATAACCCAGATCATGTACTAGTATTAGACGAAACCCTCATAGAGGCCGTGGATGTATTATCTGGCCTTAAAGATGGAGGTAAAGTCATTGTGAATACTAAGGAAGATTTAAAATTAGGTGATGCAGACGTACACACCATTGATGCTACTGGAATTGCCCTGGACATCCTGGGTGTTCCCATTGTGAACACCGTGATGTTGGGGGCATTTGCCAAAATAATCGGTGGAGTATCACTGGATTCAATTATCAAAATAACCAAAGAAACTTTCCCTGGTAAAATTGGGGAGAAAAACGCTGAAGCAGCGAAAATTGCCTTTGAACAGGCAAAATAAAGGTGATCTAATGGTATCTATTGGAGCATGTGTTAAGGAACCTGGAAGCACCCGAAACAACAAAACCGGAAGCTGGAGAACCTTCAAGCCCATTCTGGATAAAGAAAAATGTATTGACTGTGGCAACTGTGTTCTTTTCTGTCCGGAAGGATGCATAAACCAGGATTATGATATAGATTATGATTTCTGCAAAGGCTGTGGTATCTGTGCAGAGGAATGCCCAGTTGAAGCAATAAAAATGGAGAGAGGATAAAAATGGTTCAAAAAGTTTTCACATCAAACCGAGCCGTTGCAGAAGCGGTTAAGCTGGCCAAACCAGCAGTAGTTCCTGTTTATCCCATCACTCCCCAAACAACAATTTCTGAATACTTAGCCCAGTTTGTAGCTGATGGGGATTTAAAAGCAGAGTACATTAGAGTGGAATCAGAGCACAGTGCAATCAGTGCCGCACTAGGTGCGTCCGGAGCAGGTGTCAGAGTATTCTCTGCCACATCATCCCAGGGACTGGCCCTGATGCACGAAATACTGTTTGCTGCAGCAGGTATGAGGAGCCCCATAGTCTTAGTTGACGCTAACCGGGCATTATCCGCACCACTCAGTATATGGAATGATCAGCAGGATTCCATATCCGAACGTGACTCAGGTTGGCTTCAAATATATGCAGAAGACGCTCAAGAAGCTCTGGATTCTGTTTTAATAGCTTACAGAGTTGCTGAAGACAGAGACGTTTTACTGCCCTGCATGGTCTGTATTGACGGATACTTCTTAACCCACACCGTGGAACCATTAGAAGTGCCCAGTCAGGAAGATGTGGACCAGTTCTTACCCCCATACAAACCTTACGCATTCCTGGACCCGGAACACCCCATGTCCATCGGTACCTTCACTGACCCCGAATACTACATGGAAGCCCGTTACGCAATAGAAGCCTCCATGGAAGGATCTAAAAAGGTCATAGCCAAGGCCTACCAGGAATTTGAAGAAGTATTTGGTAGAAAATACGATTTAATTGAGACTTACAAGTGTGATGATGCCGAGATCATCATAGTAGCCATGGGTTCTGTTTGTGGTACAATAAAAGATGTAATCGACGATCTCCGCTCAAAGGGAGAAAAAGTAGGACTCCTGAAAATCAGGGTCTTCCGTCCTTTCCCCAAAGAGGAGATTAAAGAAGTCCTGGAAAAGGCATCTAAAGTAGCAGTCCTGGATAAGAACATTTCATTTGGAATGGGAGGAGTGCTTTACAACAACATTAAAGCCACCACCAACGCCAATGCCTATGGATTCATAGCTGGACTGGGAGGACGGGACATAACCCCCCATTACGTTAAAGAAATCCTTGAAAAAACTAAAAACCCCACCGGTGAGGTGGAGTGGATCGGACTCAAAAAGGAGGAACTCTAAATGGAAATCAGTGAAAAAGAATTCCTGGCCCCAGGACACCGAGGATGTGCAGGCTGTGGAGCCACAGTGGGGGTTAGACTGGCCCTTAAAGCACTGGGCAAAAACACAGTAGCTGTTTCCGCCACCGGTTGTCTGGAGGTTATCACCACACCCTACCCTGAAACTTCATGGGAAATCCCCTGGATACACGTGGCCTTTGAAAACGCAGCTGCAGTTGCATCCGGAGTTGAAAGGGCACTGAAATCCCAGGGAAAAGATACCCAGGTGGTTGCTTTTGGTGGTGACGGTGGAACCGCAGATATTGGTCTGCAAGCCCTATCTGGAGCCATGGAAAGAGGTCACAACCTAATTTACATCTGTTACGATAACGAAGCATACATGAACACCGGGGTTCAAAGAAGTGGAGCCACACCGTACGGTGCATCCACCACCACCAGCCCCCATGGTAAGGAAAGTTTTGGTGAGGATAAACCCAAAAAGAACATACCAATGATCATGGCAGCCCATGGTGTGCCCTACGTGGCCACTGCCAGCATATCCTACCCCGAGGACTTCATGAAGAAGGTCCAGAAGGCCAGGGAAGTAGATGGACCTGCCTACATCCACCTTCACCAGCCATGTACCACTGGTTGGGGTTTCAACCCATCCAAGACCATTGACCTGGGACGTCTGGCTGTTGAAACCGGTTCATGGATACTTTATGAAATTGAAGATGGAGAATTCCGTGTTACCTACCGTCCTATGCAACGTAAGATGGTGGATGAATACTTAATGGCTCAGAAACGTTTCAAACATCTGACTGAAGTGGAAAGAGAGCACATACAGAAAAACGTGGATGCCATCTGCGCTGAACTCAAAATATAGGAGGCTTAGCCTTGGAAAAGATAATTATCCAGCCGGATCTCTGTGATGGATGTCACGATTGCCAGGAGGCATGTGCACGTCTTCACGGTGCTTCAGGGATACTGGTGAGGGAAGTTGAGGGATCTTTCTACCCTATCATCTGTCAACAGTGCGAGGGTGCACCCTGTCAGTTGATATGCCCTACTGAAGCCATGACTAAAGATGGAATTGAAGAAGCAAAGTGTATTGGCTGCGGTTTGTGCATGATGGTTTGTCCATTTGGTGCAGTGGAAATACACGAGAGAAAAGCCCATAAATGTGACCAGTGCCCTGATCTAGGCACACCCGCATGTGTGAAAGCCTGTTCCAAACGGGCCATAGCCAAGGTGGACACCCAAAAACTGCAGGAAGAAAAACAGCGTCAGCACATTCAGAAGATCACCGGTGCTGGTAAAGGCAATCGTAAAAGCGCTGATCTAATTAACGTGATGACTGCACGTACCAGAGCCAGGAAAGCCGCGGAAAAGGAGGCCTAAAAAGATGAAGGAACTTGTTTCCAGGCCAGAACTCTGTGATGAGTGTGGGAAATGTGAACGCATATGCCCTAAAAATGCTATAAGAGTGATAAATGGAGTGCCAGTTTTCTGCCTGCACTGTGCTGAAGACCGGGCCCCCTGCATGACAGTTTGCCCGGAAGATGCCATTGAAAAAATCGATGGCGCGGTGATAATCCATGAAGAAGATTGTATAGGCTGTGGACTGTGCAGGGATGCCTGTCCAATAGGAGCCATCAATCTGGATGAATACGGAATAGCCACCAAGTGCAACCTGTGTGCTGGAAGGGATAAACAACTCTGTGTTTCTGTATGTCCCAAAGAAGCTCTTAAAATGAGTTCAGAAGACATGCTCACTGATAAAAGGGAACATATTGCCAAAGAATTGGAAAAAGTTAAGATGATCATGAAATACTGATTATACTTTTTTCAAATCTTTCTCTTTTTTAATCTTCTTTTTTAATTGATTTTAAATTATTTTTTAATTGTTTCTAAAAATTTTAAATTGATTCTAAACTCACCTTGGAATTCTATTTTCATTTTCAGCTAAAGTTACTAGATGTCCTATAGTTTCACACACCGGTATTCCATTTATTTATATCAATACCCGGGGCAAACCCTTCCATCATCTCAAAGCATGAAAGTTAGTTCAGGGAAAAAGTTCATCTTCAGACCAAACATTAAAATGTTAATAATACCATAGTAAAGAATCCCCATTAATTGGAAATAATAATTCAAAGGATCAAACTAACGAAATCATAATAATACATAGAGGTGATAATAATGACTAAAAACATGCAAAAGAGGATTTACACTGCAACTGTCCGGGAAAAACCTGTTAAAAATAGTAAACTATTGACGTTGGAGGGGGAGCATGATTTTGGGGAGGATGAAACAGTTATTATCATGGGAGAGAAGGACTTCAACCAGATGCAAAAAATGATGGAACATCAGCGTAAGATGATATCAAGCTTTGAAGTCATGCTGGAAGAGATGAAAAATGATGAAAATGCCACAATTGGTCATCAGAAGGAGATCATAACTGAGTTAAATAACGAATGTTCCAGATTCATGAATGAATTATCAGACACCCATGGCAGATTAGAAGAACTTTACGGATTATACGACAGTTTGAATGGGAAATACGATGAGATGATGACCCGAAACTTCAACCTGGATGAACAATTTAAAAATAAGGTGGAAGAAGCAAAACAGATACTGCAAAATGTTTATTCCATCAAAAACCGCCACCCTTTAACCTACATCAAAGAACGTATCCCTCAATCGTACATTCCCCTTAAAAGTTCCAGTGAACACAAAAAGTTAAGCCAGGATCCCCGGCAGAATACTGATAAGTACAAGCTGAATAATGATAAAAAAATAATTTCCCCCTAAATAGGCGTTAAACTATGATAATGGTTTAACCATAATTCAAAACATTAACCTCTTTTTTCCAGTTAAAAATCAATTATTGTTTAATTCAAACTATTTTTAAACTTTCCATTTATATTCTAATTTTGTAATTTTTTGTAACCTTCAGAAAATCACAAAACTTTAAAAAATCACCAAAACATTAGAAACTGTTTATTACCTCATATAACAAATATTTACCAATGCCAATGATATATCAATCCCAGGTTGAAGAGCTTATATGCCGTTTGTATCAGGAAGCAGCTATAAAACTTCCACTGGATGTTAAAAAAGCTCTTAAAGATGCATATGATCTTGAAGAAGATGAAACTGCCCTTTTAAACCTGGAAGCCATACTGGAAAACATAAATATCGCCGAAGAAAAGAACTTACCCCTCTGCCAGGACACTGGTTTACCCATTATCTTTGTAAAATTGGGAAATGTTCAGGTGGAAAACCTGAAAGAGGGAATCATCAACGGTGTGAAAAAGGCCACCCAAGAGGTTCCTCTTCGCCCCAACGTGGTAGATCCCCTCACCCGGAAAAACAGTGGCAATAATATTGGTCGTTTCATTCCACAAATTGACATAGAACTGGTGGACACTGACCAGCTGGAGATTACTATTTTCCCCAAGGGTTTTGGTTCAGAGAACAACAACGCACTTAAAATGGCCCTTCCTGGTGAAGGTGAAGAAGGTATAAAACAGTTCGTTCTGGAAACAGTACTCTCAGCCGGTGGTAAACCCTGTCCTCCTACTGTGGTGGGAGTTGGAATTGGTGGATCATCAGATATGGCTCTGAAGCTGGCTAAAAAGGCGCTTCTGCGGAAAGTTGGAGAGCACCATCCTGAAGAGAGAATGGCCAACATGGAGAAGGAAATGCTGGAAATGGTTAATGCAACCGGCATTGGTCCCATGGGTTTAGGTGGAAGAACCACTGCCCTGGATGTTAAAATAGAATATGCAGATACCCATACTGCTGGCCTCCCCATCGGTGTTTGCATACAGTGCTGGGCTGCCAGAAGGGCAACTGGAATCCTAAAAGGAAAATAACTATTAATAAAACTATTAATAGGACAATAATCCATTAAATGGACCTAATATTGATATAAATAGAATTAAATTGATATAGGATTGATATAGAATTGAAAAGGATGATATTGGATTAATATTAGTATATTAGATTAGAATATATTAGAATTGATAATAAAATTAAATATATTAAATTTGAAGAAAAAACGTTTTTTACTCGAAATAGGAATAACATGGTAAAAGAGGGGAATTGAACGGAAGGATCATTTGTCTCCTCAACATACACTCTCTATTTTTACCATGTAACGTTGTTAACAAAACTTTTAGATGGACGTCTAGAGGGGATTAATCCATCTTCAACTAATTCATCAACCACTGCAGCTACCAGCAGATATTCCTGGTTAGTATAATCAGCTAAATTACTTATGGAAATGTTTTCATTGGAATTAACATAATCCAAAATGTTCATCTTCAATTCAATTCTCAAATTTTCGTTTCTCCACTTAATTTTCAATTTATCACTCCTCACTTTTAATTGATTAATGAAGGGGAGGGGATGAGAAACCCTCCCGGGTTAACTTTTTAGTTTTATAATGATCGCCAATATCACAAATTGTGATATGTTTTACACTTGAAGTGTATGTCTACCTCATGTTATAATCAATCTTATATTTAAACATTTAGGGAAAAATCAACATTTTTTAATTCAAATTTCAGATAGGGTAACTAATACTTCAGATATGGTAGCTAAGCCCCCACTAATAAATAGTGGTGGCCAAGAAAAAAAGAGTACTCACGTAAAACAGTAAAGTTATTAATTTAAATGCATGACGTTGACTTGAGATTTTATTTATTTAAAGGCAATTTTAAAATTAGGTATATGAGAATTAAGTAAATGAAAATATAATATAAAAGAATGAAAATAAAATTAAATTGAGTAAAATAATGAATGAAAATAAAATAAATGAAATTGAATAAAATCAAAAAAGAGGATCATTTTCTTGAAATGACCCTATTATTGAATATACTAATTCAATCTATCTAATAACCCAAATAACTTATTCAGGTTCTTCTGGTTTCTTATCCATGGTGAATTGCTGCTTTTCACAGGTGATCATGAAGATGGTACGGTCTCCAATGTTTTCAGCGCGATCTGCAATTCTTTCCAGGAAACGAGCCAGGAACAGGAGATAGATCAGGTAGGATATGGATTCTTTATCCTGGAACATGCTCTTGGTAATGTCTTTAAGGGCGTGGTCAAACAGATCATCCACCTTATCATCATCTCGGTGAAGTTCCCGGGCAACATTCATGTTTTTGGCTAAAAAGGCTGCCAGGCCCTTGCTGACCATTCCATCCACAATATCAGCCATGCGCTGCAGGTCAAACATGGGTTTTTCAGGGATCTCTTCATCCTTAATATGACGAGCAATATCGGCAATATTGGAAGCCAATCCCGCAATTCGTTTTAAGTGACTGGAAACCTTAATACTGGTTTCAATAAATCTTAAATCTCCTGCAACTGGTTGTTCAGCTGCTATGATACTCATTGCATCATGTTCTATCTGGTAACCCATGTCATGGACCTTCCTGTTGGTTTCCATCACACTGTTTACCAGTTCTGCATCGTAATCTATAAAGGTACTAAAAGCTTCCCTGTAAGCCTTTAGAGTGGCCTGACCCATTTTATCCACTTCTTCCTTTAGTTCATCCAGTTTTTTCTGGAACCGTATCCTGGGATATCTTCTCTCCATACTATCTTCCACCTATTTTGGATTTATAATCATTTAATAAATTATCAATATCATCTTCAGATGGATCTCTTATCCTGTATTTGGACAAAACATCCCCCCGATTTACCTCTTTAACACTTTTTTCAAGTAAAAAATCTATTCCCACAGGTAATGGTAATCTACATTCCTCATTCAAATCTACAATGGTTGAAAACATGTTATCCTCAAGCTGATACACTTCTATCCTAGATTCTGGATTTATATTTATCATGTTCATTGCTTTATTTTCATGGGTTTCCTCTAGGGATTCTGCATTTAAATTCCAGGCTGCTATTATTTTTTCATCTTTTACCAGGAGCAATGATTCATTAGCCCCTTCTAAAATCTTTATATAACCCAATTCAGGTATATGGGACCTTTTCAAATTACCCTGAACAATGTGCTGAGGATCTTCTGAAGGAAGCCACATTTTTTACCTCATCAACATATTATGGAACAGTTTATGGTGCATGACACGTTTACCCACTATAGAATAGGCAACACGGTCTGCCATTCCCATTATATGGTGTCCCATACTCAGTAAGTTCCTCCCAACCAGTATCAGTGAAGTTTGGGAACCTCCATGTGTGATTTCCTCGTATTCTGAAAACATCTGGTTGTAAAAATCCTGCAGGTTCACGTAGCTTCTGGTGGAGCGTTTGAGTAACTGTATATCCTCATTTAAGAGTGCACCCACCGCATCTTTCAGCATGTCCTGGACTGTCTGGGACATGAACTCAATGTGTGGAGGTTTGTAACAAGTACGGTCGCTTTCTGCTGCATCGATGGCATAACGGGCAATGTATGCTGAAAGGTTGTTTATACGTTCCAGTTCAATAGAGGTTCGAAGGAGTGCTGCTCCTAAACGTAAATCCCTGGCTAGTGGCTGGTGTAATCCTAAAACCTTAAGACATCCATGCTCGATTTTATAGCTTTCCTTATTGATTTCATCGGTTTTTTCAATTATTTCCTTGGCCAGATAGGTGTCTTCATTCAGGAAACTCCGGACTGAATTATCCACTCTCCCTATGGTCTGCCAACTGAATCCCAGGACATCATCTTCCAGGGATTTTAAACGTTTTTCCAGGACCACTGTAAGCATTTTAAACCACCCATCCCAGTTCTTGGTGTAGGTCACATTTCATCATGTAGGGTCATTTTTCATGTAGGCACTTCCTCAAGAGCGCCATTTATTGTGTAGGGATCCAATAGGGCAGATTCCCTAATTGTAGGCACTCTTTCATCATACCCATTTTCTATCCAAACCGGCCAGTGATGTAATCTTCAGTCCGTTTATCTTCGGGTTCAATGAAGATTTTCTCAGTAAAGCCGCTTTCCACAATCTCCCCGTGGAGGAAGAAAGCAGTGTGTTTGGATACACGGGTAGCCTGCTGCATGTTGTGGGTTACAATGATAATGGTGAAGTCGTTCTTGAGTTTGTGTATCAGGTCCTCAATTTTAGTGGTGGATATGGGGTCCAGAGCTGAACATGGCTCATCCATTAATATAACTTCTGGTTCCACTGCCATGGTCCGGGCTATACATAGACGCTGCTGCTGACCACCGGAAAGTCCCATTGCTGATTTGTCCAGTATATTTTTCACTTCATCCCACAGTGCTGCGGATCGGAGGCTTTCTTCAACCTTTTGTTCCAGGATATCCTTATCATTTATCCCGTGCACTCTCAAACCATATGCTACATTGTCAAATATGGATTTAGGGAATGGGTTGGGCTTTTGAAATACCATGCCAACTTTTTTCCGTAGTTCCACTACATCCACTTTAGGGTCGTAGATGTCCTTCCCATCCAGTAAGACTGTTCCATCCATTTTGAAGGTGCTTATCATGTCGTTCATCCGGTTTAGAGTACGGATGAAAGTTGATTTACCACAACCGGAAGGTCCGATTAGTGAAGTTACTGCGTTTTTGGGAATTTTTAGACTTACATCTTTAAGGATGTGTAATTCGTCAAAGTAAACGTTTAAATTTTCTACTTCTATTCTGTATTCCATTTTTTATCGCCCCATCATTTTTTTGCGATAACGATCAACTAAGGTGTTGGTAACCACGGTGATTATTAGAATCATAAGCACCAGGACTGCTGCGGTTCCCCAAGCATTATCCATGGATATGCCTTCAGTGGCTAAAATGTAAAGGTGAAGAGGTAAAGGTCTTGCTGCATCCATAATGGATGTTGGTATCATTAATGCAGCCCCAACAGTGTATAATACTGCTGCTGCCTCTGCAATAGCTCTTCCCATACCTAAAATTACCCCTGTGGTGATTCCAGGGAGTGCGGCAGGTATAACAACCTTGTATATTGTTTGCCACTTGGTGGCTCCCAGTGCCAGGCTTCCCTCAGCATAGGATTTGTTAATGGATTCTATGGAGACTTCTGAAGCGGCTAAAATTGTGGGTAATGCCATTAAAGCCAGGGTCAACCCCCCAGATAGCACGCTCCATCCCAATCCCAGGTAGATCACGAAAAAGGCCAGCCCGAACAATCCGAATACAATTGAAGGGATTGAGGCTAAGGTTTCTGCTCCAAAACGGATCAGTTTTACCAGGCGGTTTTCTCCGGCATATTCTGAGAGGTATACTGCGGCCCCCACTCCCAGTGGAGTGGCAACCAGGATCGCAATCAGGGTTACGTAAATACTGGACATTATAAAGGGAAATATTCCCCCAGATCTACCAGAATCTATGGGATTGCCAAATATAAATTCTAGATTTACCACAGGTAACCCTTTTACAAGCACGTAGCCTATTATTACCAGTAAAATTGCTACGGTAAGAAGTCCAGAGGCCCAGAACACTCCATTCATTATTTTTTGGGAGATTTTGGGGGGTATAATTCTATGCAAAAGTGATCCCTCCCACATTTATATTCCAGTTGTATTCATTTGGGATATCTTTTCTGTTTAATCCGCGTGAAAAGAATTTAAAATGCCTTGATTTCATAAATAGCCCCCTCCAATTGTGACTTTCTTCTTGTAGTGGAAGTAGTTGGCTATTATCAGGAGAACAATGATCATGAAAACCAGAACAATTCCAGTTGCAAACAAGGCATTGTAGTGAACTCCAGTGGCATAACCCATTTCTATGGCTATGTTGGATGTTAATGCACGCACCGGGTCAAATATTGAACCTGGTATCTGTACCACGTTACCTGCTACCATAATTATGGCCAGGGTTTCCCCAACTGCTCTGCCCATTCCTAGAATAACCGAAGTTATAATACCGGGGATTGCTGCCGGGAAAATGACATTTTTAATGGTCTGCCAGTGGGTTGCTCCCAGTGCCAAGGATGCCTCCTTGTATTCCTGAGGAATGGATCTGAGGGCATCTTCTGACACGCTGACAATTATGGGTAAGATCATTACGGTTAGAATGACTGATGCAGTGAACATACTGAAACCAGTTCCTCCGAAATGTACTCTCATGAATGGCACCAGTAAAACCAGTCCAAAGAACCCGTAGACCACAGAGGGAATACCAGCCAGTGTCTGGATAGTGGGGTTTAGTATTTTACGCATGGTACTGGGTGCTATTTCTGCCAGGAATATGGCACAGAATACTCCCAATGGCACTGCCATTAAAAGTGAAAGAGCAGTTATTCCAAGGGAACCTATGATCATTGGAAATATACCATACTGACCATTAGAAGGCGCCCAGTCCATTCCGAATAGGAAGCTGAAGAATCCCACGCTCTGTAATGCTGGGAGTCCTTCCTTGAATACGAATACGATTATGAGGGCTATGATAATAACGGATGATATGGCCGTTAATAAAAGTCCTTTTTCTATGAAAAACTCTTCATTCCATTTAGACATGGTTTTTCTCCTTCTTGTTAAATCCTTAGAATGATTGGATTTTTTAATGATATTTTTTGAGTTTTAATTTGCATTGAGGTTTAATTGATAGTCTTATTTTTAGATAAGCTTATTTTTAATTGATATTTCTTGGTGAATCTGATAATTTTTAGCTTTAATTCCCATTAACCAATTATTCACGTACTTAATTAAACTACAAGTCAAGTAAACTTGCTAATGCACAATTCAAGTACTTACTCAAGCTTCATACCGGTAATTACTCCGATTACATACCAAGTACTTGCTCAGGCCACAGGAACAATCTTTTCATCGGTTACGATTTCCTGTCCTTCCGGACCTAAACACCAGTCAATGAATTCTTTAACTTGCCCTTTAGGTTCCCCTTTTGTAAGGAAAAGGAAGGGAGTTTGTAAATTGTAAGAACCATCCTTAACAGTTTCAACCGATGGAGATACTCCATCAATGGTTACAGCCTTAACATCAGGAGTCATGTGTGCCAGGGATATGTATCCAATGGCATTGGGATCCTGTTTCACAGCAACTTTTATGGATTCTGTGGAAGTTTGAACAACTGCATCTGATTTTACTTCAGTTTTATTCATCACCATACTTTCAAATGCACTTCGGGTACCTGAACCTTCTTCCCGGATCACCAGATTAATTTTAGCATCTGGTCCTCCAAGTTCCTTCCAGTTGGTAATGTTACCGGAAAAGATATCCTTAAGCTGACTTTTTGTCAGATTACCCACCGGATTTTCCAGATTAACTGCCACCACAATCCCTTCGTTACCTATTGTATATTCATTTAAACCCTGTTTTTCAGATGCGCTCAATTCCTTTGAGCTGGTTCCAATGTCAATTATACCCTGAGAAACACTTCTTATTCCCAGGCCAGATCCTCCGCCCATTACATCAATACGTACATTGGGATGTTCTTCCATGTATTTTGCTGCAAGTTTTTCAGCCACCGGTTGTACCGATGTTGAACCTGCAATTTCTATCTTCTCATAATTGCTTCCAGTGCCGAATGTGTAAACGGCGATAATAATTATTAGTATAACCAGTAAACCTATGCCATATTTCAGGTCCATTAAATCACCCTATGTTCCTTACCATTAGAAGATTAATTCTAACTAACAGTATTTATAATTATAGAGTGATTGGAAGTTTACTTGATTTACGTCAATTGCTGAGGATAATAATGATTTAATGCGTTAATTTACGAATTTATGTTGAAAAATGGAGGATTTGGAGGTTATAAAACCACCATAATCTTCCAAATACCATCTTTTTTAAGAGGTACTGTTCACCTGCTTACCAGTTGGTACTACCTTATCCGCCTTTATAATGGCCTGACCTTCAGGTCCATCTACCCAGTCAATGAATGATTTAACTGCTCCTTTTGGATCTCCTTTAACCAGGAACAGGAATGGTCTCTGGATCTTGTAGGTACCATCAAGTATAGTTGCTTCTGAAGGTGCAACGTTGTTTATCTGCAGGGCTTTGGTGTTATTCACTGAAGCGAAGGATATGAAACCAACAGCGTTGGGATCCTGAGCCACAGCTTGCTGCACTGCTTCGGTTGAACTCTGCACAATAGCTGATTTTACGAACGCTACTTTGGTACCGTTGGATAATTTACCCAGGACCATGTCCTGAACTGCATCACGAGTACCTGAACCGTCTTCACGAACAATGACATTTATCTGAGCATCAGATCCACCGACCTGATTCCAGTTGGTTATGCTTCCATTGAAGATACCTTTAACCTGATCCAGGGTTAATCCATTGAGGGCATTGTTGTTGTTTACAATGATGGCAATTCCATCTTTACCTATTTCGTATTGAGTTAATCCCGTGGATTCGTTAGCGCTTAAAGACTTGGAACTGGTTCCAATGCTCGCCGTACCATCCTGAGCACTCTTAATACCCACAGCAGAACCTCCACCCTGAACCGTTATCTTCACGTTGGGATTCGTTTTCATATATTCTGTGGCTAATTTCTCAGCAACAGGCTGTACAGATGTAGAACCAACGATGGTTATTTTTTCCTGGCTGCTACCTCCAGCGAGGACAAAATAAGCACCGACTATTACAATTATTGCTACTATTATTCCTATTATGTA
This sequence comes from uncultured Methanobacterium sp., assembly GCF_963665055.1. Taxonomy (NCBI): domain Archaea; kingdom Methanobacteriati; phylum Methanobacteriota; class Methanobacteria; order Methanobacteriales; family Methanobacteriaceae; genus Methanobacterium; species uncultured Methanobacterium sp. The sequence continues at coordinate 1,674,984 of NZ_OY762015.1, forward strand.
CTTCATGTCCATAATATCACCTCACTTGCTACTAACTTCCCAGACTATATAAAGCTTACTATATGTGTCCTTAAATACACATAATAAGAACTAATTTTAATTACAAAGCAGTTAAACCTTATTAAAACCAGGTTGAAAAACACATTTTATGAACTACACTATACTAAAAGCGATAAATATTTATGTCTTATAGTTATTAGGGTCTTACATGATTAGTGAGGAAGTATTAAAGGGGATGTTCCAACCCAGAACCACACCCTGGAGAACATCCATTACCAAAGTGGAACCGAATAGGATTATCACCCAGGGATATCCCCAAGAAGATTTGATAGGAAGCATTTCATTTCCAGAAATGATACACCTCCTCTTAAAGGGAGTGCTTCCCACCAAAAATCAGGAACAAATGCTACAGGCCATACTGGTTTCCTTCTGCGATCATGGTATCACACCACCCAGTACTCAGTCAGCAAGGTTGATGGCATCCGCAGGATCTCCAGTAAATGCATGTCTGGCCGGAGGAATATTAGCTTTTGGTGAAAATCATGCAGGAGCCATTGAAATTGCCATGCGCATGTTACAGGAAGGTGTCAAACTATCCAGAAATGAGGATGTTACCCTGGAAACTGCACAGAAATTGATAAACTATTTCACTGAAAATGAAAAGAAGATGCCTGGATTTGGGCATAGATACCATAAAAAAGACCCCAGAGCACCGAAATTAATAGAACTAGGGCGAAAATATGATTGTTTCAAAGAACACAGCCAGTTAGCTATGCATATTCAGGATCAGTTAAGTGAAAGGAAGGGAATTAAAATGAACATTGACGGCGCCAATGCAGCACTACTTTCTGATATGGGCTTTGACTGGAGAGTTGGATGTGGTTTATTCATAGTGGGTAGAATTCCAGGCCTTTTAGCCCATATCCATGAGGAAAAAACTCAGGAAAAACCATTTCGAAAACTGATGGATGTTGATACAGTAAATGAAAATGAACTGATCAATCAATTTTAGAACCTTTTTTAACTACTCCTTTAACATATTTCCCGCATTAAAGCCTTAAATCAAATTAATATGACATTTTTCCAAAAAAACCACTGAAATAAATTTTTTTTATTTTCAAAAAGGTACTAAGAAAATTAATTTCTTAAAAATTATTGGTACAAATTTAAAATACAATACATATCTAAAGTGCAATTATAGTTTGATTTATTAAGTAATTTTAGTGTAAGTTCATTCACTTTTTGAGAAATAAATCTGAATTTTTACTACCTAATCAGTAAAATTTAATGTACATATGAGTAAATACTAGCTGAATTTTTCAAATACTAAAAAATCACAATCTGAGAAAAAATAAACATACCATAATTTTGTTTTTGTTAAATAAAAAAATTAGAAATAAAAAAATTAGTAAATAATATTCAATGTTCATTCCACTAATTTCAATTATTCATTATCTACCTAAGAAATACAGTATTACGAATTTTCAGAAATCAGATTAATTAATCAAGGTTTCATCCTACGGAAACGTTCAGGAGTGGTGGTTCGAGGTATGTTACGGTAGAATTCACCAGCAGTGTCAATTATCTCTATAGATATATCCCCAATACGTTCAAACGCCTTTACGACACGAGATAATGCGAGATAGTAGTTGGATCTATCTTTGTCCATGACATCATCCTCAGCCATCTGGGTGGCAATGTTGTTTAAGGCCTTCTTCTGCAGTTCATGGATCCTTTCCTCGTAATCCATAACCTTATCCTTAAGCTCCAGACGCTCATCCAAAAATGCTTCCATAGATTGATTCACCATTTTGCGTGAAGTTTTATACATGGATTTTAAGGTTTCCATCATTTCTTCATCAATTGGATCAGAGTCTTCCAGGGCAAAGTTGGCAATGTGACATGTATGGTCAGCAATACGTTCCAGGTCGTACCCCACTTCTCCCAGGACCATGGTTTTACTGAACTCTGAGTATGGGTTAATGGATATAACGGTTTCAACAGATGAACGTACCTTTTCGTGCATGTTGTTAGAAATGTAATCCAGTTTCAGGGCTTCCTCAGCCATTTCGGAATCGTACTGGAGTAAAGCTTCAAATGACATGTCAAACTGGCGACATATATGTTTGGCCATGTCCCGGAGCATGTCCTTTATCAGGAAGGTTCCAGCGTGCTCACGGGAAGTTTTTTCCTCATCAAACATTTCTGAAAATTCATCGAACTTCTTAAGATCAAGAATATATGCCCTCCTGACCACTCCCTCTTTGATCAAAGGTTGTAACAGTTTAGTTACATACCTACGGGTTAATCCCAACTTATCTGCTATTTCATCTTGAGTAGCAGGATTATCATATAAAATTACTTCCAAAACTGCCTTGAGAGTACTGTTTTTTGCTCTATTCGTCATTTTATCATTGCCTGATATCACTGATGGTGCATTAGGTTAGATCAACCTTCTTTATTTTACTAAAATGCATTGTAACTTAATTTCCTAATAACTCAATTTCCCTATAACTCAATTTCCCTTAATTTACCTTTACTATTTTTACTTTGATCTTCTTTACGTATAATGGTCACTGAATCCTGAATAATGGATACTATCACATACAAAAGCACTGCAATGAGTACTATGGAAATTAACACGTTGAAGTGTTGGAATATTGGAGAATATAATGCAACAATTGGGGAGTTATAATCCACAAATCCGGCCATTAATTTCACCACTCCCACTCCCAGTACTGCTAAACCATAAATTGGCGGTATACGGTCCGGTTCAAGGAGGGGATAAACTCCCATAATTATGAGACCAACACCAATGGTTCTGAAAAGGTTCCAGTCAGTGGCTGTTTGCATTGATTGGAATATTTCACGGGGACCAAGGTAAAATGAAGATAGTAGGTAGATTATTTCTATAGCCAGAATTATGATTAAAGGAAACGCATAAACTATCTGGCTTTCTACACGTTTTGGGGTTTTTAAAGTGTTAACATTTTCCAGGGGTTCCTTGAAAAAGTGGCTCATAAACTGGTATAACATTGATCCTATTACCGCACCAATTATGGTTCCAGTTACTCCCAGTTGAGATGTAGTGAAAGCCACGATCCCGGAGATGATTCCCGCCATTATTATATCTAATGTTTTTGACATTCTATCCCTAACTCATTCATCTAATAAAAAAACATCTTCCTGAATTAATATCTGATTTTCATGCTAAAAAGAATTTCTTTATTTAATTAAAGATTTCTTTAGTAATCTAGTAAGTTTATAAAAATTCTTTAAATATTGAATTTTCTTTAAATATTGAATTTTATATTTTGATATAATTTATACACTATGTATGGATTTATGGATATATGAATGGATCACCATAGATTCATCCATTAATCCCACAGAATAATGAGCTATCTCCCTTTTACTCCCATTTTCAGTCCTTACCAGGTTTACAAATACTTCTCCATCCTTAATTTCTAGTTGATTGTAACTGGCATAGCCATTTCCACGCAGTTTACCTGTAGTTGCAGTTCCAGAGTTTAAAACCACCATATTGTTGAGCATCCACACGTTGGGGACATGTTTATGGCCATTTAAAACAAAATCAACACCATTTTCTGTTAAAATATGCATAAGGTCCCCTGAATCTAGCAAGATATTTCTTTCTCTCCCAGTTTGTGGGATGGGTATTATGTGATGGTGGAATGTGACAACTTTAGCTCGGTCCTCTGGTATTTTAGCCAGTTCCGCTTTCAACCAGTCCATCTGATCCCTTCCAATCTGCCCGTGACTGACATCGGCTTCTGATGAATCCAGTCCAATAATGGTGAAATTGGAGTTTTTATCGGTGTGGACAAATTTCCGCTCGCTGATCATGTTTTCAAAATGAACCAGACCCACGTTACGGGCATCATGGTTTCCAGGAACTATGTGGGTTTTGGTGATGGATTTTAGTTCATCAACAAATTCCAGGGCATGTTCATATTCATGAGCATAACCATTGGCAGTTAGATCCCCGGCAAATATTAAAAGATCAGGATTTTCATCCTCCAACTGAACCAGGAGGTTTGATTTAAGTTCCAAAGAGAAGGTGCTGTCCCCAAAATGCACATCAGATATTTGAATTACTTTTTTCCCCATTGTAAACACCAAAAATTTTTGAAAAAAATTTGATTTAAACCCTGTTGACCTTGTTTAGAATTAAAACATCATCTACAATTAAACTGTCATGAATAATTAAACCATCAGTTACAATCTAACTTTCTGAAATAATCAAACCATCAGTTACAATCTAACCCTCAGGAATAATTAAATCCATTAGTTCAATTATACTCTCAAACTAGTTTCAATTAGCTGAAAAATCTTTAAATGGTTCCTGTGGAGTTTTTGCGAGTGGAACAGACCACGTATTCATCATTTTCAACTTTAACCGAGTAGTAAGCCAGCTGTTCCTTCTTACCGGTTTCAGTGTCCACCAGGTTAACGTATAAATTTTCATCCTCAAATGAGAGCTGGTTGTAGCAGGGCCTGGTTTGCCCCCTTAATTTACGGGTGGTTGCTGTTCCGGAGTTTAGTGTAACCATCTTCTCAACCATCCACACATTTGGAACGTGTTTATGGCCGTTTAAAACCAGATCAACACCATTATCCGTTAAAAGCCTCATTAAATCACCAGAATCCAGAAGTATGTTTCTTTCCCTCCCAGTTTGGGGTATGGGCATCAGGTGATGGTGGAATGTGACGATTTTACCCATATGTTCCGGGATTTTTTCCAGTTGAGTTTTCAACCATTCCATCTGGTCAATTCCAATTTGACCATCGTTAATATCTGGTTCAGATGAATCCAGGCCAATGACTGCATATTCCTCATCTTTGTCAATGTGAACGAATTTTCGGTTTCCGATCATGCTTTCATAGTGCAGAAGGCCCACGTTACGGGCATCGTGGTTACCTGGAATCACGTAGGTTTTAGTAATGGATCGAAGCTGGTCAATGAATGCTGCAGCTTCCTCGTATTCATGGGGGTATCCATTGGTGGTAAGATCCCCGGAAACAATTACCAGATCAGGATTTTCATTCTCAAGCTGTACCAGAAGGTTGTTTTTAAGTTCATGGGAGAAGTTTTTCTCTCCAAAATGAACATCGGAAATTTGAACTATTCTTTCTCTCATTTAATCACCAACTACCTAATTTAAAGGAGATTTAATTGGTTAGGGTTATGTAAGTAAAAACATATAATTCCAATAAATTTGGTTTTATTACACTGAATATATAGTTTACTCCAAATATTAAACTATTAACGGTTCAATAAGTAGTGATAAAAACTTCAAACATCTTTAAAGAAATCAAAATTATTTAAAAATAAAATTGTAAAAGCCTTAGGGGGGATTCGAACCCCCGGCCTATACCTTACCAAGGTATCGCTCTACCGGCTGAGCCACTAAGGCAGATATTTATGGTTAGACTGTTTTAGTATTTAAACTCTTTTTTTGTTATTTGAACTTTGTTTAAATTTAAACAGCTATCTATAGAAAGTGTGATTGTAAGTGCAGGGGAAGGGATTCGAACCCTCGAAGGCCTACACCAGAGGATCTTAAGTCCTCCCCCTTTGGCCGCTCGGGCACCCCTGCAATACACTCAAGTGGGTGAATGTCATATATTAAGTTAACGGTCGCTGCCTTAACTAATCATCATTTGTAAGAAAAAATAACCATAAATTAATCATTGCATGATATTATGAAACCACTAAAAGACATGAATTTGATCATGAATTAAAAAAATATTACCTTAAAAGCAACATAACTAGTTAATGAAAATATTCAAATTGAGAATAAGTTTTAAATTTTTAAACTACAATCCCCTGAAATTAAGGAATAATAAAGAATATCGAGGATTATGGATTAAACATTAAAACAATTCATTTGGATTTATTCCAATTAAGTGAAAATCTCAATGGATAAAAAATAAATTTTATAAATATAACCATCATACTATTAAATAATAAAAGAACGTTTTATCAAGAGGTTAATGGGGATTTAAATGAAAATTGAAGAGGAAAAATGTGGATATTGTGGAGCATGCGTGGCGGTTTGTACTCAGAATGTTCTGGAACTATCCGGGATGAAACTTATTATCCATTCGGGGTGTGAAGATTGCAACTTATGCAGGGTAGTATGTCCAATGGGGGCTATTAACAATGAGAAAAATAAAGTATGACGTAGTTGTTGTAGGCGGACGTATTGGAGGATCTACTGCCTCATTATTTGCCTCTAAAAATGATTTAGATGTGTTAATGATTGAAAAAAATCAGGAAATAGGCACCCCGGTGCAGTGTGCTGAGGCCACCAGCTCCAGCACATTTAAAACCCTGGAAATGAAACCCTCCTCAAAGTACGTGTGTAATGAAATAAAAGGAGCCGATATATTCGCCCCTGACAGTACTCATGTACACATGGAAGGAGGGTATGCTGAAGGATTCCTTTCTGAAGGATTCATTTTAGAGCGGAAATTGTTTGATAAACAGCTTGCCATAGAATCAGCCAAAGCAGGTACTGATATCATGGTTAAAACCACTGCCAAGGACCTCATACGCAAAAATGGTGAGATTTGTGGAGTGGTTGCCAAGCATATGGGGCATACCATTGAAATTGAAGCAGACCTGGTAATTGCCGCCGATGGAATAGAATCCCGAATAGCCAAAATGGCAGGGCTTAAAACCCATCAGACCCCTCAAAGTCTTTTTTCATGTGCACAGTACGAGATGGTGGGTGTGGAGTGTGATCCCGATTATCTTCAATTTTATTTTGGTGAAAAAATAGCTCCCGGTGGATACGTGTGGATCTTTCCCAAAGGAGATGGCATCGCCAATGTGGGATTAGGTGTTAGGAGTGATACTGAAACTGCCTACAGTTTCCTTAAAAAATTTACATCAACCATGAATGCCACCCCAGTTGAGCTAAATATGGGCGGAGTTCCAGTATACGGGCCAGTGAAAAAAACATATGCTAGTGGTTTGATGGTAGTGGGAGATGCCGCCGGCCATGTAGAACCATTCACAGGCGGGGGAATTCATGTTACTGCACAATGTGCCCGTATTGCAGGGGAAGTGGCAGCAGAAGCCGTTGAAAATGAAAACACTTCTGAAAATTTTCTGAAAAAATATGAAAAACGCTGGCAAAAAGAAGTGGGAAAAGATCTAAAACAATCCCTTAAATATCGTAAAATACTGGATCAATTAACTGATGAAGAAATGGATAGTGTGGTAAAATTCATTAAAGAACAGGGTATGGAATCAATATCCAAAATGGCATTGCTGGGTTTTGTACGTGAACACCCTAAATTCTTAAAACTTTTAAAGGACATAATATTGTAAATTTACTAATTATAACTTCCATAGGATTATGATAATATTTATTCCCGGAGAGTGCTATGGATTCTGATGTGAATGTAGCCCAACTGGAATCTGGAACTGGGCTGGGATTGAGATCATCTCGGTTCAGAGTGTGATAAGTGCAATTTATCCAATTAGTATGTTCAATGGAGGCTATTAACAATGAAAAAAATGAAGTATGACGTAGTTGTTGTAGGCGGACGTATTGGAGGATCTACTGCCTCATTATTTGCCTCTAAAAATGATTTAGATGTGTTAATGATTGAAAAAAATCAGGAAATAGGCACCCCGGTGCAGTGTGCTGAGGCCACCAGCTCCAGCACATTTAAAACCCTGGAAATGAAACCCTCCTCAAAGTACGTGTGTAATGAAATAAAAGGAGCCGATGTATACGCCCCAGATGGTACGCATGGCCATCTGGAAGGGGGATATGCTGAAGGATTCATTTTAGAGCGGAAATTGTTTGATAAACAGCTTGCCATAGAATCAGCCAAAGCAGGTACTGATATCATGGTTAAAACCACTGCCAAGGACCTCATACGCAAAAATGGTCAGATTTGTGGAGTGGTTGCCAAGCATATGGGACATACCATTGAGATTGAAGCAGACATGGTAATTGCCGCCGATGGAATAGAATCCGGAATAGCCAAAATGGCAGGGCTTAAAACCCATCAGAGTCCCCAGAGTCTTTGTTCGTGTGCTCAGTACGAGATGGTGGGTGTGGAGTGTGATCCTGATTATCTTCAATTTTATTTTGGTGAAAAAATAGCTCCCGGCGGATACGCGTGGATCTTCCCCAAAGGAGATGGCATCGCCAATGTGGGTGTGGGTGTTAGGAGTGATACTGGAACTGCCTACAGTTTCCTTAAAAAATTTACTTCAACCATGGACGCCACCCCAGTTGAGCTAAATATGGGTGGAGTTCCAGTTCAGGGGCCGGTGAAAAGAACTTATGCAGATGGTCTGATGGTGGTGGGAGATGCTGCAGGACAGGTAGAACCATTCACAGGCGGGGGAATTCATGTTACTGCACAATGTGCCCGTATTGCAGGGGAAGTGGCAGTAGAAGCCATTGGAAAAGAAAACACTTCTGGAAATTTTCTGAAAAAATATGAAAAACGCTGGCAAAAAGAAGTGGGAAAAGATCTAAAACAATCCCTCAAGTATCGTAAAATAATGGATAAATTAACTGATAAAGAAATGAATATTGTGGCAGAATTCCTTAAAGAACAGGACCTGGAATCAATCCCAAAAATGGCGATGCTGGGTTTTGTACGTGATTACCCCCAATTTTTAAAACTTTTAAAGGACATACTATAGTATAATTATAACTTCCATCACACAATAGAATTATGATGATATTTATTCCCGGAGAGTGCTATGGATTCTGAAGTGAATGTAGCCCAACTGGAAGAAGAACAAGATGTTGAGGGTTTGATAAGAGCCCTTAAAGATCATGACTACCTTACCAGGAAAGAAGCAGCGCGTGCTTTGAAGAAAGTAGGGGATGAAACGGCAGTTCCTGCCCTTATAGAAGCTTTACGTTACAAGAGCTGGCACTTGGACTATGTTATCCTTAGTTCGGTTAGAGAAAATTCTGCAGAAGCTCTGGGAAGAATTGGAGATATTAGAGCTATTCCCGCCCTGATTGATTCCATGGAAGATGACCCTGACGAAGAAGTTAGGTTAAAATCAGCATGGGCTCTGGGAGAATTGGGTAACGAAGAAGCTGTGGATGCCTTAATCACTGCCCTGGAAGATAAGAACTGGAGTGTGCGAAGAACTTCTGCCAATGCTCTGGGAAGGATTGGTGATCATCGTGCTGTGCCCTACCTAATTAAAGCCCTGGAAGATAATGATTGGCATGTGCGTAAATACGCCGCAGTATCATTAGGAAAAATGCAGGACAAACAGGCCATTCCTGTTCTCCTGGAAGCAATGGATGATGAGGATGCAGATGTAAGGTGGAAGGCCATGCTGGCACTGGGAAAGCTGGGTGAAAGCGCAGTACCTCCACTGATAAAAACTCTTAAAAACAAAAACTGGAGAGTGAGAGCAAAAGCAGCCGAGGTTTTAGGTAAAATAGGGGGCGAAGACGCCCTCCATGCACTGATTAATCTTCTTGTGGGAAGAACAACCGACAAAAACCGCCATGTTAGGGGTAAAGCTGCCGAAGCTCTGGGAAGAATTGGAGATGAACAGGCATTCGAAGCCCTTAAAAACGCTCAAAAAGATGAATATAAATATGTAAGAGACAAGGCTGATGTTTCTATCCAAAAAATCCTTAAACCACGTAAAGAAATTCGTATTTTGAACTATGATAATGGAGAGGTATCTCTGGATTATTCTGAGCACTGGGAAATGGTCGAGACCTCTGACGCCAAGAAGGTGCTCCGTGGTTTATACGCCAATAACTCCATAACCCTATCCCTTAACAGAAATACAGACGTGGCTGAAATATCATCACTGGAATTTGCAGAGATGCTAAAAGATGTGTTCCGGATTCAGGGCAGTGAAGTAATTGATGAAATGGATTTTGAAAAATATGGGATGGAAGTCTACGAAATTTATGGTGAAAATAACGAGTTAACCCCCACCAGCATCTTAATTGTGTCATTTAAAAAGAATAATTTACTCTATTACTTATGGTTTGTAGGAGATCCGGTTGCATTCCAGGATGCAAGTGAAGACATAGAAATTATGGTGGATAGTTTCTATATATACGGTTAACCAAGGACACTGATACGACTAAAAAGGACATAATATGGAATTCAATTTATTTTTAAGACTCTTCAATTATTTAGAGAAATAGGTTTATAAAAAATATCTATTGAACTTTTTAAATGTATATTCTTTTAACATATATTCTGCTTTTAACATGTATTTCGGAGCGGTTAAAAGTTTATTAATTCAGTTTGTAACAAATTAATTTGCGGTTGCCAGTAACATTGTACTAAACAAAACATAAATTCTATTTAACTTCAAATTTACATATCTAAACTTGCCTACCCCCATACTAACTAATACATAAATAAAGAAAGCATGAAAAAGCATAAATTAAAGTTCTGTCATTATTTATTATCATGTCTTATTTGATATGCCAGAAATGTGGTGGTTATTACGAGCTAGAAGATGATGAGTCCCCCGAAGACTTTGATAGATGTCAATGCGGAGGAAAATTAATTTACACCGAACATCTGGATTTTGAAACCAGACCTAAAAGTAAAAAAAGTTATTCTATATTATTTGTTCTAATTATTCTGGTGTTAATTGCCTGCACATACGTGGCTTTAATCATGCCCAATTTTGGTGGACTCTCAGGAGCATCTCCCACAGTATTGGGTACAGACTCTAAAGGCGTGGTAACTAAACATGTTTTAACTTCTAATATTACAGCTAATCCTAATAAAAAGACCATAGCAGTAATTACTGGAATGCATCCCCGAGAAATATCAGCTAAAGAAGTTTTACCCGGCGTTCTAACTGCATATACACTAACTCACGATGTTAAAATTGTGAATTATCAAATAAATGTTACTAATAATCCTGAAGATTTCAACATTGGTCGTAAGAATGGTGAAAGCCTGGTTGCCCAGTATGTAATCCCAGATATTAAAAAATCTAATTACAGCCTAGTGATAATAGTTCACAACCATCAGCAAGGTTATGGTAATGGTTATTATATTGCCACTCCCACCATGGATGCAAAATCAGTTGCTTTAGGCGAATCTGTCCACAAGATTTTACCAAGTTTTAATTATTACAAAAGGACCAATGATGCAAAACCAGAACAAACATCGATCAACACTGTTGACAATCCAATAGTAAACGCTGGAACTCCTGTTTTTGTTTACGAAATCCCTGAATGGCTTGGAAATGCTGATGTTATCTCAAACTCCAATAAACTAATTGATGCAGTATTTAAGGTAATCTAATCCGAGTTTGCCTATAACACTTAAAAATACTTAAAAATACTTAAAAATCAAGTTTAAATGAGCATGATGAAATTAAAATCATTAAATTGATAATATTGAAACAGAAGACGAAATGGATATGGAATAAAAATAGGAAACAAATAGGGATAAATGTGGGAAAATTGAAAGGAAAATAGGGATAAATAAGGAGATTAAAAGGGAAAGGGAGATATGGATAAAGAGAGGGATAAATATGGAAAATAAAAACATCACTAATCCCAGAAAAACCAGTGATCTGAAAAAAATCACCAATTCCAATCCAAAAAAGATCCTGATATCAATTTGCAAGGCAGATGATCTATTCTTTGCAGTGGGAGTTTCCCCTGAAACTGAAAAGATAGTGAGGATTTTCCTACCACAATCCAGTAGAGAAATACTAGAAGAACAGATTTCCCAGGAATTTACTCACTTTGAATTAACTGAAAAATACAATAAAGTGGTAGAAGATATAATCAAAATTTATGAAGGGCAAAAAAGCGAATTTAAAATGGATATGCTGGATTTATCCACTAAAAAATCAGGAGCACGTCCTGGGCCGGTTTCCAATGATTTTGATCTTAAAGCTCTGCACTTGGTTTTTAAAATTCCCAGGGGAGAAGTTAAAACATATAAAGAAGTTGCAGAGTCCATGCAAAGTCGTGCCTGGAGGGCTGTGGGGAGTGCAATGGCCAGAAACCCGTTTCCATTGGTTATACCCTGCCATAGAGTGGTCAGATCTGATCTGAATCTGGGTAACTATGGTGGAGGGGTGGAAATGAAAAGAGAAATATTAAGAAAAGAAGGTGTGAAGATCAAAGGCCAACGTGTACTACGACCCTAATCTTCCAAAAAATTTGTTGAATAATCCAGAATAACTATTTTTCAAAGATTATCTTCAAAAATAAAACTATATAATGGGACTTTTTCCCATAATAACTAATTATCCTGCCTTATCTTTCAGAATATCTCATTAACCTGTGAATTATATTCAGAATAACTAATTATCCTGCCTTATCTTTCAGAATATCTCATTAACCTGTGAATTATATTCAGAATAACTAATTATCATGTATTATCTTCAGAATAACTAATTATTCAGGGATATATTTTAGTAAAAAATTAGGGTTAGTAAAAAATTAGGGATAATGAGTTCAGTTAGTTTAATCTGAACTCATCCATGAACCTAAAGCTTATCCTGGTAGGCTTTCATGGCTTCGTTAAGTACTTCTGTGTATGAAAGGTCTTTTTTGAGTTCCTCCAGATCTTCTACAGAGAAAATCTTCAGAACGTTATCTTTGCAAGCCTCTACACATGCGGGTAGTATCTGGTCTTCTGCATCCAGACACAGGGTGCATTTCTGAACTGCCTTTTTCTGGTCATCTATAACCAGCATACCCACTGGACAGGCTATCATGCACAAACGGCACATTATACAGGATTCCTCATCCACCATTAAAGTTCCATCTTCTTCCCGGATGGCACCGGTTGGACATATTCGGGCACAGGGAGCTTTATCAGGGTGACATTGTAGACAGAATACCGGTACTGTGCTGGTTTTTTTGGTTCTGGCCACTCCATGAGTTTTTTTACATGCATTGATGCAATCCTGGCACTCACTGCAACGGTGCGGATCAATTACCATCAGGGTCTTCATGTTATCACTTTTCCTATTTCACTAAAAATCTCAGTATTTGAAAAAATAGAATCTTAAGATAAAATCATTTTAATATCCTAAATTCTTTTTAATATCCTAAGATTCTTTATTACTTAACTATGCTTTCTCTTTAAGTTTATCCAAGAAATCTGGCACTCCAGATGAGTCTCGTGGACCAACCAGAACTTCCCATCCACTTTCATCCTCTATTTCTCCACTGACAGGGGCGGATAATCCAGGTATTATGAGTGTACGGGTATCCACCTTATCTTCAATACCAGTTTCTTTAATGAGATCAGCTACAGCTTCTGCATTTAACTGTCCTCCAGCCAAGGAAACATCCACAGCTCGACCTTCAGTGTCCAGTACCAACAGGTAAGCATTGGTTTTGCCTTTAATATCCCCTTCCACAGTGTAGAAGGTGAGGGCGAAGTTGGTGGTCATGAGCACTGGTGAGTTTTTATCCAGTTCACCGAATTCATAGAGACCAGGATCCACTGCCTGTGGCTTTCTGGGGTCTGTGTATATTCCCTGTCTCAGGGTGAGGACGGGTATTAATTCCCAGATGTTGGTTCCATGGAATATCAGGATATCCGCGTATTTGTTCATGAGAGTGGCGGCGATGGTGGCCTCCCTGATACCTCCCTGTATTTCATCTTTTTCATATAGCCAGGTGAGGGCAGGAATTCCCAGTAATGGGAAGCGGAAGTCTTCATCACGTTCTTCAATTGCCAGGCGACGGATCATAACGAAGTTATCCAAACTGTCACCAATACCATCTTCTACAAAGGTTCCAGGGTCCAGGACAATATCTTCTATTCCTTTTTTCCGGATGGTTCTGCTGATCTGTTTCATTTTCTCCAAATCATTTGGGGAGAATATGGCTACAGGACAGTTGTATTCTAGAGCCAGGGCTGCCATTTCTTCCAGATTAGATTCATTGATTGCATATATTAGTGGCCTTTCATCACCCACTTTCTCTAGGGCTGCTTTCATAGCCGCAGGGTCAAATGAACATAGGATGATAGGCAATTTAGATGCTTTTAATTTCAAAGCAGCTTCTGCGAATTTTTCTGCATCTCCAGATGCGTTTCTGAGGGCGATGGCATCGAGGGTGAGCATTTCACCGATCCTTTCAAACTCGGTTTCTTCTATGGTTTTAACCCGTTCTGCGAATTCTGCATCACTCAGGTTATCGGATATGTCAATAACCAGGGAAGTGGGATTGTAGTAGGTTAACTCGTAACGGTACAGTACCTCATCTCCACCGATGGTGATGGTTTTATCACCGGTTCCTATGGTTATCTCACGTACTGCTGGTGCTAGCATGGCTTCCAGTTTGGAGAATCCTTCTTCAGTGAGTTCTGTGCACAGTTCCAGTGGTGCTTCTTTTTCTGAAAGTTTGGTGGCGAAGGCCATACAGGAGGCCTCTCCACAGGCAGCTTCATCACAGTCTTCACAGTTAGTCTGTGGAAGCAGTCGGTATATATCCATTGCAGTGACTTGCATACTCATAACCTCCTATTCCAGCTCCGTTATCCAGTTGGATATGTCTGGTACATCAGTTGTAAGGTAATCCTTGGTAAAGGAGGAACCTATTTCGCTTAAGATCTGCACTGATTGTGGGTGCAGCATCATGAAGATGTCCACTCCACAGAGCATCATGGTTAAACCGGTGAAAATCTCCCAGATTGGTCCCCGGTAATCAGTGGGGCCCCATGCATCGTTTTTCATCCAGGCTTCCCTGGATCCCCAGGCATTGGTGGTTCCAGAGCTCATTGGCATCTGCAGATCTTTGTCTCCTTTAAGTGCTGCCAGCCTGGTTCTGGTGATGACATCAATGGAGAATTCTATACCGTAACCCAGTGCACAGGTGGTGGGGTCCATGACAATGTCCTTTTGAGTTAGCCCTTCTTTCATAAGGTATTTGTTCAGGGTTTTCTGCATGTTTATGTCGGTGATGGCCCAGCTTAAGACTGCGTGGTTGTAGTCCACTGCTGCTTTGGCCACCCTCTTGTAATCCAGGTCCAGGTTAGCTGAAGCCAGTAAGCAGCGTTCATCTTCTGCAGCAATGGCAGCAGCTTCAAGAACTACTGGATCCTTCTGGGGATCTCCAGATCCTCCGATAACCAGTGGCACATCCACAGCCTGCAGGACTTCTTCAATATCCTCAGCAGCCTGTCTTGGTGTTTTGTCCATAACTTTAGGTCCAGTTCCAATTAGGTGGATAGTTACCACATTAGCCCCAAAGTCCTTAACCGCTTTTTTGGCCCAGTCTCCAGGGTGTTCCATAACATCCGAGAAGTGTTCCCTTATAGGGCGTGGTAGCCCTGGCATGGGAATATCAAACACATCAAAGGTTACCACCGGAGGATTTGGTTGAGGTTCTTCAAAGCGGTAAAGAGCCTGTTGACCTCCCAGATATACTGGTTTTCTGCTTCCAGCTCCCAGTTGTACCTGGGCAACCTCACCCGGGTAATCTTTTATTGGAGGAACAAAATCAATGGCTTCCATTGTTTTAATGGTTTCCTGAACTGCAGCCTTTTGGGTTACTGCCTGCTGCACCACGCGTTGCATGGCAGGCATAAGCTGCAATTCCAGTTCCTCAAAATCCATTCTAAATTCGTTGATCTCTATATAGTCAGTTTTTTCCAGTAGTTTAAGAAGTTGCGACATTTTATCCATATACCCACGCCCTTACTTAACTTTAATACGGGATAATATCCCGGATACTGCCTTTACAGTATTAGATTCACTGGCAAGTTCCACCAGGGGCCTTCCCTCGATATCGTACTGGGTTACCTCATCATCTTCATAGATTACTCCTGCTATCTCCAAACCGGTTTCTTTAGCTTTTTCCATGATTTCATCTTCATTGTCAATGTTCACCCGGTTTAATACCAAGTATAACTCTTTGAAGTTGATATCCAATTCATCAGCTAGTTGCCCAATTCTTTGTGCAGTAAGCATTCCTCTTTTAGATTTATCAGTGACTACCAGCATCACGTCCACGTTTTGGGTGGTTCTGCGACTGAGGTGTTCCAGTCCAGCCTCGGTGTCAATGATGATCATATCATAATTGGATGATAGGTTCTCGATTATTCTTCGGAGCATGTTGTTTACTGCACAGTAGCATCCACTGCCTTCAGGTCTTCCCATAACCAGGAGATCAAAATTGGGAGTTTCAATGATGGACTCCATGATTTTGTAGTCCAGGATATCCCACTTGTTCATCCCTGTGGGTATTCTACCCTTGGCAGTGTCTTCTTTTAATTCTTCCCGAACATCTCCCACAGTTTTATGAACATCCACCCCTAATGCTTCAGGTAAATTGCTATCAGGGTCGGCATCAATTGCCAGAATATCCTTCTGGGTGCTGGACAGGTTTTTTATGAGAAGAGATGATATCAGGGTTTTCCCAGTTCCACCTTTACCACTTACTGCGATGATCACTTTATTGCTCCTTTAACTTTCAAATAATTCAATTTTCAATAATTCGCTTTAATATTATTTTAAACAATAACTAGGCTGTTTTTTATCTGGATAATCTATTTTTAGCCAGATAATTTCAGCCAGTCAAATTATTTAACCCGGTATCTCATTTCTTTTTTATAATCACTTTTTCAGCATAGATCTTGGCATTTTTGAAGACTATTTTAACTCCACCGGATGATGAGGGTATTGCTAATTCTGGTGCATATGCAACCGGAGCCATTGGCATTTCTTCCACCTCCACTTCACCCCATTCTTCAGGAATTTCCTCCTCTGTGACGATTTCTTCTTCTGCAGGGGTGGTTTTAATTCTTTCGAGTATTGGATGTCCTTTTTCTTCCAGGAAGCTGCGAATTTCCTTGAGGTTAGAACCATCCTCTTCAGTAGGGATCTTATCCCGGATGTCTTCGGGTATGTAATCTTCCAGAGAATCTTTTATCTCCTTAGGTAACCACACTATCCGTTCGTAACCCCCATCTGCCTGTAGGAACTTAGGTGAGCGCATGTACTCCAGAGAAAGACCTGTAAATCCTTCTACCTGTTTACCTCCAGAACACTGCCCAGCCATTGCTGAGAATGGTATTCCCAATGGTGTTTCCCCACGGAAATCACGGTCAACAATTCCTATCCCGTCCAGTTCAGGGATGTAGAAGGCAACTGCCTCAAAACAACCACAGGAAGTATGAGGATATTCAAACACACTGTGCAGGTACACTCTTTCAACTGTACCCTGGGATCGTTCGGTTACTGTGGTGTTAACGTTACTGTATTCTCCTTTAACCGCGTCTAGAACATCACCTTTATCAATTTCAAAAATTGGTCCTTCTGGATCCATTTTTGCTGCTGCACGGCAGTCAAACCAATTTATAGCACCACAAAGGGCTGTTCTGTCAGGAGTTACCACACAGACATGGGTGGGTGCAAATGATTGGCACATTACACAACCATAAAACACGTCCACGTCTTCATCAGAGAGTTCACGGGCTCTTGCATCCCTTGTTTGATACTGTTCTTTGGCTTTGGATACGAATTCTTCCACCATTGCTGGTTCAGTTAGAATGGTGACTGCAATGGATTCAATTAATGGGAACTCTTCTTTGAAGAGTATGGATAAAGTTTTTGCCAGATGTTCCAGTTTGAAACCTGCTGCTAGGGCTTCTTTACTTACCCTGCACCATATAGCATCTCTTTGGTTAAGGTGCATAAATCCCTTAACGTAGTTGCATAATTCATGAGTTCGGCGTTCAATTACACCTTCCAATTCTTTTTCCAAGTGTTCTCCCTGGATTTCAATCAGGACCCCAAAAGGATGGATATCTCCTTCCTGCATGGCATCCAATTCAGGGCCTATAACTTCAATTTTGCCATCTTCAACGTCTTCTTCGACTTGCACCAGTTCTGCTCCCATGGACTTGGGACCTGCCAGTTCCACGAACATGTTGGCTGATCTGATACGTTCACCCTCATACATTGGGCTTACATCAACAGGTATATCTTCAAACATCCAATTCCTCCGTTTACAATACGCCTCTTTTCATCTCATACTAATCAAATCAGTTAATTAATCAAACAACAGATTTATGTATGTAATTTAGCACATACTTCGTTGATTTGATATTTTGTTGTTTTATGACTGTGATTTTAACTTCGTTATTTTATTGACTGATAATTTTAAAGATTATCCCCCCATATTTTAAAGATTAATCCTCTTTACCCATTTTTTCAAGATAATTGAACCATTCTTCATCTTTCATGTTAGGGAACGATGCATCTGCATTGGAATGGAAAAATTTGCAGATAGTCAATGTCTTCAGATAAGGTGCAAAGTGTTTGAGTGTTGATAGGCCCTGGGAACCAATGTAATATATACATCCCAGGAAGATCGCCAGGTCATGCTGACCTTTACCACTTACACCCTGCCATTCAGGGTCTTTAAGAAGGTTAACAATCTCCACCACACCATAAGCAGTGGGATTAAGGCCTTTATCCTTAAAAGGTTTATAGGCATCAGCTGTGGTAACCACTGGAAGATCCCATTTTTCTGCTATTCTGGTAGCATACGAAAGGACCGGATCTTCTTTAACCAAAGGCCCAAGAATTAAAAGAGGTCTTTTAGCCTTTTTGATCATGAGTTCGGCAGTTTCTGGTGTTACCAGTAATGCTTGTTTTGGTCCGGCAATTACTGTAGGTTGCCAGGGTATAACTCTTTCATTAGCCATTTAATCACCGTCCATTCCCATTAAAGATGGTTCCTGAGCCACTTTTCGGGGTTCCCATCCTACTTCTTTCAGGATGTTCTGAACATCTTTTTTATAAGTTATAGGAATATCTTTCTCAGTTCTTACAAACAGATGAATATCTGGAGGTAATTCACCGAAGTAACGTTTATAAAGGTCCATATAATTGTTGAGTTTGATTTGTCTGCCTTTAGGCGTGTCCGTAGGCCTAATGCACAATTTGGCAATTACTGGTAGGGCTTCTTCCTTGGTTTCAGCAGCATAGAGCAGGTGTTCCGGTGCAGGTTCTCCTTCCATAACCTCCCCGGTACGCAGATCCTTGACCTTCCAGCTGTCAGTTTGATCTGCTCTTCCCAGGTACAATCGACGATATTTAGATCCATGGGGCCCCAGTACAACAGGTATACCCCAGCGGTTAACTCCCGTGGCGATTGCTGCGGCCTTTTGACTGTAAGCTCCCCATGCCACTCCACAGGCACCCACACGGTTTAAGATGTAATCGGCAATTTCTTCGAAGTTACCTTCCAGTGGTTTTTTGGCGAATATATTGGCGATCTTGATGGTGGCTCCCACTACATGGGAGTTGGAGACACATGACCCCATGTTAACCAGACCACGGGCATCAAACTCTCCACTGTACTGTTCGTAGAGCGTTTTTCCTTCTTCATCCCGGTACTCTCCAATACTCATGGCTCCACAACCCGTGGTTAACACGATGTAGTTTCGTTCCAGGAACTCTTTGGCCATTTCAGCCACTTCTTTGCCACCATTAGGGTAATTAGAACATCCCACAAAGGCTATAACCCCTGGTATGTCTCCCAGCACTATAGGTGCACCCACTCTACGGATTTCAACATCCTGTGCAGGTCCCCTTCCAGCCCTTATGTTGAATTTTTCTTCTTTAGAAAGTTTTTCACCGACTTTTGCCAGCATGGACATGAGTGGAAGGTCTCTTTCACATTCTTGTTCACATCGTCCACAGGTGTAACATATATCATTGGTGTAGAGCTCTTCGAACTTGGAGAAATCACCTTCACTGGCTTTAACAACCGCATCCATCATTGGCTGACCATTGGGACAAACTCTAACGCACCAACCACATTCTGTACACTCCGAGGCTAATTTCTGGACTTCATCGAGATCAGGTAACATTTTAAGTGTTTTTCGTTCAGGAGATAGGATTTTAGCAGTTTTTACAGCTACTTCTCCCACTTTAGCCGGATCAAGTATCAGTGCCCCTTCTATTTCCTTGTTGACCAGTTTACTTACTATTCTATCTGCATCTTCATTGGTGAGGTCTGGCAGTCCCAGACAGATTTTATCGGTGGTGGCGATTACTGCCGTGTTTTTAGCCTGAGCTTCTTCCAAGACATCGGTACGCACACACTGTTCATCAACCACTATTACATCAGCCACTCCACTGCGAACAAATTTGAGCTGTTTGGATATGGGCCCCACTACCTTGGCCTGTGGATTATATCTGCTGATATCAATGGCTGCACAGCATATTCCACAGACTTCCAAGTCTTCTTCCTGACCAGTTTCATCCATGTAATCCATTATTCCGGCACCAGGAAGCACGTTGTGCCCTATGCATAATACCACTGGTTTTTCTGCATCAATGGTTCCAACACCCAGTTCTATTAGTGGAGCATCTTCATCCCCTTTAGGTAAGTTGAGAGCAGCTATTTGAGCAATGTCTCCAATTTCCATACCTAAATTATCCATCAGTCCAGCATGGAGCGCTTTTGATTCGAAATCAATTGATTTTCCCTCTTGCCCTGTGTGACATGAAGATAAAAGGTGTATCATCTGTTCTTCAAGATAATCCATGGCTTCTTTCAGATCACCAAGTTTTTTGGGAGTTTTACCCAGTACAGTCATCATGATAGGTGCCTGAATATCGATGTTCATACCCATATCTATTGGCTGATCCGCACCGAATTCTTCGATGAGGTGATCAACCAGATGCCTTGAGTGGCCAGAGTGACATGCCGAACCAATACAGCTAGCCAACAAAACCATACGAGCTTGTTGAGCAGCTGCATCTATTCCACAGGCACCTTTTTTATTGGTTAAATCACACTTACCAAAGGTACATAAACAACACATATCACAGAATGGAGCATAGAACGGCTCGTATCTACCCATTAACTTCATATCCCATGATCTTAGATCAGTTATATTAGGTTTGGGAGTAGGTCCCTCAACTTTGGAACTTTCTACTTCCCTTCTTTCTTCAGCAATTTCATCAATGGAAGTAATTTCTCCAAGGGAAATTTCAAAATCCTTGGTTTTCCAAAAATCATCCTTAAAATCTTTTAGTTTAGACTTTTGTTTGGGTGCCACAACAATCACCGAATTATTAATGATTTATAATGATGGTTTTTCTTCTACAAATTAGGACATATATAGTTTGTGCATAACCAATGTCATTTAAAAAAAGAACTTGTGATGCTTTAATAATATTTTCTAAAAAAATCAGAGGTTTTCTCCAGAATTTTTCTTTTCAAAACCATGATCCTGAAAACCATGATCCTGTTGGGAATTATCAATTAGCACATGTTATATATAAATCTAAGGGTAGATCAGTCAGCTGCAGAATTGTTAATGAATTATTTTAAAATAAAATACTTAAAAAATTAATGTGATTAAAAATGTAAAAAATGAGCCCATTTCCATGAAGAATATCCTTTAAAATCAATTTAAAATTATTTTAAAAAGAAAAAGATGATTTTAAGTATTAATATTCACAACCGGAATCATCACGAACCAACAGAGATTATTAAGGAAAATTTCATATATTTGGTTTTATACCCTTTGGTTCCAGTTTTATACCTTTGGTTCCAGCCTTTTTATCATAAATGCCATGAAAGCGACAATAGCCGGGAATAAGAATAAATACATTATTATTAATAGCATAGGTGGCACAATTGGCCCCATAACTGTAGAAGCGGCAATTAACATGATCATGGTAATAACTGGACCCAGTATGGCCACAAACATGTAGATCATGGTGAAAGAGTTGAGTTTCTGGGCGTAATCCTTGAGCTTCATTCTCATTTCATAGGCAGTATCATCGGCAATTACACTCAGTGTTTTGGCCAGATCCCCTCCACTGGATAGGGTTCGAGTGATCTGGTATATTGCCCTGGTTAAACCTTCAGAGTTGATTCTATCACTCATATCCACCAGAGCTTTTTCAGTGGTTTCCCCATATTTTATTTCTTCCAGGGCTCTGGCAAATTCTTCAGACAACGGACCGTAACCAGACATGGCTACAGAACGCATACTGTCGTGCAAACCTATTCCTGCTCTTAATTCTGTGGCCATCTGTCTGAGAGCAAAGGGTAGTTCTCTTGAAGCTGCAGTAGAACGACCTCCCAGTTTGATTTTGGGCATGTACACAATGAACATGGTCATCAGCAGGATGATGATACCAAAGACCAGTCCAATCTCCACGCCGAATCCCAGTACCACTATAACTGTGAAGATAACTGCAAATGCAAGTATACCCATTATTAAAATGAGTTTTGGATCCAGACCTGCTTTTTCTTCCTCTTTCAGGAGCTCTTCCAGAGAAGCTTTGTGTACAGCTGCTTTTTTGGCTTTATCTTCATCTTCAGGTTTTTCTTTTCTTTCATATTTCTGGTCAATGAGGTCCCTGAAAATTTCAATTTCATCCTTTTCCATTCCCATCTTTTTAATGACTTTACGGGGAGATTGAGTCTTAGAAACAGACTTAGAAGGTTCAAATGTACTTAAATCAGTTTGAGATTCTTTTTTAATGGCCGGCCTGGAAATTTTAGGCCTTTCAACTTCCCGAATCCGTTTAACTGGCTTTTGAACCCCTTCTCCAACCTTCTGAACACCCCCACCAACTTTCTGGCTGGAGTTAACCGTTAAATTTCCTATACGGTTGAAGACCTTTTTAATGCCGCCAAAGACCATTTATTTCACCAAAACCTTTTTTTTATATGCAATAAATCATTATACCTAATATCTGTTGATTGTTATTAAATCAATCTCTTTTCCTTTAACCCCTGAATTCTATTCAATCTAATTTCATATTCAATCTAAATCTCTAATTAAATCAACATTATTAGATTAATTGAACCCCTAATTTTAAAGTATTCTATCCATCATTTCATCAGGATCTTTATAGTAACTGTTAACACACCGACCTACTTCTTCAATGGAACGGATGTTGTTATCTGCCAAGTACTCCAGTACCAGCCTTCTTTTTTCTATTTCCTCTTCGATTTCGGTAATGCTCACACCCCTCATTTCTGCCATGTCACGCAGTGTCTGACTGGCAATTCCCACATATTCCACTTTATCAGTGACGTTATTCCATTCAAACACGCGGTTTAACTGTACATTTCCCTCTTCCATCCCCACTACTTCCGCAACTTCAGTGACACGCCGTAAAGATCCTCCTTCTGCACGGTACATCCGGTTCTGCATGATAATGAAATCCAAAGCAGGGATCATAATGTTAGGCACACTCATAGGTGAGTTTATCAAACGAGTGATGGTTTCTCGTGCAGTGTTGGAGTGAAGGGTTCCCATTCCAGAGTGACCTGTGTTTAATGCTGTGAAGAGTGTTATGGCCTCTGATCCACGAACTTCACCAACAATTACTCTGTCTGGCCTCTGACGGAGGGAGTTCTTTACCAGGGTATCCATGGTAAGTTCACCCTTGCCTTCAATGTTAGGGGGACGGGTTTCCATACGCAGAACGTGAGAGTGAGGTAACTGCAATTCCAGAGTATCTTCAATGGTTATAATACGTTCCCTTGGAGGCACAAAAGCAGCAATGGTGTTCAATGTGGTGGTTTTACCGGAACCCGTACCCCCGGCAATTATGGCGTTACATGGTTTTACACCCATACCATCGGTACACAGCCACAGGAAACCTGCCAGGTGGGAAGACATGGTTTTGAAGTTGATTAAATCCACCACAGTGAGTGGGTCTTTCCTAAATTTCCTGATGGTCAGGGTGGGTCCATCAGCAGAAACTGGTGGGAGAGTGGCGTTAACCCTGGAACCATCTTTAAGACGGGCATCCAGTATGGGTGTCTGCTGGTCAATACGACGATTCACCTGCCGGGCAATAACATCTATTATGGCCCGGATATCATCATCTGATTCAAAAACCACATTGGTGACCATCATCCCAATTTTACGGTGGTAAACAAATACCTTACTACCAGTACCAATGACCATGATCTCTTCTAGATCATCGTCCTTGATCATAGGATCCAGTTTCCCGTACCCCAACATCACCTGGGAGATCTGTGTGGCCAGTCTTTCCACATCTCGAACTCCCCTGGTCCTCAAGAATTGTTTAACTTCCCCAATGAATGATTCTTCGTCAATATTAAATTCTTCACCCTGGGCAACCGCAACTTCCACCAGTTTCTCCCGGACTTCATTGAAAATCAGTTCTTCCTTATCTGAAAAATGAGGGACACTCACATTGTATTTTGGAATAAGACCTTCTTCTATTATTTCAGCCTTTAACCCGTCAGAAGATTTCCTAACCTTTTTTTTACGCTTAGGTGTCTTTTTCATTATTTTATCTAAGGTGAATTCTTCTTCCTCTTCCGGAGCTTTTTCCACAACCGAAGACACCTTCTTCTCACGGGGTAAAGGATATTCCTCTTCTGCGGCTAAATCATTATCATGATCGTCGTCAGAACCAAATTCCCCCAGAAGGTCCTTCAGTATTTCCTTGCGTTTGTCCTTCATTTTCTCACATATTTTACTAGTTAGATTATCTGCCCATAGGTAATATGACCATACATGATTAAATTATTCCATTATTATTAGATTAGCTTAATATTATTTATATAAAGTATCAAATATTTAAGTATATGGACATAAAGTGCAGATGCAACCAAGAATGTATAAAAAAACCTCCTGCAGTCTTAGAAGAAATTGGATATATTTATTCTCCCTGTGATAACTGTCCAGAATGGAATTTCAAGAAGTTCAAACCATTCATTGAACAGATTGATCCTAATCAAAGGGTAGATGCAAACTGGGGAAAATGTTCCTGTGGTCGTCGCCACCTGGACCTGGTAATAGCTCACATCTTATTGATCATGCAGGAAGAAGGATTGAAAACTGAAAAAGCTACCCTTAGAAATACATGCATTCCATTAATAACACCTGGATATCCACTTCAACATGCACCCTACCTTTCAAAAGACACTTTAGTAGTATTATCCCCGGATTTCAATGATAAATGTGCAACACGAGTGTTGGCAGAAGTTCCTGAAGTTAAAGGTGTACTTAAAGGAGATATTAAAGACACAGTTGGAATTAAAGGCAATGAATTATCATCAAATGAGTATAAACTCCTTGCTGGCTGTGATATGCGCTGCGACCTGGTGCAAACCTCTGAAGGGACTCTTCTCATCTACAAGCATCAGGGTGAAATACATATAGAATTTCCCCAACCAGTATCTCCCAAAATTTCCACCCTAAATAAAGTGATGGGTAAATATGAAAATCCCAAAGTTTTAGACTGTACCTGTGGTCCTGGAACATTGGGAATCGCATCTCTTAAGAAAGGTGCCAGTAGAGTGGTTTTCAATGACCTCTGGTACCCTGCTGCCCGCACTACTGCCCTTAATCTAGAAGTTAATGGGTTTCCAGTAGACTTTTATGACTGTAAAAAGGGACTCATAGCACGGGGTGAATCATGGGATGTATACTGCCTGGATGTGAATGAACTAGCATCGGTTTTAGAAGAAAAATTCGACATCTGTGTGGTGGATACATTCCCCGGAGTAGATACCACCACATTTACCGAAGCTGTCAGGGGCATTTGTGAAGAAATTGTGATCATTTAAGGGTGCTGTGAATCCATATTAACCCATTCCAATGTAAACCACAATTGCAGGAACAATTAGAACACCCATAAGGTTGGATTTGTTAATATCAAGATAATGGGGGAGTAATCCTAGAGCAATTGAAGTTACGTAGGTCACCAGGACAAAAAGGAGGTTTGCATGTTCCATCACTCCAAAAAGAACCACCAGAAAACTCATAAAGATTATAACCACCCCGGATAGTTTTTCATAATTTATTTTTTCTATTGAATTGCTGAACCAGTCCCCTAATTTTATGCAAAGCACCAGTGAAATGGATACTGCAGTTACAGACGAAAAGATCATGATCAGGAGATGATTGAAATCTAACCCCTGTAACAGCTGGTTAACGTAAACTGCGATCCCACTACGCGGGTTACCAATTAAGTAGATTGCTATCAGGGAAAATAGAGCATCTGATACATTTACCCCACTCATGGCCACTAGAAATCCCTCCCTTTCACTCCCGGTGTCTGAGCTACCACTTAATTCCTGGGCCAGAAGACTTCCCTGTGCAGGTCCCATTCCAGGTAAAAATCCCAGGATACTACCTGCAATTCCTCCAGCGAATATCCCTCGAATAATATCTCCATCAATTTCAAGGTGATGGTGCCGGTTTTGGGGAGGTAAGATAGATTTCTGGGAAAGACTAAAAAGCAGGGTGCTTACCCCAAAAAGGCCTGAAAACAGACATAAAAGCGAAACACTTGAAGATAATGGAGAATTAAGGGCTGTCCATCCCATGATCCCTGAGAAAAGAAATAAAATTGAAGACCAGATCAATGCAGTCCAATCCCTGCTAAGGCGTATTAACATGTAAACCACCACCACTGACAGTATAATCCAGATATATGGCTTTAAAAATCCATATAATGGAGGTAATCCCACCATGAAAAGAGGTAAAAGAAGTATAGTTGTGATCATGGCCCCAAACCCACCCAATGAAACCAGACGTATGGCTTCTTTTCCCCTTCCTTGAAGTAAGAGATGATGTCCAGGCATTACTGAAAGCACAGTTCCTTCTTCAGGCACTCCCAAAAACATTGAAGGGATAAACTCCATTAGCGCATGGGAAATGGACATTGACAATAAAAAAACCGCCAGAACTTCCGGTGAATAGGAGTAAAGTAAAAAGGGCGATGCCGAGAAAACAAATGCCCCAACAGTGTTTACATGGATTCCAGGAATTAAACCAGTCACAACACCACATAAAACTCCAATGATGCAGGCTAATAGAATATCAAACACTCAAAACACATCCATTACCCATTAATCTTATTTATTAAGAAAATGTTGATTGAATTATTAATATTATTAATTATGTAAATAGTATTAATATATTTATCTAAAACCAGGTGAATTAAACTGGCAAAATCCATGAAAAAATGACAGAAGAATACAAATGAGCAAAAATGGATAAAATTCCAGAGAAAAAATCTAAATATACAGTCTTTAATTCTAAAAAGAGCATTATTCATTCTAAAAAAGACAATGATAAATTTTAAAAAAAATTATCGATTCTAAAAGAGATGATAATGAATTCTAAAATAGTAAATTCTAAAAATGACAATTACGAGATTCTTCTAAAAAAGATAGTTTTGATTAAAAAAAGGTTTTGGGGAAAAATAGGTTCCCATTAAACTAAGTAAATGAAATGCTCATTAAATTAGTTTACATTAACCGGCGTACGTCCACAACTTCCACACTGGCAACATCGTCGATCTGAGCAAAGACTTCTTCAGCTTTTTCTGTTCCACCTTCACCATCATCAACCACTACTGTTACGTTGAGAGCTACCAGACCAAAAGCTATTGGTTCTTCTTCAATTTTGTGTAGCTCAGTTCCTTCAGGTATTGATTGAGTAACTTTTTCATTTAACTGAGCAAGATCCACTTCGGGACTTTCTGGCATTAATTTTATGGTTGCAACTACTTCTCCCATCTTAATTCCTCCAATTAATTGAATTCCAAGGATGTTAAAATCCCTGGGATATCTTTTCTATAACTAAATTTGAATGTTAAATTAAATATACCTAGACCTGATTTAACTTAAACTCATACCTGAATTGAGTGACATAAACCCAAACCACCTACTTCGAGAAGGGATTATAATCTATGGATATAGATCACCAATCTTGATAAAAGCCAGTAAAAGCTAAAGGCCAGTAAAATCAGTTTTTTTAGATTAATGAAATTAGATTTAAAGATAATTATTTAAGGATTTATTCCATATTAAGGCACATAAAATCATCTTAATTGTCCTTAATAATCTTTAAATAGTCCTTAATAATTATGGGCCTTTAAATCCGCACTTGCACTGATAAAGATGGCCGAAGGTTCGGCATTTCTGACAGCGGTAGAGTATTTCTTCACATTCAGGACATTCAAATTTCACATAAGTTTCTACAGGTGATATTTCTTGTTTGCATGAGGTGCATTCTATTTTTTCCATTCAATCTCCTCCGATAAACGTGTTTATAGAGCTTCGCCCGTCTAATATGGCCAGAACCCTCTCGGGGTGTTTGCCATTAACAACATAAGTGCTGGTTTTATATTTAAGTAAAAGCTCAGCAAAGCTCTCATCTAGTGATGTTTCACCAAAATTTAGAAGTTTTTTTGCACTAATTTCCTTGATGAATTGGGCGCCATCCAGTGATGGTCTATGTGTGTATATACCATCTACATCCGTGGTTATTAATAGTTTCGCATCAAGCAGATCTGATAGGTATAATGAGATGGAATCAGAGGTTACCCTCCAGGAGTGTTCCAGTGGATCCAGATATTCAAGGAGCATTGATGGGATTAAAACTGGTAATTTTCCCTCACCCAGAACATTTTTAGCTTCTTCTAACGATTTGACTGCCTCTGCTCCTTTAACCTTGTCAGCCAGGAGCATTGCCAATATATCCATACATAAAATAGCAGTTTTATGACTGGCAGTGGGGGAAAAATTCAATTCACGGTGGTATTCCCTGATCTGGTTGGCCATCTGACCACCTCCACAGATTATCAAAACATCTTCACCCACCAATTGTTGAGCTAAATTGATTGAATAGTGGGGAAATAGACTTCCACCGATTTTAACCACCCATTCCATCATATAATTCTCCTTTAATATTATTTAAAGCATGAATTAATTTTTAAAAACAGGATTTATCTATTTTTATAAAAATTACAATCAAAAGTTACATGATCTTATAATTATTTGAGTAACTTAAGATCCTGAGTTATTTTATCTATTTTTTCATCCTTTTCTGGCCCTATTCCCAGGCCGGTTACTGTGGATGGAGGAAGTTCGGTGTGTCCTGCATCGGTTACCAGGAAACTAGGAATTTCAGCTGCTTTTACCAGTTGATAAACTTCAAATAGTTCTTCCTGGCTTTTTACCTGAACAACTACTTTTTTCCCACCTTCCAATTCCCATTCTCTTATAACTCGTTCATCAGCCTTTTTATATGCCCCTAAACTTGCATGGCACGCCTGGGCAGCTAATTTACCCTTACTCATTTTCAAATCGGCTCTCATTACAATAACTTGTTTCATTTTATTCCACCAAATCAAAAGGAATACAATATTCCATATTTAAATTTATTAAATCCTTTAATTAAATTAATTTTATGTCCAATTAAATAGAAAACAATTATAAAAATCCTATTATCAACAAAGTAAATATCAACAATCCAACATAAGAATATCCCTTAACCTATCCCCATTACACTTATCAATAACCTTAATTTCCCTTAATCTATCCCCATTACACTTATCAATAACCTTAATTTCCCTTAATCTATCTCCATTCTACTTACTCATTACACCTTAATTAATCACCATTACAACTTCCTGTTTTAAAACTCTAAAATCCTGCTTCACTTTCTAAAAGCTAGAATCTGAGAATATTAATCTAAGAATACTACTCTAAAAATACTAATCACTTACGAATAATCATTTACTGGCGGAGTCTTTTCCCAATTCTTTCTGTATCAACTGAATAAACTTCCATTCCCGGAATAACAACCCTCACTACTGGAATTTCAATTTCAGGCCGGGTTAGATCTGTGTATAACACTTTATCAAACCCACATTTATCCAGGAGTTTCAGGGAAGTTTCAATATCATCCTTAAACGAACTTTTTGCCTTACTTTTAATATCCGAAATGTTGACACTATCCTGGAATTCTCCAAACCAGTGCTTGTTAATCCGTTTCATACGCTGATATCCTGCTTTACGCATGAACACTGCCCTGGTGGTGTCTTCACGTGTACCGTGGATCTGGGTAGCTCTACTTTGCGCCACTTCAGTTAAAGCCCGAAGAGCTGCAATTTCAGGGTCAAGATGAGTTCCCACACCCAGAGTTAGGAGTGCAGGGTCTTTGAGTACTGTATCATCTGATACTGCAGCCATGGTAGTTATTTCCACAT
This sequence comes from uncultured Methanobacterium sp., assembly GCF_963665055.1. NCBI lineage: Archaea > Methanobacteriati > Methanobacteriota > Methanobacteria > Methanobacteriales > Methanobacteriaceae > Methanobacterium > uncultured Methanobacterium sp. The sequence continues at coordinate 1,705,000 of NZ_OY762015.1, forward strand.
CGGCAGTGAGATCAACCAGCTTAACATCCACCCCTGCCTTATTAAATTTGGATAGAACATCATTTATCAGAGAATTATCAGTGCCTTCACAATTCACTTCGCGTTTTGGCTGGCGCAAGGCTTCAAAAATGCTCCAGGCATCCCTTTCCACTACTTCAGTTATACCATGGAAAACTGCCTCTTCTAAAACATTACCCGATGCAAGACCATTAGTACTTGATTTGAAAAGAGAATATCCATTAATAGTTGATTGGTAGGGATGATAAACTGCATTGGCTGGTACCATGCATTCTGTATCAGTTTTAGCATTGACGGCTTTTACCCAATCAATTTCCTTTTCATCTACATTTAATGAAGTGGGTAATATCAATGAGGAGGGATCAATACCTCCATCCATTTCCTTGAAAGAACCACAGACTATTTTTTCATCATCAGATTCCTGTTGTTCAGCAGAATACCTTTCAAAAGCTTCCATCATTGCGGATGCCTTGGCCTGTGGTTTGGTAGCTCCTTTCCCTGCATAAATACTCACCGCACCTTCTGCAGCACCGGGTCGGATTGCAGAATAGACTGGTATTCCAATACGATCCAGGTGAGTTATCTCCGCTATTCTGGTAACCCCTGCAACAGAAAGCTTTTCTTCTACCTTTTTTATGGTTTCTGTAGGGTCACGGCAACGGTGGGTGCCTTTAAAATATTTTACAGGAATTTCTTTGAACATTTTAATCATCTACTGAGTTTGATTAATGATTGATATTCTTTGTCAGATATTCTTACTGTATATGAAAGTTTGATCATACTGTAAGAGCTTGATTGGATTATACTATGCATTAAAGCATATAAGATAAAATATAGGGGTAAGCCATCATTATAAAAGCTATTCCTGTGGTAACAACCCATATTACTGGATTCCATTTTAAAACTTTCGCTCCGTCTAATATGGAAATCGGGAGCAGGTTGAAAAATGCTAAAAAGCTGTTAATGGTGAATCCTAGACTGCAGACTAGTATCAATAGGGGTGAGAATGATACGAATTGGATTAAAACGAAGAATATTAAAGCCAGTGCTATGTTGGTTAATGGTCCGGCAATGGATATTTTTCCGTTTTCTTCATTGGAGATGTACTGCCCATGGATGTAAACAGCACCAGGAGCAGCGAATACAAATCCCAAGGCTGCTGTTATTACAGCCAGAACCAATCCTTCAACCCAGAGCCGATATTCCGCATAAAACCCATATCTTATTGCCACAAATTTATGGGCCAGTTCGTGTAACACGAAGCCCAAGCCCACTGCAACAAGTGTGACTGGGATGAGTGATATGAAGTCTCCCTGATTAATGTTTCTGAATACGTAAGCAAAAACTCCTCCAATGACCAGCATGGAGATTAATATGTCCCTGATTTCATGGGATGTGAAGTTAACCATAATTATATTAAAGAATCTCTCCTCATTTATAAATGATTTCCCAAATCATAATCATTCATCAAACATTATAATATTATTAACAATACCAATTATTAATAAGAGTAATATTAATAAGATCAATATTACCTATAAAAAATGGTATTTAACAACATTACTGGCTTAAATTAGACAAAATAATTTTTTTGTAAAACTATCCCAATTAATGGTGATTTCCACGAATTCAACTTGTGAATACTGCCAAATAGCAGGAGGATATGGGAAACTTTTATGGGAAACAAGCCACTGGAATGTGTATTTAGCACCCAGTCAACGTTATCTCGGAACCTGCGTGGTGGCTCTTAAAAGACATTGCAGAGATCTTTCCCAGGTAAATAACGAGGAATGGATTGATTTTGCACAGGTAGTGGAAAAACTGGAAGAATCATTAACACAAACATTCCAGCCCACTCTCTACAACTGGAGTTGCTTTAAAAATTCAGTTTTCAGGAATGAAAATCCTAATCCAGAAATTCACTGGCATTTCATACCACGTTATCAGGAACCCGTGCATTTTGAGGGGATCAGTTTCCCGGATCCTGATTTTGGATACATTCCACTTCCCAAAAAAAGAGAAATCCCAGTGAAAGTAATGGAAAAACTCGCACGGAAGATTAATGATAATATTATTAAAGCCTAATATTATTATTCAAAATTAATTGAAAAATTAATGATTTGAAGATAAAGATATATTTTTTAGGGAGTATTTATTAAATTGAATTTCAAATTAAATTTGAATACACCAATATAATGTAATTAAAGTATTTTAAATCATTTGCAGGGTTATCCTATGAAAATAGATGGAATAATAGAAAAAATAGACCATGAAAATCTTAACTCGTTAATTATTCTTAAACCTGAAAACATAGCTTACGTTACAGGTTTTATGCCTTCAAGCACTTCAGTCTTAATTTTAAACGAAGAACCAGTATTTTTAACCTCAAAATTAGACTCAGAAGAGGCCAGTCAAAAATCCACAGTGCATGTGGAGGAATTCAAATCCATGAGTGACATTAAAAAAACATTAACGGAAACTGTGTCCGGAAAGGTGGGTGTTGAAAATTCCATGACTGTGGGAACATGTAAAAAATTATGTAAAGATTTCCAGATAGAAATCACCGAAATCATTGAAGGTTTACGCACCATCAAATCCCAAGATGAGATTAAAAAGATTAAAGGAGCCATCAAGATTGCTGAAGACTCCTTTAAAGATCTGGATTTTTCAGTGACTGAGGATAACCTGGCAGCGCAGCTGGAATATAACATGAGATCTGCAGGTTCTCTGCGACCTTCCTTTGAAACGATTGTGGCTTCAGGGCCAAGATCAAGCCTCCCCCATGCTTCTACCACATCCAAAATGGTGGAAAGCCCTGTAATGATAGACTGGGGTGCATTTTACCAGAATTACGCATCGGACACTACTCGAACCATAATTAAGACTGAAGAGGAAGAAGAAATTCTTTCCATAGTTTTAGAAGCCCAAAAAAAGGCCATTGAAACCATAAAACCTGGTGTAAAAGCATCTTATATTGATAAGGTAGCCAGAAATGTTATTGAAGACTATGGGTACGGAGATAATTTCATCCATTCTACTGGGCATGGAGTAGGTCTTGAAATTCATGAAAAACCATCATTATCCCCTAAAAGTGATGAAAAACTTGAAAAAGGAATGATAGTGACTGTTGAACCTGGAATATACATTGAAGGGAAATTTGGAGTAAGAATTGAAGATATGATTCTGGTCAAAAACCAGGCTAAAATTTTAACCAACTTACCCCGGAAAATTTTCGCCTAAAAAACACTGAAGATTTTTCTAATTTAGTTGATTTCAATAGAATTAGTAAAAATAGGGTAATAGTATACTATTATATTGTATAAGATAAATTAGAATATAATATATTATATACAGGACAATAATATACTAATAAAGCCATACAAATATACCAGCATAACAATAAAGGTGAAAAAATGGCCATCATACCTTCTGCACTTTCCCCCATATCCAATAGTATAGATAATATTTTTCCAGACAAATACCTGGTTCGAATGCAGGAAATTCTGATTCGTTCCGGGACTTATGTTAAGGCCTCTGATCTTTTAACTCTGATTTTTGGTGCAGGAATATTTTTAGGTATTATAGCCTTGGTAGCATTTACCGTATTGGGTTCAAATCCAGTAATAGGTTTTATTCTTGGTTTGATTGCTCCTGGAGCCATTATATTAATTTGGATTTTTTTCATGATGGAAAGGAGAGTGGATTCCATTGAACAGGGAACTCCTGACTTCTTAAGACAGATCGCCTCACTCCTACGATCCGGAGTGGGTGTAGAAACAGCAATGGAAGACATATCCAAACATGGAGAAGGTCCTTTAACTGATGAATTAAAAAGAGCAGTAATTGAAATAAAAATAGGAAGTACCTTTGAGGATGCCCTTCTGGGGATGGGCGAACGTTTGAAATCCAAAACACTGGATAGAACATTTAGAATGATTATTGAAGGTAGGAGAGTTGGGGGTAGCCTTGCAGATGTTATTGAAACAGTTGCAGAAGATTTAAGAGCTATTCTGGCATTACAGAGAGAACGTAGAGCCAATGTAATGATGTCAGTAATGTTTCTGTTAATAGCAGCAGTTATTGCTGCTCCATTTGCACTGGGGATGGCTATGTCATATTCGGCTTTCATTGAATCTTTAGGAAAACCCAATCCTTTATTAGGTGCTGCATCCATCGGAGCTGCAGGATACATTATCATCCACTCCATAATTGCCGGTATTTTAATGGGGATCGTACTTTATGGTAGTGCAAAGAAAGGTGTTAAATTCGCACTCGTCCTTGTTCCCGTGTCATACGGCCTATTCTATGTGGTCATAACCTTTGCACCTCATCTACTTTTGGGAATTTAAATAGGAAGTGTTTCTATGAAAATAATAGAAATGGGAATAGTTAAAGATGAAGCAGCCCAAAGTTCTGCAGAATACGTGCTGATCCTGGGAGGAATCATAGTAATCGTCCTGGTGGCAATCATCGTTTATAAGAACTACGTTAGTGGTGTGGGAAGCAGCCTCAACGGTGGCAGTGAAATGAATAGTGTCAATGGCAACCTCACACAAATAAACAAAACCCTGAACAAGACTTAATATGAACTCTTAAAAGGGTAGAAAACGGATAAAAGGATGTTAAATAACAGATGAAGTATGTTAAATAACTAACAACTTTAATCAAAAAAATTTGAATATTTATCATCCTGAAAATTTTAAAAACTATTTTTTTACTGAAATTTTATTTCTGGGAGCAAATAACATGAAAATGTTAATAAACGGAAATTTAATTGATAAAGAAGACAAAATAGCCGTTATAAATCCATTCAACAACCAGACTGTGGATGAAGTTCCAGTGGGCGATGCGAAAGATGCACGTGCTGCTATTGATGCTGCTAACAAAGCAAAAAAGTCCCTGAATGAAATGTCTTCACGTAAACTGTCCAGAATATTAAATGACATTCATCAGGACTTAAAGGAAAAGCATCAGGAAATATCCGAACTCATCACCCTTGAAACGGGTAAACCAATTCGTGATTCTAAGGTAGAAATGGATCGGTCCCTGCAAACTCTGATCATGGCTGCTGAAGAATCAAAAAGGATACATGGAGAAACGATTCCCCTGGACGCGGCCATTGCTGGAAGGAGTGCGTTTGGTTTCACTATTAAAATTCCGTTAGGAGTAGTTGCAGCCATAACACCCTTCAATTACCCGGTGAATCTGGCCATACATAAAATAGCCCCTGCACTGGCTGCTAAAAACACTATGATCTTCAAACCTTCCAGCAAAGCTCCCCTGGCAGCACTTAAAATTGCACAAATAATGGATGGACACTTACCAGATGGAGTGGTGAATGCCATCACTGGCAGTGGTAGTGTTTTAGGGGATGAAATTGTGACCAGTGACAGAGTTAACAAAATATCTTTCACTGGAAGTGTCCCTACCGGTCTTTCCATTGCCCAGAAAGCAGGCATGAAAAAGTTAACCCTGGAATTGGGAGGAAACGACCCCCTTGTGGTTATGGATGATGCTAACCTGGAAGCAGCAGTTATGGGAGCAGTGGGTGGTTCCTACCTCAATGCAGGGCAGGTTTGTATTGCAGTTAAAAGGATTATAGTCCATGAGAATGTTGCAGACCAGTTCATAGAAGATCTGGTATCCCGCAGCAAAAAGTTAAAAATTGGGAACCCAATGGATCCTGAAACGGAAATGGGGCCACTTATTGATGAAAATGCTGCCATCCATGTGGAAAAGGCTGTTAATAATGCTATTGACAATGGTGCCCAGCTTCTCTGTGGAGGTAAGAGGAAAGGTGCATTTTTCGATGCTACAGTTCTGGATCATGTGCAGAAAGATATGGAACTGGTACAAAAAGAAACTTTTGGCCCGGTTTCTCCAGTTATAAGGGTTAAAAACCTGGATGAAGCTATTAAAGTTGCAAACAGTACACCTTATGGATTACAGGCAGGTGTGTTCACCAGTAGCATAGAAAACGCCAAAAAAGCTGTACGAGAAATAGAGGCAGGTTCTGTGTTAATAAATAAACAATCCACCTTCCGAACAGATAACATGCCCTTCGGAGGATTTAAAATGAGCGGTATGGGTAAGGAAGGAGTTAAATATGCGGTTGAAGACATGACCCGCAGCAAAATGGTAGTTATTGGCTGATCTTTCCAGAACCACTAAGACTAATTTTCCATTTTCAAGTAGTATTTTCGGGATAAATTAAGAATAAGTAAAAAAGTGTATAATTAAAAACCCTTAGAATAATTGAAAAAGGGTAGGATAACTAAAAAAGGGCGGTATGATTAAAAAAAAGGGCGGGAAGTAAAACAGCTTAAAAATAAAGACTTGCATCACTGTTAAAAACCAGGAATCACTGTAAAAAGTTTTCAACAAGATTTCTAGTCTCGTTCACTGCTTTGAGTGGAATGCCATGTGGTATTTTTCCCAAGTCTCCTTTCACATCCTTCAAAACAACACCATCAACCCCTAAAAACATTCCTTCACTGGTGATTCCCATGAATACTTCTGGAGGAAGCAGAGCAACTGCAACCTGATTAGCCTCTTTAATGTCTAAATCATTGGTTACCACAGTAAGAGCTCGTTCCTGCAGGTTAACATTGCACACCAGGAGCTGATCTGCATGAGGATGTCTGGAAACGCTGGAAATTTCCCCTTTTTTAATATCTATCCCTATCACCGGGTCATTGATCTGTCCCAGGCTGAGCCGATTAACCAGACCAGAAATGGTGTTTAGGAAAAATTTGATCTTGGCCAGGGATTCCTCCAGTTTCTCTTTCTCTTCACGATTAGCCAGTTCCAGGAATTGCCTGTGCCATGATTCCCCTCCCAGGGCTTCAACTATTTCCATTGCCTGAGTTTCCAGTAAACCTATTTGGGGGGTTTTAGCCATTTCTGATGGTTCCAGGTATGAATAATATAGTGTCTGTATTTCTGATGTCATTTTCCGGGCAGTCTGCAATGCCTGTTTTTTATTCCATTTTCCTTTGAAGTTAGCTCCTTCAACAGCTCTCAGGAAAAGTTCAACTGATTTTTCTGCCACTAAAAGCCGGTAATCTTTACTAGTATCCCACATTAGAGCACCTACATATTAGATTAATCAACATAATTTAATCAATAGAATTCTTTTTAGTAAATTTTTAAGTTATAATCTTTCAAAAATTATAATTCCATATGTATCAAATTATCTTACAGATTTCTTATCAGATTATCCCATCTTAAATAGATCATGATTTAAATGACATACCATGACTAAATGATTAAGATCTTACCCATTAAATCTTCCTGACTTAATTAATTTTTCACTAAGTTTAGATTAGGTTCTTATATTTCTGGTTAATGATTCTCTGGAGTTCATGAATTATTATCTCCGGATAATATGTTGAATGATACCAGAAAGGACCCCGGAATTTAGGTGTTGCCCCAAATTTATCTGAGAAAACCTTCTTATTTCGAAATATTTAAGTACAGGGAAGGGTTTAATTTAATTTAGTTAACGGTACACCCTGAGATGTATTAAGATGAGTTTGATAAACCAGGGCAAGTGCCAAAAAATGAGAGGTGGAAATATGGTGGAATTAACGAATCTGTACAACTTAGATGTGTATACCACCCGTGGAAAGTACGTGGGACGCATCCAGGACGTGATCTTAAACATCAAAAAAGGCAGGGTTTCAACCCTGAAAGCCGTTGCCACAAATCCTGACAAAAAAAGTGTGGGTATTAAAGATGTTATAACTAAAAGCATACGGATAGTTCCTGAAGGGGATGAAATACGACCTCTTAGAGAAGAAGGAACCATTGAAATACCTTACGACAGGGTTCAGGCAGTAGGAGATATTTTACTCATTAGTCCAGAAATAAAAGAAACAGCAGTACCTGCCAGTGCGGAGACTTAGATTTAAATGAGGGTTGGCATACTTGGATGCGGCGCCATAGCTAATATAATTACTAATTTTGCCATGGAAGGAAAGCTTGGCGTTGAAATCAAATTTTTTTACGACCGGGACATGGAAAGAGCCGAGAATCTGGCCTCCCAGGTAGATGGCCGGGTGGTCCTGGACATGGAAGACATGCTTAACCACGTTGACCTGGTGATTGAAGCTGCTTCTCCCCAGGCAGTTGAAAAAATGGTCCCTCCCATCCTTAAAGCAGGTAAGGATGTAATTGTTATGAGTGTAGGGGGGCTTATGGATGTTAAAGTCCGGTCAAAACTGCAAAAATTAGCTAAAGAGAACAATTGCAGAATATATGCCCCTTCAGGAGCAATTGTTGGATTGGACGGGATTAAAACTGCATCTTTAGGTAAAATTGAACGAATCACACTGGTAACCCGGAAACCACCGCGTTCACTGGGAATCACCACCGAAAAAGAGACCATACTCTATGAGGGTAAAGCCAGTGAAGCAGTTAAGAAATTCCCTCTGAATATCAATGTAGCAGCCACAGTAAGTATAGCTGCGGGTCAAGAGATTGACGTTAAGATCATAGCAGACCCCCAGGTAGACCGGAACATACACGAATTAGAAGTGGTGGGTGACTTTGGAGAATTCCGTACCACAACTCGTAACCTCAGATGTTCTATGAACCCTAAAACCAGTGTTTTAGCCGCATATTCAGCCATTAAACTACTTAACAGTCTCAATGAAAATCTGCTGGTCGGGACTTAAATTTATTGAGATTAGTAGCTTAAACTCATTTGATGGTAAGAACCTAAATTCATTTACTTTAGGGACTTAAATTCGTTGATATGGACTTAAATTCATTGATAGTAGGAACTTAAATCCATTTTTTTATAAAATTGATTTCCGAGAGAAATTGATTTTATAAAAAATTTTTATAAAAATCTATTTTTACCATGATACAACACAGATCACTACCTAACCTATACTCCACAAATCAGTATTAAGGCATCCATACCTTAATTTATAATTAATATAATAATTTTAATAGGATCTGTTAGTTTACTAGAATCAGATTCATAATAATCTATTAAAAAAAATATATTTTCTGATAAAAAAGAATTTAACTGATTAAATGAAAGAATATGAAATATTTTCCAGTTTAAAGGTTCCCTTCACTTCCCCTACTGTGGTTAGACTTGACGGTAGGAATTTCTCACAGTTATCTCGTAAACTGGAATTTGAAAAACCATACGACCCCGAATTTGTTCGGATAATTTCTGAAGCAGCTCGTCTGCTCTTCCAGGAGTTCAGCCCCAAACTTGCATATGTGTTTTCCGATGAAGTTAACCTGCTACTGGGAGAAATACCCTTCGCAGGCAGGGTGGAAAAGATAGACTCAGTTATGGCCAGTTTCTTATGCGGAGCATTTACCCGTAAGATCATGGAGCAGGATGAATTCAAGGAAAAAATTAGCGAAACGAAACCTATTTCCTTTGATTCCAGGGTGATTCCATTATCCCGTGATAAAGTGATGGAGTACTTCCAGTGGAGGCAGTTGGAATCCTGGAGGAACTGTCTGAATGGATACTCATACTGGACACTAAGAGAAGACCATTCCCGGGAAGAAGCAATGAAAATCCTCCATAAAAAGAAAAGCAGCCAGTTGCATGACCTACTCTTCGAAAAAGGCATTAAAATAGCTCATATGCCTACCTGGCAGAGAAGGGGGATTGGGATCTATAAAAAAGGGTTTGAAATTGAGGGTTTAAATCCGTTGACCCATGAAAAAGTCATATCACAAAGGAAGAAAATATTTGTTGATTGGGAGCTTCCACTCTTTGATGAGGAGTTTTTCAGGGGAAATTCACTGTTAAAATGATTGAATAACTAATCAAAATGAGTTAACCTTATTTATAAAGAATTAGGTTTTATCTAGAGAATTAATCTTATTAATTTATTAGATTATAAGTTACTGGGATTTAAAACATAAAAAAATGATCCATTATGACTGAAAAAAAAACATGGATGGACAAAATTATAGGGCATGTCCTTGGGAATAAAGATAAAAACTTTCAGGAAATCCTTATTGACCGGGAAGTTGTAGAAGAAATAATCCAAATCGCCCGAAAAGCTCATCCATTTGAATTTGTAGCCATGTTAGAGGGTAAGATTAAAGATGAAACCCTGAAAATTGATGGTCTAGTCTTTTCAGCTGGTGAAACATCCCATCAAGGTGCAGTTATAAATACGTTTATGATACCCCTATCCACTGGCACCGTTGGCTCAGTGCACAGTCATCCGGGCCCCAGTGCATCTCCATCTACAGCAGATCTGCAAATGTTCGCCAAAAATGGGTATTTTCATTTAATAATCGCAGAACCCTACATTGAAGAGAGTATGATTGGATATAACTCATTTGGTGAGATAACCCGTTATAAAATAATTTAAGTAATTATAAAATAATTTGAGTCATTTAATAATTATATAATGATTTAAACTATTCTAAGTAATTTATAACCTAATCCAATAACATTTCTCACCATATATTTCTCATTTTAATTCTCAATATTTTAATAAAAAAGTAGTAAATAAAAAAAAGTTTTGATCAACCTTTTTCAAAAGGTTGAATTACAGGTTAAGTGCCACTGCATCATAAACCTGGTCCAGGCTCTTAATGGCATCTTCCACATCTTTTGAAACCTTCTGATCCACCTTAAGGACCATGACTGCTTCTCCACCAGGTGCCTGCCTGCCCACCTGCATTTTAGCTATGTTTATGCCGTGTTCACCCAGTTTTGTTCCAATTGAACCTATGATGCCAGGTATGTCCCTGTAACGGACTATTACCATGGTTCCTTCAGTTTCAACATCCACCTGGTAGCCGTTGATCATGACTATTTTGGGTTCCTTGTCAAAAACACCCTCAACACTAACCTCATTATCATCTGCTTTCATTTTAATACTTATGAGGTCTTTGAAACCCTTAGAATCACATCTTTTGCCTTCAATGACTATTATTCCCCTGTTTTTGGCCACACCAGGAGCATTTACCAGGTTAATTGGTTCAGTGAGTATGGGGTTCAGGACTTCCTGTAAGATCATCCGGGTTATGATATCATTTTTTTGAACCTCAGCCAGTTCTCCGCAGTAGGTGATATTCAGTTCAGTTATGTTGCCTTTGGCAGTTTGAATCAGGAATTTTCCCAATTTTTCTGCTAGGCCAAAGAATGGTTTGATCAGTTGAAATGATTCAGGGTCCATCACCGGCATGTTAATAACATTTTTAGGGGAGTCTCCCTGGAAAACCTTCTTGATCTCCTTGGCCACAATTATGGCAGCATCCCGTTGTGCTTCAGAAGTTGAAGCAGCTATATGTGGAGTTAAGACCACATTGTCCAGTTCAAGAAGCGGGTTATCCTTTGGTGGTTCTGTTTCATACACATCAAGGGCAGCACCTCCTATTTCACCAGCTTTAAGTGCATCGTATAGATCTGCCTCTTTGATTATACCTCCACGGGCACAGTTGACAATAATGGCATTCTCTTTCATTATTTTAAACTGTGGCTCGGAGATGAGGTACTTGGTTTCAGGGGTGAGTGGTACGTGTATGGTGATTACATCGGCGTTTTTAAGGAGGGTATCCAGATCAACCACTTCTACTCCCAGTTCTGCGGCGGCTTCTGGAGTGATGTAAGGATCGTAGACCATGATATCCATACCAAATGCCTTGGATCGGACTACAACCTGACTGCCTATACGGCCCATTCCAACGATACCCAGTATCTTACCATTGAGTTCCATTCCCATGAATCTGCTCTTTTCCCATTTACCTTCCTTAACTGATTTATCGGCAATGGCTATCTTCCGGGACATGGATAAAACCAAACCCATTGTGTGCTCAGCCACGGTGATGGAAGTGGATTCTGGTGCGTTAACCACCATTACTCCCTTTTCAGTGGCTGCTTCAACATCAACATTGTCCACACCCACTCCTGCCCTGGCAATTATTTTCAGAAGAGGGGCAGCTTCAATAACTTCTCGGGTTACCTTGGTCCTGCTTCTTACAACAATGGCATCAAAATCTTTGATGTCACTTACCAGTTCTTCTGGAGTGATATCCGTACGCACAACTACTTCTGCAACCTCTTCCAGTTCTTCGATTCCTTTCTGGTTTATCTGATCAGCGATAAGTACCTTCATATTAATCCACGTTGTCCATTTTTTATTACAAATCTAATTATGCAATTTCAATTGTCTGCATTTCAATTATCGTTCAATTATTTATTAGGTATAATGTAGATTTAAATCTGTTGTGGATTTTAATATCTGTTGTGGATTTCAATAGATTTATAAAAATTATATAAAATTTTATGAAACTCCTAATACTAAAAAAAATTATAATATAAAATATTTTTTAATAAACACTATTATGACCATATGAATTTTAAATTTAGTTGTTCATTGAAGTGGTTTTTTTAACTTAACTATTGAAATGGTTTTTAACTTCAACTAATGTTTAAACATTTAAACTAATTACTGGTTAATTTAAACAAATTTCCCTAGTTTTAAAGTGAATTTTGAAGATTTGAGCTTCTAATGAGCATAAATATATATCTTAGAATCACTATGAATTATAACAATGAACTTTGAAATGTTCCCTGGATTGAAAAGTTCTGGGAATAATTTCTAAATTGGAATATAGATGTGTTAGGAGGTTTAATCATGGTTTCAGTGGATGAATATGTTATTGTGAGCTCGAACTACATACCTGGATATGAAATTACGGAAACTAAGGGTTTTGTATATGGTCTTACTGTCCGTAGTAGGGGTGTTGGTGGACAGATAGGTGCAGGAATACGTTCCATGTTCGGAGGGGAAATCAAGGAATATGTGAGCATGATGGAAGAAACCAGGGACGAAGCCATGATGAGAGCCATAGACCATGCTAAAGCCATGGGCGCCAATGCCATAATCAGTGCTCGATATGATTCCAACGATATTTCAGATGTTATGCAGGAGATCCTGGTTTTTGGAACTGCAGTTGTGGCCCACAAAGTTGAATAAACAACAATACTTTGCAAATCCAAAAATCATACGAAATTAACTTAGAAATAAACTATGAAATTCTCAGAAATAACTAAGAACTAATGATATTAAACTAAACTAAAGAATTAAACTAAGGATAAAATGTTAGAAGGTAACCTTGAAATAGATGGAAAGCAGATCCCCCGCACTTTAATGGGGACATCTCCTTCTATCGGAGCAGCACACTTTGGCCACAGATCCAGACTATACCTCCTGGATCTCTACCGGAACCCAGAGGCAATAGCCCAGATAATGGCCAGATCATACCAGATGGGAGTTAGAGGAATCCAACTCATACCCCACCCCCCTGTGGTGGAGGCACTGCAAATTGCACGTGAACAGGGCTTTCCCCTGGATATTATAGCCACCATCCGCCCAGAGTCTGAAAAAGAGGATATAAATCTTTTATCTGAGTTAGATGTCAGTGCCATGCTGGTGGATCCGGAGATCACCGACCAGAGGGACTGGAATTTGATTGGAGAAAAGCTGGATGCAATTAAGGATACTGGATCAGTGCCTGGCCTTATAACCCAATATCCATTTAAAACCACCATGGAACTCCTTGAATCTCCATTAATAAATGATTTCAAAATGTACATGGTTCCCCTTAACCGCCTGGGATATTTAATGGACTGTGATACCTATGGTCCCGATGAAAGAGCCCAGTTCAGAGAAATCATCAAAAAACTGGATAAAACCATTATCACCATGCACGTACTTGCTGCAGGAATAATGACACCAGATGATGCCTTTGATTACCTTAAATCCACGGATTTTGTAGACATGGTGGCCGTGGGAATAGCCTCCGAGAAAGAAGCAGAAGAAACCTTTTCTAAACTGTTTAAACGTTAAAAAACTGATCAATTTACTATTCTTTTTTTATAACGTATTTACATGAATCCTGCACATTTTTAAAGTAATGGATTTAAAAACTCTATAAATACTAGTTTTAACGCTGAGGAGTTTTATATAACATCCAAAATCATAGATTTCGGAATAAAAATACGTAACTCAAATAAGTATTCCCACCTTCATATTCCCAATACTTTATTCCCAACCCTTTATTCCCAACTTATTTTTAGGAGTATTGAAAGCCCGACAAATTCCAGTAAGACAATGAAAAACTCGGTGATAAACCAGTTTACTAAAAAAAGTGCTATGGCCAAGGCAATTGTTTGAAAAAGGAAGAATGATGCAAAGAAAAGCAATCCTAAGGTATATTTGGATTTCATTCCCTGGTAACTTCTCCAGTATAAATATAATAGTCCAGTTAAGAGGAAAATGTTTCCAATGCTCAGTAGTTTACTGATGATTATAATAATATTAATAAATTCTGGCGATATATAAAGCATCTTTTAACCTCTTTAATGTTTTAAGCCATTTTTTTAAACTTAACCCGACTAACCTACTTAACCACTTAACCAAACTTCTGGACATTTTTGCTTGGCTTAAGTTGAATACATTATATTTTTCTGAAATTGGGACCATTTATTTCTGAAACTGGGCCCATATCTCATGGAATGTATCATAGTTTTCTTCCATTTTATCGGAAAGAAAGTACAATCTTCCGTATTTTTCCCCACTGGATGTTACAACACCTGATTCTTCCAGTACTCCCATATGATGTTGAACTGTTTTATAATCAAGTTCAAGAACTTCTGCAAGCTGATGAATATTGTAAGGCCTTTCTTTAAGTTCATTAATTATCCTGGCACGGTTTTTACCACCTTTAGTGCCTACAATTAACCACCATAGAAATTTCTTTTTCATGAAAGATCCCTAACTCTACTATCAATACCAGCATCATTCCCAGCTGATTTTAAACAATATTAACAACGCTATAAATTCAAAAACAATAAGTGCGAACATTACAATTCCTTCATACCAGTGACTAAGTACGCTGATGAAGTAAGTTCCAGTTAACAAGATATTTTGAAGTAGTAGCGCTGATGCAAACAGTAAAAGACCCACGGCATAACTTGATTTTGTTTCCCTGTAATTTCCCCAGTAAATATAAATAAGCCCACACAACAGGAAAATAGTTCCAAATCCCAGTATAACAGTTATAATTACAATGAAACTGGTTAATAAGTCTGGTGATCCGAATAACATCTTTTAAACCTCATAGATTTGGTAATAGCCGCAGTATTAAATGATGGGCTGTGATTAAATATTGGCGATTATCCTAATGGAAACCCAATCTTTTTAAGAAATACACATTAGCTGTAGTAATAGGTAATGTAAATATACTAAAAAAAGTTTTTCCGAAATTCACACCATGTTTTTACATTTGATTCCCAAATCATACCCTCCAAATTATATACAATTAATTAGGAGACTCTTTAAATTCTAATAATTAACCTACAGTTTCAAAAGATAACTATACAGTTGTATTAATTATGTTAGATGTTAAAAAAAATAAAAAAAAATAATTAAAATTTTATTTTAATTACTTGGTTATTTTAATTTCTAGGGCTGGTGAGGATACCATCACGCATATGGAGAACTTCATCGGCAAAATCCGCTGCATCTGGATTGTGGGTGACCATTACAATACTCACACCCTTGTTTTGATTTAGATCTTGAAGTATTTGCATTATTGAATCTGCATTCTGGGTATCAAGTTCTCCTGTTGGTTCATCAGCCAAGATAATTGAGGGATCATTTATAAGAGCCCTGGCAATTGCTACACGCTGTTGTTCTCCTCCTGAAAGTTGTCCAGGGCGTTTATCGTGTTTTCCATTTAATCCCATGAGGTCTATTATTTTTTTAGCTTTTTGGGATTCTTCTTTTATCATGGGTAGCATGACATTCTCCAGGACTGTGAGCTGAGACATGAGATTAAACCTCTGGAATATGAATCCTATTTCATTCCTTCGAAGTCTGGCCTGCTCTTTAACCGATAATTTAGTGGTATTTTTACCATTAAGCCGGAATGTGCCCCTTGTTGGTGTGTCAAGTATCCCGGTAATGTGGAGGAAAGTTGACTTTCCAGATCCAGAGGGACCCATCACAGCAGTGAAAGAACCCGCCTCCAAGCTAAGATCCAGTCCTGCAATGGCGTTTAATTCTCCATCACCCATTTTATATGTCTTCCATACATTATTGAATTCTATTAACTTACTCATCCCTCAACGCCTCCACCACATTCAATTTTGAAGCACGTCTTGCTGGATAAAGTCCAGCTAAAATACTTAAAATGGTAGATCCCACAATCACACTTCCAATTAACCATAATGGTATCATTGCTGGAATGTATTCTGTGAAATTCAGCATCTTTGCAATTAAAATTACCCCGATGATGCCCAGAATAACTCCGGCAACAGATCCCAAGAACCCTAATAAACCTGATTCAAATAGTATACTTCCTTTCAGTTCCCAGTTTGTAAATCCAACGGCTTTTAAAACTCCTAATTCTTTTGTTCGTTCCATGACGCTCATCATCATGGTATTTACCACGCTTATAATTCCCACAACCAGAGCTATACCTGCAATAACTCCCATGAAAAGCTGTGCTTTACTGGCCCATTCCTGAACCTCAGCTACCTTTTCTGATTTTGTTTTAACCGAAACTCCACTTACCTGCTTTTCTGTACTCTCAGCAACAGTCTTTGGATCTCCATTAGTCCGAGCATAGATAGCACTTAATTTGTTATCTGCCATCTGCTTGGCAAGCGTCTGGTTTATGTAAATACCGAGTACATCTTCATCCACCTGTTCTTCGTTGGATATTCCGGTGATGGTTAATTCCTTATTCTTAATTTTTATTTTATCCCCAATGCCCAGGTGAAGCTTATCTGCAACTGCATGATTAATTACCACACCCTGTGTTCCATTTTTTATTTTAACCTGGCTCCAATCATTTACCCCGCCCACAGTTACTGTGCTTCCATTTATTTCCTCTGAAAAAACAGATAATTCCTGGAATCCGTAAAGATTGGACTGATTTTCTACCTTTGAAACCGTTTGCGAATCCATTAAATAAGATCCACTACTTGATGAGGGTGCAATTATGACATCGTACATATATTTATTTGTTTGATCGTTAACTGCCGAAGCTAATCCTGCGGTTGTTCCTAATAATGTCAGAATAGTGGCAACTCCTATTATTATCCCGAGCATGGTTAATGCACTTCTAAATTTCCTTCTGCGGATGTTGTTAAACCCCAATTGGTAAAGATTCATCCATTCACCTCCAATAAACCATATAAAACTCTATTTTCATGTAATTTTGATGTAAATTAATTATTTCCTACACTTGACAAATTTATGTAATTTTTTTAATAATGCAGAGAGGATTTGCTCATTTTGAATACCTCCATTGTTTTTGGATAGTATTCAGGTTATTTAATCCTTTAAAAGTAGTTTTTCCGAGATTCACCCGATTTTAACTGGATTTTCATCCCATGTTTCTTCATTTTATTTCACTTTATACCCAAATTGTATCAAACTTTCAAAAAGGAGTAATAATGTGGTGAAAATATATTGCAGTCTAAGCAATTAAATAAACAATTGAAAAGAAGGGCATTATAGGGTTACATAACCAAAAAGAGGTATTAAAAACATTTTAATCTAAAGAAGAGTTAAAAATTAAAGAAGAATAGAAAACTAAAGAAGTCTAAAAAAAGTAAAAATTAATCAAATTTGTAAAAAAAGAAAATGGGAATTCTTTTGAATTTCCATAATACTACCAAACAAATCCTTTAGTTATAAACAGATCAGTTACATTCCCGTCTTTCGGCCAGCATCTTCAGAAACTCGGCAGGGTTTTTCATCTCACCAATTTCCCAGCTGTGAACTACCGGCACCCCATCAATACATTCTGTATCCTTCTTATTCTCCAGTATGAAGACTGCATCAGTGCCAATTACATCAGAAAGATCCTTTAAGTTGGTGGCCATCTTGTTTAACACTTTATGATTTCTATTCTTTTCAAGATCAGTCAGTAATGGTTCTGCCTTTTTGGAAGTGGCTTCAGCCTGGGCAAGGGCATCAAAGGGTGTTCGGTTGGTGTTTATAACTCCAAAACCCAGATCAACCAGTTCACGGGGTTCGCCTTTTTTAGACTCTGCAGCATCTTCATCACTTGGAACTGAAAATAAGTTAACTGAAAGAGTGATTCTCATGTCAAGGATACTCTCCAGTAAAAATGCTGTATCCGGTTGTGCCCGTACCCTACCAGTCTCATATTTATAGATGGTTTCCCTGGATACATGGGCTTTATCAGCCAGATCTTTCAGTGAAAGATTTTGTTGCTCCCTCATCTGTTTAATAACCTGACCATCTATCTGAACGTAATATCCCCCTCGATCAGCGAATATTTCTGGATAAATTTCTTCCACCACTATATTTCGCAGGGTTGATGGTGCTATCACTGGTATTCCATGGCGTTCGTAAACCACATCCTCTTCCAAAACCTCATTCTTGGATTTAAGGCCTACCAGGAGGGGTGAAGCAAAGAAAGTGCGGGCTACTCGTTTAATTTCCTGGGCATGGGCTGCGCTGAACCCGTCCACGTTAACCAGTACTTTCATTAAAAGCAAAAGTAGTTCTCTTCGAGCCACCAGATCAAAACAACTTCTATCATATATATTAGAAGTGTCAAAACCATGTTTGGATAAAAGCTCGTTGATCTCAATAATTATATGATCTCTATGTAAGGGCATGTTCGACATGAAAAAACACCCCGGTGATATTTGTTATGAATGATGTTGATATGAATTCTGACTTGTATAATATTTATGTAGGTATGGATGACACTGACTCTGCCAGTGGTATGTGTACTACATATATATGTTCTGTGATAATGGACCGACTTAAAGCTTGTGGTTTTAGAGTGGATGGTCCACCACGCCTGATACGCCTGAACCCATTCGCACCCCATAAAACAAGGGGAAATGGAGCAGTATCCTTTAAAATGGTTTTAAAATCAAAAGAAGATGTTGAAACTGCCAAGAATCTTATTTTGAAGATGGTAAATGAACTGGCTGTGATGGAAGACCCTAAAACCAATCCCGGTGTGGTATTTTATGAGGGTGAGGTAACTCCTGAACTTCAGGATTACGCCCTCAGAACCATCAGAACCATTGTAAC
The DNA here is from genome assembly GCF_963665055.1 of uncultured Methanobacterium sp. Taxonomy (NCBI): domain Archaea; kingdom Methanobacteriati; phylum Methanobacteriota; class Methanobacteria; order Methanobacteriales; family Methanobacteriaceae; genus Methanobacterium; species uncultured Methanobacterium sp. Next base: position 1,724,109 of record NZ_OY762015.1, read on the forward strand.
CCAGGAAGAAGCTGAAAAGTTAGCAGAAAAGGTAGGGGCAGAGATATTCAAGTTCAAAAAGGGAAGGGGTATAATTGGGTCCCTGGCAGCCATTGGTTGTCCCCTGACTGATGCCACCTATGAATTGCTGGCCTACCGTGACCCCTCCAATTACGGTGAAAAAAGAAGGGTTGACCCGGAATCTGTCCTAGAAATGAACCAGGAAACATACCCCGATACCTTTGACAATATTGATGATGGTTACATGGCCATAACTCCACACACACCCTGCCCAGTGCTTTACGGGATTCGAGGGGAGACAAAAGAAGCAGTTAAAAAAGCCCATGAAATTGTGAAGGTATCAGAACCCATTGAATCCTTCAGGGTGTTTTTAACCAACCAGCACACTGATCTGCACCTGCAAAAAATAGATGCCATTTCCCAGATGAACCAGTTCCAGTGCTACATTGTTCGGGGAACTGTTAAAAACCAACCAGTGGTTATTGAAGGAGGCCACGTTATTTTCACCCTAGATGATGAATCTGGAGAGGTAGAATGTGCAGCCTATGAACCTACCAAGGAGTTCCGTGATGTGGTACGTGATCTGGCCCCTGGAGACCAGGTGGAAGTCTACGGTGGAATCGGAAATAAAGGAACCCTCAACGTAGAAAAGATCAAAATCATGGCTCTAGAACCACAATATGAATATTTGAATCCTATATGCGAATGTGGAAAGCGTATGAAGTCCGCAGGGAAAGGTAAAGGTTATAAATGCCCTCAGTGCGGTAGTAAAATACGTGAAGACTCTAAAAAAGGTGGAGAAGTTAAAGAAGTAAATAATGTAAAAGAAAGAAGGGAAATTGAAAGAAGAATTAAAACTGGATTTTATGAGGTTCCACCTTCTGCACGTCGCCATTTAAGTAAACCATTGGTTAGAGGCTGATAATCGGTTTATAAGTCAATTTACAGATTATCAATATTTTTACACGGATTATCGATTGTTTACATCATAATATTATAGTCTAAGTTCATTACAGGATGAAAAATGATTACTCAAGATCTCGCAGAATTCATTGCAAAAACTAGCTACTCTAATCTCCCAGAAGCTGTGGTCAACCAGACCAAGCTCTGCTTCCTTGATTTTTTAGGAGTTTCACTCAGGGGGTCACGTAGTAAAAGTGCGAGGATTGTAAGGAATATCCTCAGTAATAGAGGAGATTCCCAAGATATAGGTGAGAGTTCCACTGTTATCATAGGAAATACTGCCACTCCTTTGGATGCGGCGTTAGCCAATGGAGTTTCGGCCCATTGCCTTGATCTGGATGATGGTCATCGTCTGGCCCAGCTTCATCCAGGAGCATGCGTAATTCCTGCAGCATTAGCTCTAGCAGAATCATACCATAAAACAGGGAAGGAATTCATTACTGCCATGGTAGTGGGATACCAGGTAGCAATAAAAGTGGGAATGATTCTTAATCCAGGTCACCGCCAGAAAGGTTTCCACAGTACCGGTACCTGTGGCACTCTTGGTGCAGCAGGTGCAGCAGCAAAAATGATGGGACTGGATGATGAAGGTATTTTGAATGCATTGGGATTGGCCGGGACCCAGGCTGCGGGGTTACTGGAATCTGATCATGCTGGTAGCATGGCAAAACACCTCCACGCAGGAAAAGCTGCTCAATCTGGAGTTTTATCTGCATTACTGGCAAAGGATGGTTTTACCGGTGCCCCAAATATTCTTGAAGGGAAAGAAGGACTTTTCAAGGCAATGGGCAAGCAAAAAGAGGAAAAAAATTCTCTTAAAAAATACGGGACCGGAAACTGCTTGCATGATGAATTTGAAATTCTCAGGGTTTATTTCAAAAAATACCCTGTTTGCAGACATTTACACTCATCACTGGATGCTGCCATTAGTATAATTAAAAATAAAAATCTTAAAATCACTGATATTCATGATATAACAGTTGAAACCTATGAAATTGCAGCTTGCCACAATAATTACTATCCCCACAGTGTGGAAGGAATCCGGCAGAGCTTGCCATTAAGTCTGGCCCTGACTATTATAAAGGGAGATTTGAACCTTGAAGATATTCAACGCAAAAATCTCACTAATGAAATTATCGGAACTGATGAAATTACAGAACCTGATGAAATTACAGAACCTGATGAAAAGAATAGAACAAATGAAATTACTGAAATCACCAGCAAAATAAGAATTAAATGTGATGAAGATTTGAATAAGCTTTACCCTGAAAAAAGACCATCAAAAGTAACCATAACCACCAGGGAACATGTTTACACTGAAAGAATTGATTTGGCTAAAGGAGAACCTGAAAATCCATTTACCCTGGATGAAATGTTAAATAAATTCATTAACCTTAATCCCCATGTAGATGTTAATGTTTTAAAGGTTTTAGATGAGCTGGAAGATGCAAATATAAAAGAATTGATGAATTCCCTTAATCCTGCGTTAAAATACCCTTATTCCTGCATTAAATAATCATAGGCAAGGAAGTCAATAAACAAACTAAATTATCAAATATATAATAAGAATAGGTGTTATTGGTATGGACACTCGTAACTTTTTGAATAAAATTGGAATCAATAAAGTAGATGATAATTTACCGGATTCAAGTAAAAGGTTCCCAGATGGTGCTCAGTATCGTTTTGAAGTCCCTGGAATCCAGAAACCCGGAGCTCTGGAGGGTCTTCTGGAAGCCGTGGATAAATACGAGGTCATGGTACACCGGGTGACCCAGACCAAAGGAATAATGCTCTTAACTGACAGGGAAATCCTGGAAATGGCCGATTTGGCCCGTGATGCCAGGATGGAACTTTTTTTAAGTGTTGGTCCCCGTGCTCCCTACGATACCAGTGCCTCGGCTAAAACCAAGGAAGGTGCCAGGATAGGTTACAGGCTTAGAGGTTATGATAACCTCACCTATGCTATTGAGGATGTTAAAAGGGCCGTGGATCTTGGTGTGAGGGGAATAGTGGTCTATGATGAGGGGCTCCTCTGGGTTCTGGGTAAAATGCGTGAAGAAGGAGAACTACCCGCAGATGTGCACTTTAAGGTTTCAGCCCACTGTGGTCATGGAAATCCTGCCTCTGCGCATCTTTTAGAGATGATTGGTGCTGATTCATTTAACCCTGTGCGGGATCTGCAGATAGCAATGTTAGCTGCAATAAGACAATCCATTGACATTCCACTGGATATCCACACAGAAAATCCACAATCTTCCGGAGGTTTCATCCGGCATTACGAAGCACCTGAAATTATCAAGAAAACATGCCCAGTGTATCTTAAAACAGGAGGCGCAGTTGCGGCTCATCATGGCTACGATACCACCCGGAAGGAAGCAGGTGAAAGAGCAAGGCAGGTTTTACTGGTTCAGAGCATGATTAACCGTTTCTATCCTGAAGCAGTGATCTCTAAAAAGGGAGTAGGAGATCTAGCTATACCTAAGTAAAACAATCCCCTGAATTCTAAGCAATACCAATTATTCCAAGCGTATAATATTTCAATATAATTTGAATAAATAGGAAGTTAAAGAATTAAATGAGTTCAATTAACCCTAATTGAACTATAATTATCCAAAAATAATTTCCAAAAATAATTATTTAGAAATTCATTCATTCCCCTTATACTTCAATGTTCATTCACAACTCATAAAAAAAATCAAAAAACAATAAGGGATCAATCCATTTAGGAGTCAATTATGTCCACAAAAATCAGAGCCCTGGTTAAAGATGCCGTGATTAAGGCCAGTACAACATTCAGAGACGACCAGATCGAGGCTTATCACAGGGCAATTGAAAAGGAAAGAAATGATAATGCCCGCTGGGTTCTGGAGTTACTCCTGGAAAATGAGAAAATAGCCAGTAGTAATAAAGTTCCCCTCTGCGATGACACGGGAATACCCCACGTACTGGTAGAATTAGGACATAACACACTGTTTGATCCTGATCTATTCCATCAGATAAATGAGGGTGTGGTTTTAGGTCTTAAAAAACTCCCGGGAAGACCAATGGCAGTTTATGGTGATGAAATAGAAAGGATTGAACAGAGTCAGGGACTTTACAATGATCCTGGAAAAGTAATACCCCCATCCGTTTTGGTTGATACAATGGATAGTGAGGGCATTAAAATTCATGTACTGATGTTAGGCGGCGGTCCAGAGATAAGGAGTCACACTTATCGTGTTTTTCACCAGCGGGATCATGGAAACCTTTTTAAGGAAGCGCTTACATGGATGAGATCAGAGATTCCTAAGTTGGGGTGCACACCATGCATCCCAGCACTGGGCATTGGAAGAACCCACTATGAAGCTTCAACATTGATGCTAAAGGCAATGACCTACGGGAACCTCAATCATCAATCCAAAATTGAAAAAAAGATAACAGATTCCTTGAATCAAACCAATATAGGTGCCCTTGGTCTGGGGGGTTCAGTCACTGCCCTGGGGGCAATGGTGAATGTAGGACCACAAAGGGCCAGTGGAGTTCGTATCGTATGCATGCGCCCCTGTTGTTGTGTTGAACCAAGAAAATCATCTATTTATCTTTCACAAGATGCACTGGAGTGAGGAAAATGGCAATTGGAAGAGAGAGTGTGGAAAATTTATTAAAACTTACCAAGCCCAAGTGGAGAACCTCCATTACCAAGGTGGAACCTAATCGAATAATCACCAGAGGATACCCCCAGGAAGATTTGATAGGAAACATTTCATTCCCTGAAATGGTTTATTTACTCTTAAAAGGAGAACTTCCCCATGAAGAACAGGCCAAAATGTTAGAATCTGTTTTAGTCTCCTTCTGCGACCACGGAGTAACTCCTCCCAGCACCCAGGTGGCCAGGATCATGGCTTCCACCGGTGCCAATATGAACACTTGCGTTTCTGGAGGAATATCCTCCTTTGGAAAATACCATGCCGGTGCCCTGGAACGTTCCATGAATATTTTACAAAAAATAATCAAAGAAGGTATTAATTCCGAGGGCCCTCCTACATCCAGTCATGAACTGAAAAATTCGGCCCTATTGATAGTAGAACACTTCCTTAAAAAGGGTAAAAAAATACCAGGCTATGGACACCGTTTCCATGATAAAGACCCTAGGCCAGGTAAACTTATTGAAACAGCTAAAAAATATGGATGTTTTGGGATTCACACAGAATTAGCTGTTTATATTGAAAACTTGCTCTTAGAGATGAAGGGTATTCATATGAATATAGATGGTGCCAATGCAGGGATATTATCAGATATGGGATTTGATTGGAAACATGGCACTGGTTTATTTATCATAGGACGGGTCCCAGCACTAGTTTCCCACATATATGAAGAAAAATCTGTTGAAAGCCCATTTAGAAAGTTTGTTGACGTTGAAGACATTTATTTTGATGGATTAGAATGCAGAGATATTCATGCTGACAGAAATGAACTTAATACATCCAAATAAGTTCTTATGCTCTTTTTTTGCTTCGAAAATTAAATAGTAAAAGATAAATATAAGCCTTAATAGAATTCGGTTTATCATGGTCATATTAGGGTGATTTAAATGACAACAATGTCAGAAGCTATAACAACAATAAAAAAGGCTGAAAGTGATGCCAATAAACTAATAGAGGACACAGAAGCCAAGTCTTCTGAAATGATCCAAGAAGCCAAATCTAAATCCAAAGAAACCATAGCAAAGGCCAAAGAAGAGGCCAACAGTGATGCAGAAAAGATCACTTTTGAAGCCGAAACTAACGCCAAAAAGGAAGCATATCAAATAAACAATCAAACCAAAGAAAAAGTAGAGATAACTAAAGATGAAGCTACCGGTATGGTTGATGAGGCTGCTGAAGTCATTGTAAAAAGCATATTATAGTGTGAGAACCATGTTCAAACCGGCAAGGATGAAAAAGCTCAGGATAATCACCCTGGACAAATACGCTGATTCGGCAGTGAATTCACTTCACGAAGCAGCACTGGTCCAGATTGAGGACATATCCGAGCGCATACAACAGGACGCGGAATGGGGACAGATCCTGAAACCATCCAGCGCCTCTCCTTTTACCGGTAAAATTTCTTCCCTTTTAATGAAAACCTCAGGGACTGCTGATTTTCTAAAGTCGGTGGCCCGAAAGGAGAAGGGAATTTTACCCCTGGTGAAGGGTTTCATAAACCCCCCTCCCATTGAAAAAGTAGAAGTAGAAGCTCTTAGTGTTCAGGAACTTATCCAGAAAGCAGAAAAAATTCTGGGAGAAGTTGAAGCCCAGACAAAACCCAAAGAAGAAAAGATCAACCAGTTAGATTCCAGGAAAACTGAACTTGAAAATGCAGTTAAAGTTGCAGAAAATCTTTCCAATTTTGATGTTGACCTCGGTCTTCTTGAAGAATCAGATTACGTCTCTTTCATTTCTGGTAGAATATCCACAGAATCCTATGATGAATTCAAAGGAAATCTGAAGGACTTTAATGATGAAATTGTTGTTTTTGACCAGGAAAGTAAAATAAAAGGATTTAAAACTCTGGTTGTAGTGACTCTGCAAAAAAATGCAGATGAAGTTTTAAGTCAACTGCGTAAACTTGAATTTGAAAGATTCGAATTTTCCGGCCTCTCAGGCAAACCAAATGAAATAATCCAGAAATCAGAATCTGAACTGGAATCTGTAGCCCGTGAAAAGGAATCTATCTTAAACGAACTGGCAGAGATATCTGCTGAATGGTTCGAGAAACTCAGAGCTCTTAAAGAAGAGTTAGAGATAGAAAAACAACGCAGTGAAGTATTCTCTTCATTTGGTGAAACTGAAAAAACAGTTATGTTTGAAGGATGGGTCCCTGAGAAAAAACTCAAAAAGGCTCTTTTAACCATTGACACGTCAACTGAAGGTCATTCCATCGTAGATGTAACTGACCCAGACGTGGAAAAAGATAACATTCCCATTCAACTTGACAACCCCAGATTCGCCAAACCATATGAAATGTTTGTGCACATGTATTCTCCCCCAAACTATCGGGAGATCGACCCCACAGTTATGATGGCCATTATATTCCCATTCTTTTTCGGTTTCTGTTTAACCGAATCCGGTTACGGTGTAGCTGATGCCCTTATAGGTTTCATCATATTCCGTGGACTAGGAAGAAACAGTAAAACCATGGCCAACCTTGGTCTGATCATGGTTGCCTGTGGAGTATGGGCTATAATCATGGGATTAATTACTAACAGTTTCATAGGAGATTTTATACCCAGATTTATTTGGGGAAATTCAGCATTAGCTCTTCCAACCACCATACCATCCATAAACTCCTTCGTTCACCCTGAAAACATCCTCATAATCGCTTTGATTGTAGGTGTTCTCCATTTGAACATGGGTTTAATATTCGGAACATACAACAACTTAGTCCGAGGAGATGTTCGGGAAGCATTAGGAGCCCAAATTGTATGGTTTGTCCTGGAAGCAGGCATAATATTACTGGCAGTAGGTTATCTCTTAGGATTTGGAGTACTCCTTTACTCTGGAGTAGGCATCCTTCTTTTAAGCATAATCATGCTGGTTTACTTCAATGGTCTTTTCGGACTCATGGATCTGTCAGGTTTCCTGGGAAACGTTCTTTCATACGCCAGGCTCCTGGCATTATGTCTTTCCACCGGTGGAATCGCAATGACAGTTAACATATTATCTGGAATTTGTGCTGAAATGATCCCGGTGATTGGAATAATAATTGCACCAATAGTATTTATTGGAGGGCAGATTGCAAACGGTGCCTTCCAGACCCTGGGTGCCTTCATAAATTCATTACGTTTGCATTATGTTGAGTTTTTCGCTCAGTTTTACATAGGTGGAAGTCAAAAATTCAAGGCTTTCCGTGCCAAAAGAAAGTTTACTGAAATAGGAGGAAAATAATATGGTAGAAGTCGCTTTAGGAACAGCATTAGCCTGTATAGGTGCTGGATTAGCAGTCGGTTTTGCAGGATTAGGATCAGGTTTAGGACAGGGAATAGCAGCAGCAGGAAGTGTAGGTGCTGTGGCCGAAGATGAAGACATGTTCGCCAGAGGTATCATCTTCACAGCACTGCCTGAAACTCAGGCTATTTACGGATTTCTAATTGCTATACTGCTTATGGTTTTCACAATTATGGCTAACAAAGCACTGGCTCCTTCCCTAGGTCTAGTAGCAATAGGTGCAGGAGCAGCAATAGGATTTGCTGGTCTTGGTTCTGGTATGGGTCAAGGTATAACCGCATCCTCAGCAGTAGGAGCAGTAGTTGAAAACGAAGACATGTTCGCCAGAGGTATCATCTTCACAGCACTATCCGAGACCCAGGCTATTTACGGTTTCCTGATTGCTATACTCCTCATGGTATTCGGCGGAATTCTGGGATGATCGAGATGAGCGCCGGGACAGATAAGATAGTCTCAAGTATAATGTCTGATGCCCAGATAAAAGCAGAATCCATATTAGCGGAAGCTGAAAAGGAAAATGAATCCATTCTCTCTGAAGGCCAAGTGAAAGCAGCAGCTGAAAAAGAGAAAATCTTAGAAAATGCTAAAAAAACAGCACAAATGAGGTATCAGCAGATTATCTCAGAAGCTAAGATGAACTCCCGGAGAATGGAACTTGAGGCTCGAGAAGAAGTAATAGAAGATGCTTTTGCTAAAGCTGAAGAAAATCTCAAGGAAATAGCTTCCTCAGATGCAGCCGAATACAAAACATCTCTTGAAAAAGTAATCACAGAAGCTGGTACAGAAATTGGCGGTGGTGACCTTATAGTCCATGTTAAACAGAGCGATGTGGCTAAAATAAAAGGCAACTTACCTACTATTGAAAAAAGTATCAGTGACCAAACAGGTACCCCCACTAAACTGGAGATGGGAGCAGACATCAACACCATTGGAGGAGCTATCCTAAAAACCAAAAATGGTGAAATAGAGGTTAACAATACCATCGAAGCAAGGATGTTAAGATTCAAAAAATCTCTAAGATCTGAAGTAGCAGGGATACTGTTCAAATAATAGGGGAGATTTCACATGGCAGAGGACATTACTTCATTAGTCACTGGACTGGGATTCCCCTCTATTGAGGCATTTCTAGCGGTTATGGTTCTTATCATAGCCGTTTTCGGAGTAATTGTAGTTATATCAACCATCAGACCCGTTCTGAGCATGTTCCCCTACACTTATCCCAATGCACGTGTAAGGGCTAGAATAGGGAGAATATTCAATGATAAACAGTTTCAAGAGATGATTGAAGCCGCGAACATTGAAGAAGTGAAAAACTATCTCCGAGGATACCCAGATTACGCAAAATACATTGATCAGTACCCCCTGGAAAAGGCACTGGACACCCAGCTTGCCGAAAACTACGATTTAGTAGCTAGGATAACCCCTGAAAACAGTAGAGAAGCTTTCAAGTTTCTCCTAAAAAAATGGGACATCCAAAACATTAAAAGTATAATAATCGCTAAAAAAGCAGGGTTAAACCACGAAGAAACCCTTGATCTGGTGATTCCATTCGGTGAACTCTCAGACAAACTGGACGCACTTGTAGACGCTGAAGATGTTAATGAAGTGTTAAGCGCCCTGGAAGGAACAGAATACACTCCCATCCTGGAAGATGTCATTCCCACCTACCAGGAAACAGGAATGTTGTTACCACTGGAAGCTTCTCTGGACAAGTATCTCCTGGAAAACCTCCTTCGAAGTGTAACCACTCCTGAAGATGACAATACAGCCTACTTAAAAACTTACGTAGGAAACATGGTGGATGGAACCAACCTCAAAATCATCTTAAGGGCCAAAGTGGATGGACTAAAATTCGAGGACATTGAACCCTACATGATCAGTGATGGTTATCAGATAAGGGAATGGAAGCTGAAAGACCTCATGGAAGCAGAAGATGTTGCAGGTGTGGTGAGTGGTCTGGAAGGAACAGAATACGCTCCATTATTAGCAGAATCCATGGCCACCTACAACGAAACAGGCTCCATTGGAGCATTTGAAACTGCACTGGATAACCATGTAGTTGAAACCGCAAAAAAGATATCTTTAAAGAATCAGTTTGGAATCGGGCCTATGATTGGCTTCTTAAGCAGAAAGGAAAAAGAAATCAAAAACCTGAAAATCATTGCCCGTGGTAAACGCGAAGAAGGATACACCCCTGCTATGATCAAGGAGATGTTAGTATGAGTTCAAAAATAGCAGTAATGGCAGATCCTGATACCGTAACCGGTTTCATGCTGGGAGGTATTAAAGATGGATTCCCAGTCAGTAACATGGATGAAGCAGGAGTTAAGCTTAAGGAACTGACCAAGGAGTACTCCATTATTATAACCACTGAAAAAATAGGCGATAATTTCAGAGAAATGATAGATAAGATAAGCAGTGTAAGTGCACTGCCTATGATAATTGAAATTCCAGATAAAAAAGGCTCAGTAGATCGGGAATCAGACCCAATCAGGGAGCTTATAAAACGAGTAATCGGGGTTGAGATGGTAGAATGACTGCCGAAGGAAAGATAATAAAGATAGCGGGTCCCGTTATAACCGCTGACGGTATGAGAGGGACCCAGATGCATGAGATGGTAAAAGTAGGTGAAGACAAGCTTATCGGTGAAATCATCGAACTTGAAGGCGACACTGCCACCATCCAGGTTTATGAAGAAACAGCCGGTATGAAACCCGGAGAAGTAGTGGAAAGTACAGGTGGAGCATTATCCGTGGAATTAGGACCTGGAATTATCGGTTCCATATTTGACGGTATACAGAGGCCCCTGGAAACCATTAAACTCGCTGTTGGAGATTACATTGAAAGGGGTGTGGATGTACCCTCACTACCTAAAGATAAAAAATGGACCTTCAAACCAACTGCCACTGCAGGCAGCGAAGTTAAAGGTGGAGACATCCTAGGTGAAGTTCAGGAAACATCTGCAGTAGTCCAGAAAATAATGGTCCCTCCAAGAGTAAGCGGTACCCTCAAAAGTATCGTTGGCGAAGGCCAGTACACTGTGATAGATGACATCGCAGAAGTGGAAACCCCTAAAGGCCCAGTTAAAGTGCAGATGATGCAGAAATGGCCTGTCAGGGTTGGTCGACCTTACAAAGACAAGCTGGACCCGGACATACCACTGGTAACCGGTCAAAGAGCACAAGATACCTTTTTCCCTGTAGCTAAAGGTGGAACCGCAGCCATACCCGGACCATTTGGATCAGGTAAAACCGTTACCCAGCAGCAGCTGGCTAAATGGGCCGACGCAGACATCATCGTCTACGTAGGATGCGGTGAAAGGGGAAACGAGATGACTGAGGTTCTAAAAGAATTCCCAGAACTCGAAGACCCAAAAACCGGTAAACCATTAATGGACCGAACCGTGCTTATTGCTAACACATCCAACATGCCTGTGGCAGCAAGGGAAGCCTGTGTGTACACCGGTATAACCATAGCAGAGTACTTCCGTGACCAGGGCTACGATGTGGCTCTAATGGCTGACTCCACCTCCAGGTGGGCAGAGGCCATGAGGGAAATATCCGGACGACTGGAAGAAATGCCTGGTGAAGAAGGATACCCAGCATACCTAGCATCACGTCTAGCACAGTTCTATGAACGAGCAGGACGAGTTAACACCGTGGGAACTGAAAGTAAAGTCGCATCTGTAAGTGTAGTTGGTGCAGTATCACCACCTGGTGGGGACTTATCCGAACCTGTTACACAGAACACCCTGCGTATATGTAAGGTGTTCTGGGCACTGGATGCATCCCTGGCAGATAAACGTCACTTCCCATCCATAGACTGGTTACAGAGCTACTCATTATACGTGGACAGTGTAGAAGGATGGTGGGAAAACTCAATAGGTGCAGATTGGAGAGCAACCAGGGACGAAGCCATGGCCCTACTCCAGAAAGAATCTGAACTTCAGGAAATCGTGCAACTGGTAGGACCTGATGCATTACCTGACCGGGAAAGGATCACCCTGGAAAGTACCCGTATGATACGGGAGGATTTCCTGCAGCAGAATGCATACCACGAAGTGGACACTTACTGTTCACCATCCAAACAATACCAGTTACTGAAAACTATTATCCTCTTCCAGGAAAAGGCCACTGCCGCCCTGGAACGTGGAGCAGCAGCAGCTGATCTGACTGATTTACCTGTGAAAGAAGACATCGGAAGGATGAAGTTCATCCCTGAAGAAGAATTTGACGCACAGATCAAAGAGATCCAGGATAAAATAGTTAAACAAACGAGTGAGGTGTGAAAATGAACGCCAATATCAAAACCAGAGAATATACCACAGTCAGAGAAGTGGCTGGTCCCCTCATGATTGTTGAAGGTGTTGAAGGTGTTGCCTACAATGAAATCGTGGACATAGAAACACCAAACGGTGACATGAGAAGAGGACAAGTCCTGGAAGTAAAAAGAGATGTTGCTGTGGTTCAGGTTTTCGAAGGAACCGACGACCTCAACACCGCCACCACCAAAGTAAGATTTACAGGAGAAACCGCTCGTATAGGAGTTTCACTGGACATGCTCGGACGAATATTCGGTGGTACTGGAAACCCTATAGACGGCGGGCCTGAAATCATTCCTGAAAGGGAACTTGACATCAACGGAAGTCCTATGAACCCCTCTGCAAGGGAATTTCCTGCAGAATTTATCCAGACTGGTATATCAACCATTGATGGAATGAACACCCTGGTACGTGGACAGAAATTACCTATCTTCTCTGGATCAGGTTTACCGCACAACGAACTAGCAGCCCAGATCGCAAGACAGGCTAAGGTGTTAGCTGAAGAATCAGAGTTTGCAGTTATATTTGCAGCCATGGGTATTACCCACGAAGAAGCAAACTATTTCATGCGTGACTTTGAACGAACCGGAGCACTAGAACGTGTGACTGTATTCATGAACCTTGCTGACGACCCTGCAATTGAAAGGATCATCACCCCCCGTATGGCATTAACCACCGCTGAATACTTTGCCTTCGAACATGATATGCACGTGCTGGTTATACTAACTGATATGACCAACTATGCAGAAGCTTTAAGGGAAATTTCAGCTGCTCGTGACGAAGTGCCTGGACGTAGGGGTTACCCTGGTTACATGTACACTGACCTTTCCAGTTTATATGAAAGGGCAGGACGTATAACCGGTAAAGAGGGTTCCATCACCCAGATGCCTATTCTGGTGATGCCTCAGGACGATATCACTCACCCTATTCCAGATTTAACCGGTTACATCACTGAAGGACAGATCGTTTTAAGCAGGGAACTGCACCGTAAAGGTATTTATCCACCAGTAGATGTGTTGCCATCCCTATCTCGACTTATGAGTGGGGGAATTGGTGAAGGACAGACCCGTGAAGATCACAGTGGTGTGTCTGACCAGCTTTACTCAGCATACGCTGAAGGACGTGACCTAAGAGACCTGATGGCTGTGGTTGGTGAAGAAGCTCTTACCGAGCGTGACCGTAAATTCCTGGCATTTGCCGATGGTTTTGAAAGTAAATTCATCACCCAGAGCAGGGACGAAGACAGGTCCATTCAGGAAACCCTGGACCTTGGTTGGGAGTTAATGAGCTTACTACCCGAAGCAGAGCTTAAGAGGGTACGGGCAGAACACATTCCCAAGTATCACCCTGACCACAAATAACCCCATTCCTATTTTTTTAGGAGTGATAAAAGAGGGATAAAATGGCACAAGAAATGATAGAAGGCATCAATCCAACACGGATGGAGCTTCTAAAACTAAAACAGCGTGAAAAACTCGCAGTCAAAGGGCACAGTCTCCTTAAAGAGAAACGAAACGCCCTGATCATGGAGTTTTTCAACATCCTGGAAAGGGTTAAAGGATCCCGTGACGAAGTCACCGAGAAACTGCAGGAAGCCTACCAGGACTTAACCGCAGCCCAGGTAATGATGGGTGATCTGTCTGTTAAGAAAGCTGCCATGTCCGTCACTGAATCCGTGGAATTAGACATAGATTCCCGGAGTGTTATGGGAGTGGTGGTACCAGTAATAGAATCAGAAATCACCAAAAGAACCATGGTAGAACGTGGTTACGGCTTCATGGATACTTCAGTTAAGTTAGATGAAGCTGCCCGGAAATTCGAAGAATCTCTACAACTTATCATTGAACTGGGAGAGATCGAAAAGACCATTATGTTACTGGCTGGTGAAATTGAATCAACCAAACGGCGTGTGAACGCTCTGGAACATATTATCATTCCAAGGCTGGAAAACACCGTAAAGTACATTGAAATGCGCTTAGAAGAAATGGAAAGGGAGAACTTCGTTAGGTTGAAAATGATCAAAAAGACCATGGAAGAAGCTGAGGAGGCCCTTTAATGGTTAGAATAATAACCAGACTGGACCAGGTTAAAAAAGAGCAAAAAAAACATGCCAAACCTGCCATTGACTTTGAGATTGGAAACATCTCCGGAAAAGTCAGAGCAATAATTGCTGCTGAAGAAAAGGAGTTCAAGGCAGGGGAAACCAAACCAGTCCAGATCAAAAAGATCGACATCAACGCTAACCACATCTGTTTCATCAGCGCTTACGGGACCAACAAGTATGGACACACCATGGCAGTTGGCGAAGAAACCTACCTACCCATAAGCATGGAACGAACAGCAGACCATGCACTTTTTGCAGCTGCACTGGACTACCAAGTGGAAAAAGATGATTTATTAGGTATTTTAATACTCTTACCTGTGGAATTAAACTTCTAAAAAGAAAGTTCGACCAAACAAGAATAAAATTACCTGATAAAATATCTCTTATTTTTTTTAAACTTATTTTTTATTAAAAATCTAGTATTTAACCCCATAACCAAAAAAATCCATTCTGAATTTGATTTTGAAGGTACAAAGGATCTTAACCCTATTTTCAAGATAAAATGAATAATAGGAGTTGATGTTTAATTTTAATAAAAAAAATATTTCAAAATGGAATAAATTTAACCTAAAAAAACTTTAAAAATAGTTTAAAAATAGTTTAAAAATAGTTTAAAAATAGTTTAAAAATAGTTTAAAAATAGTTTAAAAATAGTTTAAACACCAAATAATCTATTTTTAATATAGTTATTTAGTGGTTCTTTAGCCTCTTCTATCTGTAGTAACAGATCATCCAACATGTATTTAACGTTATAATAAGATTCAAGGGATTCATTATATTGTTTTTCCAGTTTTTTAAGTTCTTTAACCTTGGATTTTCTCCTAACTTTTGAAACAATACCTGGTGATTTGCCACCAGCATAATCCACATTGATCTTGCGTTTTCTTTCTAAAAAATCAAGTTCTATATTTTTGATGTCCTTCCGGATACTTTTTTTAAGTTCCCTAAGGATCATTTCTCTTTCATTGAGTTCAGCCAGAATTCGTCTGGAATCAGCAATAGAATCCGCTTCCAAGTCAATAGTGGAGATTTCATCAATAGCAGTATGGTAATCTTTTATTCTCATCTAAGTGTACCTTTATAATAACTGTTTTTCACGATTGACGCTATGACTTGCATCATCAAATCCCAAATTATGAATTAATCAGCACGATCTTAACTTAAAAATTTAAACTCACTACCACCTAAATTAAGCGTTTGAAACCATAATCTTAAATCAAAAGTTTTAAAACACCAATATCTTAAATTAAGCGTTTATATTTACCAGTATCTTAAAAAGATCACCTTCAACCTCACATCGAGTTTCAAAGTCATCATGCTCCTTTTCTATTTCCCTAAGCTTGTAAAGTACATTAGTAATGGAGTAGGTTTTGAAGACCCCAGTTTCGTTATCTGGTTTTGATGAAATAAGTAGGATTAGAACATGCTTCCCCTCCACCATCACATTGTAGTTTATGCCATTAATGTAGATGGTATCAGATAAGCGAAGTAAGAGTTTAATATGTTTAACAGGAAGTCCACTTTTACTGATTACTTCTTTGATCTTATCATTTTCTCGGCACTGTTCAATATCGATATCCACTTATAATCCCCACCATAGTTTCAGAATTAAATCTAACAAAAATCTTTTATTCAACAATTCTCCGATCTGTAAACAATTCTATTAATAGTATATTTCCCCCAAATATATTCTTAACTATGATCGTTTTTTACTAATGATCGTATTTCTAGTTAGGATTGTTTTACCATGAGGAGAGGAGATCAAAATCAGGACGATAGGCTCTTGAAAAAACAGATCATGGTCTTAAATCGTCACATTCCCAGGCGAAGGAAAACTTTAAAAGAGCTTTTAGAGGAAGATAGACCACATGTACTGGGGACCGATGGATCGCGGCATCGTTTCAAGAAAAATGAACTTAATAAAATCGCATCACTTATTCCCAAAACATCATGGGCACGGTTAAAGCTACCCCTGTATATTGAAGTAAGTTCCGAGATGAGTGGTTCTAGAATTAAAGGAAAACTGGAATGCATGCTGGTGTGTCAGATTCTGGGGAATGATGATTGTGGTGAAGAAATCTATATTTACCGGGGGGATGTAAGGGTAGTTAGAAGAGAGTTACCCACCACTTCACAGTACATATTCCTGGTAAAATAATACATATCCAAATTTTTTAATTGAATATTAAATAATCTAATCTGTGTTATAAACCATAAACGGTAGGATGAAGCTTAAATCTGGTAAACCACAACCTGAACCATCTACCCTAGGGGTTGGATGACAAGATAATCTTACCTATTTTACTGATAAACATAACCACAATTTTACTGGAAAAAATAAAAATAATAAAGGAATAAAAATAAATTAAAGGATGAATTTAATGATGGGCCCTAAGAGTATATGGAAAATAATAAAATCATTTTATTACGACTTTTTATATGATTTTGATATAGAAGAGATAAAAAAAGACCCTGACAAAATGGCCAAGGTATCAATGTTAATATTCGGTGCCCAGATCCTGGTTACTGTACTGATTGTAATTGGAACCATTATCTTCATTCTATCAGTGGCATTTGGATAAAATCCAAATTAAAAAAAAGTTTTAGTTATAAGTTCCAGCATGAAAATCGAGGATATATAAGTTTGATTATAAAAGTAAGAATTTAAATTCCCTAATAAAAAAATCAACCTGATAATACAACTTTATAATACAAAATCAATTAAATCGCATGAAAGTTTACAGCACTGTAAACCTTTCGAATAGTTTTTCTGGCTGAATATAACGTATCTTCCATTAAATTCCCTGAACTTAAAACTGTGACCATTGGTTCTCCTTTTTCAATTATCACTCCTGGAAATGGTAGGTCACAAACTCCAGAGAAGTTCAAATTACCCACCTGTGATCTTTCACCTGCATGGACCACCATCTTAACTGCAAATCTACTGGGAGGTGGAACTTCCATTAGGTGCCCCTGGCATGCTTCCAGATGGGCATGAGCCATATTCGTATCCAGTGATAGCTCTGCACATTCAAATGTTCCCTGTAGCCGGGGGTTAACTTCAATCACGTATAGTTCACCATTTTTTAATATGAAATCTACACCATTAGAGCCTATTAGGGATAGATGGGCCACTACTTTTGAGGCAATTTCAGAGATTTTCATATCACCGGTGTAGGGAACCATGTTACCACAGTATCCAAAAGGCTCCTTCTGACCCAGCGTGGTATCACCAATGATCTGGGTACTGGTGAGTATGGTCCTGGCCTCATCTTCATTGGATAGAACGGATGCACTGATATTTTCACCATCAATAAACTCCTGCATTATCCAGTCATTAGAGTTAATTCCTTCGGTTATACTCATTCCTTTAAGATCATGACCATCTAAACCATGAACACCTTCTAGATCATGATCATTGAAAATTCGCACACCGTAACCACCTGCTCCAGATCGTGGTTTTAAAATAAACTTTTTTCCAGGTTCGTTCCTGGCAATTTCTGCAGCTTCATAAATATCAACAGGTAGATAGGTTTCTGGAACAAGGAAATGTTTTTTAAGTTTCTGGTAAAGTGAAAACTTATCTTCAACACTGCCAACATCTTGGTTTCCAATTATCTTTTTGGAAGGAAACCAGGAGGGGGATGAACCTGCACACGAGATAATACCATCCACTTCATTTACCATTTCCAGGGCCATTTCTCTGATAAGTTGAGGGTTGAAACGTTGGCTAAATTTGCCACAGGAAATGTGTGGTTTTTGATCTAATACTGATTTTGCATGGTCTGCGCGTGATCTTAGATCCTTGGTCCCAAAATAATCAGCAGAGTAAACTTTGTATCCCAAACTTTTAAGTGAGCAAGCCACGGCACGGGTGTTTACACCCACTAAAAGAATGTTTTCCATGTGATCGCCCTTTAAAAGGTATAATTAAACTTTAGAATAAAAATAGTCCCGAGCGGAGTCGAACCGCCGTCGCCGGTTCCAAAGACCAGCAGGATTACCACTACCCCACGGGACTAAACATTAAAAAAGGCCGCAGTTGCAGCATTCTCTTTTTAGACTGAGGTGATATTTAAAGTTATCTACGATTTATTTAAAGCAGATCAAATGGGTTAAAGTGACCCCGGTCTGGCTTTTTTATCACATTTTAACTTTAAACGGCAGCTCCTGCATTTACGTGGATTATTAGTAGGTATAAAATCCTTTTTCCCCACTAAAAGGTCTTGAACTCGGCTAATTAGTGTTATTATATCATCTTTTGACTTTTCATCGAAGTATCCTGCCCAGAATATATTATCAGTTCCTCTCTCCCTTAAAGCAGCAACTATCCTTCTTTCTTCCCTAATCATATCCTGGAAAGCTAGACAGTAGCCTAAAACCTGGTTGATTGATGAAGAAAAGGCCTTTTTTCCAGGTTTATCATCAATAATGATGAACTCATCGGGAGTCATCCAAACTTCATCAATGTATCCTCGGATACCGTAACGGTGTGATATTACAGGGAGTTCCCGGGATAATAATTCAGTAGTTCTGGACTTATCTAGCATTTTTTCAAATGTAGTGGGTTCTGCGTCCTTTTTGAATTCCATTTCTAACCGGGCATGTTCCTGGGTGCCAACCACCATATTTCTAGTGGCTTTTACTTCAATACCCTTTACGTTTTCCAAGTATATGCTGTATTCGCAGTATCCCTGTTTATTCAACCAGCTGATGGGGAAGTTATTGCGCCCTTCCCTGATCATGACCTGTGATATTTCAGGATGGGGTTTGGATTTGGTTTTGGGCATTACAAACACCAGAACTTGTTAAACACGCTTTTTATTTTAATTTAAACTAGTGAACATCTGCAAAACTGCAGAAACACCTACTGAACAGTTAAGCCTTGTTAGTAAAACATTAATGGCGTATTTTAACTGATTATTATGGCTTATCTTGAACTGTTAATAATATATTTAATGGACTGAATTTTAGAACTAATAACTAATAATTTTAAGGGTAGAGTATTTGAAAAGTAATCAGAAGTTATTCTTCTTTTTCTTCCTCTTTCTTGGTAAGGCGGCTTTTGAGAACAGCCCATATATCTTTATCATCTTTATCTTCATCAACATCCTTATTTCTAATATTTTGATTATTTACTTCAATTTTATCTGATTTAGATGTGTTTTTGGCATCAGGAGATGTTTTACCCAATAAAGATTGTTCCATTTTAAGTTTTTCAGTGATATTTCTTTCCTTTTTCAAGGCGTTGATCAGTTTTTCCCTATCACTTTCCAGGGTTTTGATCCGTTCTTCCATATCTTTCTCCCTTTTACGGGTTTTATTATGTTTGCTGAATAATTCTTTATAGGTTTTAGAAAGTTTACTGTGTTTCCACTCAAGGTCAACAAAATCAGCTTCGTACTGATCGAGTTTACTTTCATATTCATTCTGTTTACTGGAAAGATCCTTGAGTTCACCATTTTCATCCACCAAATCTGCCAGATCATCTTGGGGTATGATGAACACTTCCATACTGCAATCCAGGTTGTCTGATCGTTTCAGGGGCACCAGATACTGATTGTATTCATAGGTCTTCTTCTGACCTCCCACTGTTTTTTTGGTCTTTTTCTTATAGCACTTGACCGCAGATTTGACTAGCTTCACCATGTAAAAAAACACTCCTTTATCTATATCCCTATTGGTAAGACGGTCTTTTATAGTTGATGATGATGACCAACACCCCTAATCATTGAATGTTTATAAGCATTATTTAATTAAAAATAAGCCAAAAATTAGTATTAATCTGTAATCTTCCCCAAAAAAGGATAAGAAAAACTTAAAATGATATATTTTTAAAATTCCACAGAAAAAAGATTATTTTAATTTAATAACATTTGCATTAGTCTATTTGAAATTGAGTTAAAACCTTTTTACCACATCTTATAGAGATACCAAGACAATTAAGTTTATAGTCAAGTTATACATTATAATTAAGGAAGATAATTAAATAATAATTTAAATGATGAGGGAATTTATGAAAACTGATAAAAACATCCTGGGATATGACCGATTCCTCATGATGGCACTGCTTAAAGAAGGTCCACTTACACTGGAGGAACTGGATGATAAGACAGTTCTATTTTTGTCCCTTATATGGTACCAGCAGGTGCCTGAAAAAGATGAACCTTTAATGGAAAGACTGTTTTTCACCTTATCTCATATGCGATCTGAGTTAGAGGATGAAAGAAAGGGTAAAAAAGTGGGGAAAACTGAAGATGAATGCGGAAAGCTTATTGATGATGGATTAGTGAAGCTGGATAATGATCGTTATTCCCTGACTGAAGAGGGGGAGAAAGAAGCCCAAGAGTTTGTTCAGAAAATGGAAAAAAAAGTAACTCTGGTACGGAAGGACTTCTTTAAACCTGACGCAGCAGCCAAAAACACTACAGTATTAGACGGCTTTCTGGCTGTATTGAAATTAGGATCCGGGCTGATCAGTGGAAGTGTGGGGTTGACTGCAGATGGTACCGATGCAACCATGGACACCATTTCTGCCTTTATGGTGTGGCTGGGAATCAAGTACCACCGAGAAACTTTATCCACTCTCCTGGTGATATTTGGACTGTTCTTTGCATCATTAAGTATTGGTTTTGATTCTGTTACGCATCTTATAAGCGCATTTTATGGGACACTGACCCCTATGGGTATGCCTTACCTGGCCATAGTAGTAGAAGGAATAGCCATCATGGCAGCAGTTTTCCTGTTCTATTATCAGCGCTACGTTGGAAAAGTAAATTCCAATTTAACTCTTATTTCCCAGTCAGTGGACTCTAAAAACCACATATTCATAGGTTTCTCCGTTATTGCCGGGGCAGTTTTCACATTACAGGGAATCTATTTTGTAGACTCTCTGATTGCATTATTCATCTCCATTGGAATCTTTAAAGACGCTGTTGATTTACTCAGAGAAGCTATTTCAGCCCGCAAAGGGGAAGAAGAAGATTATTCCCAGTACAAACTTCCTCTAGAGGAATGTTGGGAAGGAAATAAGAAAATGGCCTTCCAAAATTGGACCCTGTACATTCTGTGGACCGGAGATCGTAAAACCCGGGTGGAAATTGTTTCTTCATTGGAATCTGCCTTTAATCCCGAAAACTATATTCCAGTCCTTTCTGAGCTTAATGCTACTTGCAAAGGGACTCATGACTTCGATGGGAGCTTTGAAGAGCTGATAAACCCCTTAAAAGAAGAAAAACTTATAGATGTGGATGGAGAACATTACACTTTAACTGAAAATGGAGTCAGGTACCTGGAAGACTTTATGAGTCATTTTGACTACTACGATGTCCATATGTCAGATACCATACTCCTGGCCATGGCTGAGGATGAAAGTCAACCCCAGTAGGAAAAAAGACAATAATGAGCCAATAATAAAATATTAAGGGAGATAATATGAATTTACAGTTGATTAATGGGTGAAAGAATAAATTACCCCATAATCTTTTTTTATTTATTTTATATTTTTTAAATGGTAGAAAAGTTTAAAATAAAAAAACTACCCTATTCTGAAAAAACAATCCAAATATTAACCAGATAAGCCAATAGCAATCTAATTAAAACAATGAAAAGAAATTAATAAGTATAATAAATTATAAATAAAACATAATAATTTAATAAACTTAATAATTCAAAATAACCATTAGTAATCCTAATAACCATTAGTAATCCTAATAACCATTAGTTAATACATTTTGAATCTTAAAAAACCCTGTTTCTCGATTTGTTGGCTGTTTGCACCAGTTGCCTGTATTTAGTTCTTAAATATTCCATGTTTTCCTCAATTAGTTCGTTGATAAATCTTTCAACACTCTCATCATCGAGAAAATCACGTATGTTATAAAACTTGGCCATGAAAAAGATCTCCTATTAACAAAAACCATTATTGATCTTGCAGCCTTATATAACTAATGATTTTACAAAGACTTATACGAACTGTTCGGATAAACAGGGAACTCAGAGTTCTTAAATAATTTCTGGAATTATTAACAAAAATAAGTTATGAAAATTGATGTTACTGAGAAGTCTCGAAGTTTACTAGATATTGATCATTTTGATTCTTTCAAGATTTTTTTGAGTTCATCCAGGTCTTCTTGAAGTCTGTCTATTTTTTTATCCACAGATTCCAGTTTCTTTTCCATTAAAGTCTCTTTATCTTCACTTTGCTCAAAGAACAATCCAGTCATTTTAAAAGCCACGTAACTGACAAAGGATAATCCCCCAAGAATTATAATTAAAGTTGCAAATCTCCCACCAACAGTGTGAGGGTAAATATCACCGTAACCCACAGTGGTGATGGTTATCAGTACGTACCAAAGGGCATCATCCAGACTGTTTACATTGGGGTTTACTCCGTATTCAAAGAAGTAGAACATTATCGCCCCTGAGATTATAACAAATATAAGGGTTATAACACCGTATTCCAGATTTGCCCTTTCAATGTAATCAAAAAGACTTACAATATTCTTCCGTAAAAGGGATAATATTTTGATTAACCTGAAATATCTGAATATTCCTGAATATCCAGCCAGAAGAATTTCTGGAACCATACCAATTAGGTCGAACCAGTTATTCTTCAGGTACTTGGTTCGGTCATCGGCATGGTATAATCGGTTGACAAACTGGGCCGCTAAAATGCAGACCACAATTAAATCAAATAGAACTATAATCTGGTAGGTTTCGGAATTCACCTGTACAAAGATTATGCCGGTTAACAGGATAACATCCAGGAGAGTTAACCCAATTATCACCGCATCTATGATCCTCTTAGCTTCTTGATTACCTATAATTTCTCTCATATTTTTCATAAAAACCATTATTTCGGTTATCCTCACTGATTTCACATTAAAACTTAGAATCAGAATAAAATACCAAAAATACTCCCATGATAATTGATTATACAGAAGTTTATACTGTGTGTTACTAAGATAAATAAGATTGGATTGGAGGAATGTTTATCCAGCTTAGGAAATAGCTTTTGAAAATACAAATTTCAACTACTTCGTAATAGTCTCATATAACGAAGTAGATAACTTAACAGGGTAAAAAATATTTTAGGATTATCCCTAAAATCACTGAAAAATTGACAGTGCCAATGAGTTAATCAAAACCAGCTCATACCACCTATTTCTATTATGATATGGTGGATTATTTTTAGTGTAGAATTTTTAGTATAGAACTTTCTCACTATTTTAAAAAAAAATACTGATTGATTAGTATTTTTATAAAAACAAGGAAAAACAATTATCCTTGTTTTAAAGTAGGATCAACATTTGGTATACTAACCCGAAAAGGAATAATGCTAATAAAACTATTATTAAAACGTTTAACACTATCCTAAATGTTTTCGATGCAGCATAGTTTCTATGTCTGAGTATTTCTCTGAGTGCCAGAGAAATTAATAGTAGTACAGCTACAATTATTCTCAAAATGGTGATCTCGGTAACAATAGCCGGAGTAAATGTTACAATGGGAATCATAATTACGGTTGAACTTAATATTTATTAATATGGCTGTATAAGCTAGGAATAATAAATTTTTCCTATATTTTCTACCCATTTTTCCATTCTTTGTTTAAGTAGATGAGTATTCCTTTTATCCATTTATTTCTTATATATCATCATATTCTTATAAGCCTTAATATATCTTTATATGTTTTAGGGTAATATGGTTAATTAGTTGTAGTAATTATCTACCTGATCCTTTGTTATGGGAACAGTCCTACAGGAATTGTGGGTATTTGAGAGTTAAGAAGTATTTATTTAGTAATTATAATTAAACCTACGAATATCATTTGAATCTTCAAAAAGTGATTTTAACCCATTTATTGCTGTTTTTTCTTTTCATGTGATATGTATTAAGCATCATATCCTCTAAATTGTTTTTTATACAATTAAAATAGGACATGATCTGATTTTTCACGTTTTAAAGACCTTTTTAAATTCAAGATTTTGTAAACCTTTTTTTCATCTTTTTAACCTGCAGAATATGCATAATTTTGTTTTTTACCCATTTATTTTATATCATCTGAAATGATCAGCTGTGCTTGCCAGTGGAGGTTGATTTTTTGTGGATTTGATAATTTCTATAAAAAAATTTACATAGGAACTAGCATATAATATTAAACAGGATATTATTAATATAATAATAATATTAGGATATATCGACAATTATCAACTAAGATACTTCTATGTGACACAATTCACAAAATCCTTCATTATAAAAAACTTTATTAATAATTCACAACGATCATTAATAAAATCAAAATTTCTTAAATTTAGATAATTAAAAAAATAAAAAAATTGCTGTGATAAGTTATTGAAGAAAATATAACTCTAAGATCAGAGCATGCACTAGAAATTGATGAATTAAAATTTAAAACATTTGTTTGTAGGGGAATGGGAAAAAAATGTTTGAAATTTTATTTTCAATATTCCTAATTTTATCATTATGGGAATTTGCGGGTTATCCCATAGTTATGGGTAGTTTAGCAAAAAAATATTCTATAAATAGCAGTGCTGAACCCCACTATCCCTTTGTATCCATAGTGATTTCTGTTTTTAATGAAGAAGATGTGATTAAAAAAAGATTAGAGAACTTAGTGAATTTAAATTATCCTCAGGATAAATATGAAATCATAATCATCGATGATAAATCTGAAGATAATACCGTGAAGTTAATAAATGAATTCCTGGCAAACCATAAAGCAAAAAACCCGCCAATAAAGTTTATTAAGAAAAATCACAGATTAGGTAAGTCAAATTCATTAAATATAGCTGTTAATGACATTAAAGGTGAATTAGTATTATCCAGTGATGTTAATTCCATGTTTGATCAGAATATACTACTTGAGCTGACTTCTAAATTTAAGGATGAAAAGGTGGGAGCAGTTTGTGGAAGTTACAATATAATAAATCATGATAAAGCTTCACCCAATTCTGAAAATTTTTACTGGAATTTAGAGGATATGATGCTTAAGGGCGAATCTGCCATAGATTCCATTGGTACCATGATAGGATCTACCAGTACGTGTCGAAAAAGGTTCTTCCACTTTGATGAAAATATAATAAGTGAAGATTTGGATTTAATGGTAAGAATACGTGAAGAAGGTTACTACGTAAAATATGAACCTAACGCAAAGGTATATGAACACGCAGCTACAAATCCACGCGATCAAATTAAACAACGAAGTAGAACTAGTTTAGGTACAATTCAATGCATATTCAAACATCCAGGTCAATTTTTATTAGTGAATGATTACCATTCTTTATTCTTATTTTCGCATAAAACCTTACGAATGTTTTCACCATTTAACCTGTTATTGGTCTTAATAACCTTTGTTTTATTACCATTACCCACCATGATCATCGCCATTATATCTTTAAGCGTGACTCTTTTCATACTGCTGGCGAGCCTAATCAGATTACTCCCAAATTCCAATAGCTCCAAAAATGGCATATCAAAGTTAAATTTAATTAAATATGTTCTACTTAACGAATTTTTAATTTTAGTAGCATGGAAAAAATTCATACTCGGAGAAACCAGTACCAAATGGGATAAGGCAGAATCCACCAGAGCAAGTAAAAAAAAGGGTTCATAAAAAAGGCAATCCACAAAAACCGTTCAAATCATACCAGACCATTCACGAAAGTAAATGAAATCCACCATATGCAAAGGAAAATGAAATTATGAAGATATATCTTTTAAATCCATATTTCACTGAAGATTACAGTAGAAGTTCCAGATGGGCGGCCAAAGGTAGGGGCGGAACATTATATTATCCCATATGGTTAGCTTATGCTACGGGAATTTTAGAAAAAGAAGGGCATGAAGTTAGATTGGTAGATGCTGTGGCCAGAAACTGGAACTTAGAGGATACTCTATGTGATGTGGATAAATTTAAACCAGAACTCATCGTTTCAGAATCCAATTTTCAAAGCTTAAAAAATGATGTGAACACTTTAAAAACATTAACCGAATCAGTCAGTGCTAAATCAGTTCTGGTGGGACCTCCCACCTCACAGTATAAAGAAAGAATATTGAATGAAGGGATTGATTTTTTAGCTCCCTTTGAATATGATTTCACACTTAAAAGATTAGTAAAATCCTTAGAAGATGGGGATGTAGGAGAAGATTTGCCCGGTATAACCTTCAGGAATGATGATGGGAAATTGGTAGATCATCCTAACATTATCAGTTCATCTGATGATCTTGAGAATCTTCCATTTGTATCTGAGGTTTATAAAAAACATCTGAATATCAAGGATTATTTCCTGAATCATTCATTATATCCTATGGTCCAAATTTTCACAGGAAGAGGGTGCCCTAATCGTTGCACATTTTGCTCATGGCCTGAAACTTTGATGGGAAGAAAATATAGGGTTAGATCTATCGAAAGTATAGTCAATGAGTTTATTTACATTAGAAAGAACCTTCCTGAGGTCAAAGAAATATTCATTGAAGATGATACTTTTACCGTAGATAAAAATCATCTCCAGAATTTCTGTAAACAAATCATGGATATGGATACTGATTTTACATGGAGCTGTCAGACCAAAGCCAACCTCGATTATCAATCCATGCAACTGATGAAACAGGCAGGCTGTCGATTGTTGGATGTGGGTTATGAGTCAGGTAATGCTAAGATTTTAGAAAATATTAAAAAAGACATCTCTGTAGAGCAATTAAGGGAATTTACAAAGAATGCCAAAAAAGCTAAATTGAAAATTTTAGCAGATTTTGTAATAGGATTCCCAGGAGAAAATTTTGATAGTATAAAAGATACCACCGAACTGATCAATGAAGTCAAACCTGACCTGTTACAGGTATCAGTTGCCACCCCCATACCTGGAACTGAATTCTATGAATACTGTAGATCAAACAATTATCTACTTACCGATGATCTGGAGAAATCTTTAGATGAAGATGGATTCCAAAAATGCATAGTATCCTATCCTCATTTGAGTAATGAAGAAATTGAAGCCCAGGCAGGCAGAATACTAAAGAATTATTACCTTTCCACTGGATACATGGCCATAGCATTGAAAAATATAAGTGGAAAACATGCATATGATGAATTTAAGCTGTTAAGTAAATCATTCATGTCTTATTTCAAATTTCTTACCAGTTAATCTAGAAATTTTAAACAAAAACTATTCAGTAAACTATTCATAAATGTTTTGTTAGGGAAAATTAGTAGTTTACTGATAAGTATAGAGGTTTATTTAATAAAAAATTGAATTTTAATAAATAGAATATTACTTGATTATTAGTTAGAATAAACTTTGATTAAGGTTAGAAAATAGACTTAGATTAAAGGTTAGAAAAATACTTAGATTAAAGGTTAGAAAATATACTTAGATTAAATGGCTAAAAACTTTGATTAATGAACTAAAAAAGAGTTTGAGGTAATAATGATAATCGGTTATTTTTCATCAACATTTCCCTACAGTGTTTCCAATCCAAAATATTTTTGTGGAGGCTCCTCATTAGCAACCCATTCCCTGGTTAATGAGATTTCAAAGAGTGATGTTGATGTTAAAGTTTTCACAACCTCTGCTGATTCTGGAGACCATCTGGATAGAGATGGAAGAATGGAAATCTACAGATATGCTACTAAAATTAAGTTGTTAACTTCTCCAATTTCCCTGGGATTATTCCATAAACCCCTTGAACATGATGTAGATCTGGTCCATGTTTCATTTGATATGCCACCAGGACCCTTCGCTGCTCACAGATACGCCCGAAAGAAAAATCTTCCACTGATCCTGACCTACCATGGTGACTGGGATCATGATTATGGTAGTTTCGTTCGGAAAATTGGAGTTTCAATTAATGAGAGGTTTGTCAGTAATTTACTTTCTTACGCAGACCTCATAATATCCCCTTCTAGAATATATTCTGAAAATTCTAAATATCTAAGCAAATACCTGGATAAAATAAAGGTAATACCAAATGGCATTGATTTAGATGAATTCCAACTGAACTACTCCCAATCCCAATGTCGAGAAAAATTGAATTTACCCCCTGAATGTAAGATTATACTATTTTTCGGCTATTTAAGTCTTTATAAAGGTCCGGATATTTTACTGGGAGCTTTCAGGGAAGTTTTAAAAAATCAACCAGATACCATACTACTTTTTGCCGGAAATGGTAATATGGAGGATGAACTTAAAAAACTTACCAGACAATGGAATATTCAAGACAATGTCATATTTGCGGGTTTCGTGGAAAAAGAGAAAAGATCTCTTTATTATGGCGCCGCGGATATTTTCTGCTTACCTTCTACCAGAAGCACGGAATGTTATCCCCTTGTAATTTTAGAGGCAATGGCCAGTGGAGTTCCAGTTATGGCTTCAGATATTGGAGGTATTCCTGATATTATTGAAAATAATGTTAATGGATTGCTGGTTCCACCTGACGATGCAGAAAAATTGGAAGATAATTTAAATTTAATGTTGCAGAATCCAAAAATCGGTGCAAAATTCTCTAAAAACGCCCTTGAGGGAATTAAAAAATATTCATGGAAGAATATTGCTACAGAAACTCTTAAACTCTATGAATCATTAATGGAAAATCGTTAATAATCAAAGTTCCTAATAAAGAATCGTTAATAGTCAAAAGGTTCCTGATAGAATCGTTGATATACAGGAGGTTCCTTAAAGGATCTTTAATGGTATAAATCATTAAAAACTTCACTGATAATAGTAATAGTTAAAATGTAGCTTTTACCATATGATATGAGTAAAATGTTACTATAGGTTTTCAAGTAGTAGATTTAACGTTTAATATTAAAAAATTAGTGATTATAATATTTATAAAGGTATATTCCATGGATAAAATTGCAATTTCAGTTGTTGTGGATATTTTCGATGATGAAGGTACTACTGTTAGACCCAAAAGGGTTGCAGAGTTACTTAAAAATAATTTTGACACATGTTTTATCAACAGATCCAGCAGCGATTTAAAGGAAATTAACGGTACACCAGTTCACATAGTGAAACCAGCTGGGACAAAGCTGTGGAACCTTAAATTAATTAGGTTATTATCAGGTAATGATTTTGATTTTGTTTACTGTTCCAGTGATTGGTTTGGTTTTTTAACCTATTTTATCCTAAAAAGATTCTATGATTATAAAATAATTTTTGAAGCCCATACTATAATATCTGAAGAATTTAAAGAAAGAAAAGCCCATCCCTTTAAAGTATTCTTTTTTCAGGTCCTTGAAAAATTCACAATAAAACATTCCGATTATGTTGTGGCTTTATCTGAGAATATTTACGATTATTACAGTTACAATAACAATATTGAGTTAGTACATGTGTTCATTGATGAGGAACTGTTCATTCCAGATGTTAACAAAAAAATCAATGATAATAAGAAGGTTATAGGTTTAATTGGTCCCTTCGATGAGTTTAGTAACCAGTACTTCCTGGAATTTTTAAGAAAAAATATTGACCAGTTTGATGATCGAATAAACTTCAGGATAATAGGTAAGTGTAAGGATAAAATCCATCATCCACGAATTGAATATACTGGTTACATGAACAGTATTCATGATTACGTGAATGTTTTATCCTCTCTTGATGGCGTACTAGTACCTTCCAGGGTAGCAACACTTGGACCTTTAAATAAGATAATTGAAGCTATGGCCTGTTCAGTACCAGTATTTACAACACCGAAAGGGATCGTTGGTTTGTATAATATTAAACCAGGCCAGGAAATCTATGTTCTAGAAGAAGATGATTTAGTTTGCGGATTGAATAATCATGTTTTTAGTGATGAATTAGTTAACATAGCTAAAAATGCTAGATTATATGTTGAAAAATATTATAGTAAAAAAGCAAATGAGAAGAAACTTTTAAGAATATTTAATAGGTTAAATGAAGGATAGATGTATATTGATAAAATTACAATATTTCATTAAATCTTTAATGTAATGATATGTATTGATTAGGGATTATAAATTGACTAGAAGTTTATTTAAAAAATCCCAGATATGTGAGTGAATTGGTAATAATTTCATTGTTTGATATTTATCACAATGATTGGGTGGGCTAAAAATGCAGATAGATAATTTTTTCCAGATGAATGATTGGGAAATGAAAAAATTTCTCAAGGTTATCTCTATTTTACAGCTTCTATTTCTAGGATTAATCGCTATGGATGTTTTAGGTTTAAAAATCCC
Source organism: uncultured Methanobacterium sp. (assembly GCF_963665055.1). Lineage (NCBI taxonomy): Archaea > Methanobacteriati > Methanobacteriota > Methanobacteria > Methanobacteriales > Methanobacteriaceae > Methanobacterium > uncultured Methanobacterium sp. The sequence goes on from NZ_OY762015.1 coordinate 1,754,687, forward strand.
CGTTTTACGGGAGTTAATACCATTGATCTACCTTTTGATTGTCCCAGGTATTTTAATCATTAGAATATTAAGAATGCACAAATTAGGATCGGTTCAAACACTTCTATTTACTGTAGGACTGAGTATTACCAGTCTGATGTTGTTGGGTTTTTTATTAAACCAGGTGGGTCCCCTCATAGGGATTGCTAACCCCATATCCCTAATTCCCTTAATAACAACCATAAGTTTATTTGTGATTATTTTGTCGGTGATATGCTATCAAAAGGATAAAGATTATGCTAACCCAGATTATATCAACAGTAATGAATTATTATCTCCTCCTACATTAGCAGTGCTGTTACTTCCACTTTTAGTAATTTTTGGAACTTATTTAATGAATTCATATGGGATTAATATCCTGTTAGTATTGTTTATTCTGATTTTAGCTTTGATAGTAATTTTATTTGCCTATGATAAGATCCCAAGAAAACTGTATCCTCTAATCGTATTTGTCATGTCTGTCAGTATTTTACTTCACACCTCCCTGATTTCTAACTACATTTCAGGATGGGATATACAGAATGAGTATTATCTAGCTAACATGGTAATTACTAATTCACACTGGGTGTCCGAATTTAATTTCGTGGTTAATTCCATGCTGAGCGTGACAATCCTACCCCCAATACTCTCAATTATCCTAAAAATAGATTTAAATTGGATATTTAAGATTATTTACCCTGCATTATATGCATTAGTACCTTTAGGATTGTATAATCTATTTAAAAAACAAACTAATTATAAAATAGCATTTTTATCCACCTTCATTTTCATATCCTTTTTTGCATTTTATATGGAGATGATCTCACTGGCCAGACAGGAGATTGGTGAAATCTTTTTAGTCCTGTTGTTAATGGTGATGATAAGTGAAGAAATTGATTACCTGCGTAGATCTATTCTTTTCATAATTTTTGGGGTTGCACTGGCATTATCTCATTATGGACTTGCTTATTTCTTCATGTTCTCAGTGATGATGGTGTACATTTTGATGTGGGTAATGAAATATCCCAAAATTCAGAATTTTGTTAATTACTTTTTCAACCTGATCTTCAAGAAAAAAATTAAATTTTATACAAAAAAGGATTATACGGAAAATAAAATTCTAAACTTAACCTTTGTGGTGTTCTTTTTTGTTTGCGCCATGACCTGGTACATGTTCACTTCTGCCTCCAATGCATTCAATACCTTACTGTACATCCTATTTTTAATGGTAAAAACTGGAATAGCAGCCATAATGGATCCCTCTTTCGTGCAGAGTATTGCAATCCTCCAGGCTTCATATACCCCCTTACATTCACTGAGTAAATATATCAATCTATTTGTACAGGTTCTTCTCATGTTAGGTCTACTCTACCTACTTTTGTATAATAAATTTAAAATTAAAAAAGAGTATTTAACATTCATGATAGTAAGTGCTATAATCTTGGTTGGATCCCTCGTCTTACCTTACCTCTCCAGTGCATTTAATACTGAGAGATTATACCAAATTGTATTGATCTTTTTAGCTCCTGCTATTGTTATTGGTGGTTTAGCATTTCTGAAAATTATACGTAAAATTTTAAATGAAAAATTCAACCTTGAGATAAAGAATTTTAAAGATAAATCCATCAAAATATTATCGGTATTCTTTATTGTATATTTATTGTTCAATTCAGGATTAATTTATTCATTGGCTAATGATGATTCTAACTCCATTGCTTTAAATTCAAGCTTAGACAGCCCAGCTTATAATGATCTGGAAAATAATGGAATGATATGGATAACTGATCATGCTGCAAATCTGACCAGGAATTATAAGAATCCCGCTCCCAATGCACTGGGGGATTTAGTTGTGGCTGATGACTATCGAGCCCCAATACTTAATAAGTTTGGAGTTTACGGGGCTTCTTTATCTAACTCAACTAACAGCTCCAATTTAACAGTTTTAAACAAAAATTTGACCCAACAATATCCATATAAAGACAATATTTACTTCTTTTTTGGTACAAATAACATCCTAACCAATTCATTTGTACTATATAAGATGGTAGGTGTTACTAACACTGGCGTGGACTATGTAGATGCAGTATATTTATTCAATAATCAAAGTCGAATTTTTGATAATGGAGGCTCCAGAATATACATTAAAAGTAAAACAAGAAAGTGATGTGAGGATATTAAACATAAAAGATGTTGTTTTAGTAAATAAAAATTTATCTGGAGTTTAAAACGTTAATTGTTTATTAAAATTTTAACTGGTGGTTAAATGAATATTACTAAAGATGATTTAAAAAAATTCATCTGGCTTGCACCAGCCATAATCGCTTTTTTATTAGCTTTAATTCCCACTTTAAAATATCAGTGGCCTTTAAGCTGGGATGTAATTTATCATGTAGTATTAGCAGATGTCTATGCCAGATATGGATTGGTATTTACAAATCCACTCATCAATGTACCCTATGGTGGAAGTATAGGTTACCCACCACTATTCCATCTTTTAATAGCAGCCCTGGGTATTCTGTTTAAAACTGATTTTTTCCAGATAACCCGGTTTCTTCAGCCCTTCATGGTAATGTTCCTGGTACTATCAGTTACCTATGTGGGACGTAAATTTTACGGGAGCATAGCTGGGATATCTGCCGGATTTTTAGTAATATCCAGCTTAATATTGGGCACTCGTCTAATCTATCCATTACCTGAAAATTTAGCATTAATATTCCTCACCCTATCTATTTATTGTTATTATTATTCCATATCTGAGAAATCATTAAAATATGGAATTCTGGCAGGATTTCTATTCATAGTCACATTATTGACCCATCAAGCAGTTCCCATAGTTCTAGTATTAGTAATAACCGCATTTACTCTGGTGGAACTCTTTTTATATCGGGATATTCAGGTTATAAAAAACTACGGGGCTTTCCTTCTTTTACCTGTGCTGTTTTTGGTAGTAGGAGTGATAGTATTATCCGCAACATACCCGGATGTCTTTACTAATCTTTTAAATAATGGACATATGGAAATAAACCAGATTATCCTCTCTAATTCTCTAAATCAACCCATAAATCTGTTAAGTTATGGGAAACTTGGCATATTAACTGGGATATTCGCTTTAATTGGAGCAGTATTCGCCCTTAAAAGGAGACAGAAAAAAGATATTTTCTTATTCACCTGGATTATCCTGGTTTTTTTATTGATTAATGCCAACTTATTTGGGGTAAATATTTTATCTTTCAGATTACTAACCTACATTTTAATTCCAGTTTCTATTCTGGGAGGGTTTGGTTTAAGCCAGGTTTACTATAAACTCAAAGATTACGAGAGATTTTCCTCCCAGAACTTCAGAACCACATTTTTAGTATCAATGTTAGCATTAGCTACATTTAGTGGCTTTATAATTATGGAAAATCCGCAGATAGCCTATAATAATGTTGAAAATCAGTATGGAACAATCCAGATCACACCCACTGATTCCATGGTAGATCTGGCCAACTGGTTTGACAAAAATGGAAATAAAAATAAGTCCGTATTAACTAACAATCCATATGTCGGTACATTCATTACCGCCAAAACAAGCATGCCACTTAGTGGGGATGACTTTGGAGAGTTCACGAATTCACCTTCATTAAAACAATACTTTAAAGAAATCGGTATTGGTTATGTAGTTTTGGATAAAAGATTATCATTCCAGTCAACTAATGGAACGTTTTATAGGGTTAAATATGATGGGGCTATGTATCCTTTATTTTATTACAGCGGGGATATTCATGCCAATCTAGATGAGATATTACCTAACTTTGCGACAGTAGTCTATGAAAATAAGGATTTTATAGTCTTAAGTCTTCGATAATACAAATGATTAATAATTTAAAGGATTCAAATTAAGAATTCATAATTAAAGTGATTCAATAGTTAACAAGATAGAATAAAATATTTATTTTATTTCTAATTAAAAAAGAGAATGAAAAAATCCCTGAAATGGAGAAAAATGAATAAAATTCCATACCATATAGTAAGGAAACCCCTCTGAACTATATAAGGAGAAAAGAAAGGGAAAAAGAAAAAATTCCCCGACTTGTGGAAATTAAAGGGAATTTTCATTCCTATTTTTCAACATTCCTATTTTTCAAATTTTTAGGTAATATTTACCAGTTTAGTAACTGTCATATCATCTAGGGTAGCTGTAACAGTAGCAGTACCACTAACTGTACCTGCATTTAATGTAGTAGTTGCTATACCATTGGTTATGTTGGAATTGGTGATGCTTCCCCTGGTAGTGGTGAAACTCACTTCTCCAGTATAGGGCACTACACCACTTACACTGGCACCGGTATTATCATGTAACAGATCAACGGTTATGGTAGAACTTCCACCCCGGGGAATGTTCACTGGATTAGCAGTGATGGTTAATACTATCCAGGTGGTAGTGTTAACTGTACTGGTGACCCTTCCTGCAGTCAGGATATCATGAGCTGTGAAGTTTTCACCCCACCAGTTATTGGTCGCATCAACCGTACCACTGCTACTATAAACGTCCATTCCAGTATTATCAGTTATTCTTGAATAATTCACCCTATAATTTCCACCATAATTATAGATAACTGACCCATATCCAGTGGTTGCAGTGTTACCTGCGTAAGTATTCCTGGTTTCAGTGGTGGTTCCCCCATCATTGAATATGGCCCCACCCTTACTTGCTATATTCTGGGTGAAGTTACTGTTGGTATCATTTAAATTACCACCACCATTGTAGATAGCTCCACCCGAACCGGTTGCATTATTACCGTTGAAGATAGTGTTGTTTAAGACGATTACTGCACAGTTGAAGATGGCACCACCATGGTATGCCTGGTTACCGGTGAAGTTACTGTTTAAATTTAATGTTCCAATGTTGTAGATAGCTCCACCCGCATTGGTTGCAGTGTTACTGTTGAATGTGTTATCTCCACTTAAGTTGGCCACATTATAGATTGCTCCTCCATTGATTGCAGTGTTATTATGGAAAGTGGTGCGAGATTCAGTTACTGTAGCATAATTATAGATTGCTCCCCCACAACCATTACTGGCAGTGTTACCGGTGAAGGTGTTGTTGGTCTCACTTATAACATTATTGTTATAGACTGCTCCCCCGTTACCAGTAGTTGCGATGTTTCCGACGTATGTGTTGTTTGTTTCGGTTAAATTACCACTGTAATCGTTGAAAACTGCTCCACCATAGGTTGCTGAGTTCTGGGTGAAGTTACTGCCAGTTACCTTTATATTACCAGCATTATAAAAGGCCCCACCAGAACCAGTTACATTGTTAGCAGTGAATCGGGAGTTATTCAAAAGGTTTGATGTACTTAAACCACAGTTAAACACTGCTCCACCATAAGCTGCTTGGTTACCATTGAAGGTGCTGGTTACATTTAAAACACCAATATTCCAGATGGCTCCACCTTCCCTGGTAGCAGTGTTGCCAGTAAAGGTACTGTTCCCGGTCAAGTTACCATTATTGTAGACGGCCCCCCCATTGGTGGTTGCAGTGTTATTATTATAGGTGTTGTTTGTTTCGATTGAAACTCCACCAACATCGTTGAAAAGTGCTCCACCATAGGTTGCTGAGTTCTGGGTGAAGTTACTGCCAGTTACATTGAAAGTACTGCTGCTGCTGATGTAAATAACTCCCCCCAGGTTAGTGGCACTGTTACCAGTGCAACTGCAATTTGATAAAATTATGTTACCACCATCGTTGAAAATCGCCCCACCATAAGCTGCCTGGTTTGAAGTGTATTTACTGCGAGTATCAGTTATAGTACTACCGCCACAGTTATAGATGGCCCCTCCAAGGTTAGTTGCACTGTTTCCAGTGAATATACAGTTGGTTAAAGTACTTCCAGCCCCCCCGTTAAAGAGTGCTCCACCATAAGCAGCTTGGTTACCATTGAAGGTGCCTGATTCATTTAAAGTACCTATGTTGAAGATGGATCCACCGTAAAACGCACGGTTACCAGTGAATGTACTATTACCAGTTAAAGTACCAATATTGTAGATTGCTCCTCCGTTAACTGTTGCAGTGTTATTGTTATATGTGTTATTTGTTTCGTTTGAAACTCCACCAACATCGTTAAAAATTGCCCCACCATAGGTTGCTGAGTTCTGGATGAAATTACTCCCTGTTATATTGAATATGCTACTGCTGCTGACGTAAATAACTCCCCCCAAGTTAGTGGCACTGTTAGCAGCGAAGTTGGAAGTTGATACAATCAGGGTTCCTCCATCGTTGAATATGGCTCCACCATAAGCTGCAGTATTGTTATTGAAGGTGGAGTTTGTGATATTAATTTTGCTACCAAAGAAGTTGTAGATGGCTCCACCAAGACTACTGGCAGTGTTTCGGATGAAGGTGCAGTTTTCTATTATTAAATTACCGTAGTTGTAGATAGCACCACCATTTGCTCCCATACCATTTTCAATTAATAAATTCTCCAGATACAGGGTAACACCAGAATTAACCATAAATATCTGCATATTACTACCATCTATAGTTGCTGTACCCCCATTAAGCACTTTGAAAACAAGATTTTTATTAATATTAAGACTGTTTTCAGTGAAAGTCTTGCCACTGGCCAGCATTATAGTATCACCTGATAATGCGACATTAATAGCCTCAGCAATTGTCCCGTAACTTCCAATTAATATATTATTTCGGTATATAAACACAGGCAATGATGAGTTTACTGCTATCAAGGTTGAAACTGTTGTGTTGTCAACGGTTGCAGATATACTGGTGGAACCAGCTTTATTTGGACTGAAAATGGATTTTGCCACACCGTTAACCAGAGCTGTGCTTGTGGGGTTAAAACTTCCCTGAGTTGTGTTGAAAGTAGCCATCACCCCACTGAAAATGTTTGCAGTAGTTGGACCATAGTAATTTCCCTGATTATCATGTAATAAATCTGCAGTGACATTAGCCACATCATTCAATGAAATACTATTAGGACTAGCGGTGATAGTTAAAACCAGCCACTTAGTTACAGTACCTATTATCCTTCCACTACTTTGGGGGTTGGTTCCTTGTAAATTTGATCCCCACCAGTTAAGTTCGGCATTTACTGAACCACCCGTGATGTATATGTCTATTCCTGTGTTTGCTATTATTCTGGAATAATTCACAATTAAGTTACCGTTACTGTAGAATGCTCCACCTTTCTCAGCTGTGTTGTTGCTGAAGTTGCTGATAATAACATTTACGTTAGATTGTACTGTGTTGAATATAGCCCCACCATCATTGGTTGCACTGTTATTCTGGAAATTGGCGTTTTCTAGTACGGAAGTACCACCATTCCAAAGGGCTCCACCATTAAGTGCAGAATTATTAGAAAATAGTGAGTTTTTAAGATTTAAAGTATTGTTATAGTTGTAGATAGCTCCTCCGTAACCATTGATTGCAGTGTTTTTGTCAAATACATTATAATTTATTGTTAAAGTACCTTTATAGTTATATATAGCCCCACCATAACCATTAGGGGCAGAATTACCAGTGTAAGTGTTGTTGTTGGTGGTTGTACTTGCACCGTTATCATTAAAGAGAGCTCCGCCAAAACCATTATTTGTTACAGTGTTGTTGTTGAAATTACAGTAAGTCTGGGTAATTGTACCCGTGTTGTAGATAGCACCACCCTTAGTTGCAGTGTTACTGTTAAATGAATTATAACTTTCAGATATTATTAGGCCTGTGTTAAATATTGCTCCACCAGTTGCAGTGGCTGTGTTGCCATTGAAGGTGTTATTGGTTTCTGTTAAATAACCAATGTTATTTACCAGGGCTCCACCAATCATTGCAGAGTTATTGGTGTAGATATTATTGTTTTGGGTTAAGGTTCCCCCATCATTGAAAACAGCCCCACCATAACCGTTAGGTGCCTGGTTATTTGTGAAAGTGTTATTGTTATCTGTTGATTTAACATTGGTAAATATTGCCCCACCAAAACCAAAACCACCATCCCCATTAGGGGCTATACTGTTACCATTGAAGGTGCTGTTGGTGTTGGTACAATTACCATTGTTGTATATTGCCCCACCATAACCATGACTGGCATAGTTACTGGTGAAAGTGTTTTGTGTTTCATTTAAGGTACCATTGAAGTTGTAAATAGCACCTCCAAATGCTGCTGTGTTCCGGGTAAAACTACTACCCGTAACCTCCACATTACTGGTACTGAAGATGGCACCACCATCATTGGTTGCAGTATTACCAGTGAAGGTGCTGTTAGTACATCTTAAATTACCCTGGTTATCAATAGCTCCCCCGTTACTATTATTGGCAGTGTTACCTGTGAAAGTGTTGTGAGTTTCCTGTACTGTTCCACTGTTGAATATGGCCCCGCCATTAGCCTGGGATGTGTTATTGTTAAAAGTGTTATTGCTTTCGGTTAACACTCCTATATTGTTGTAGATAGCCCCCCCATTATCATTAGCAGTGTTATTGTTAAAGGTACTATTTGAGATATTGGAAGTACCAATGCTGAGTATGGCCCCACCAAGATCACCTGCAGCGTTTGAGGTGAAGCTGCAGTTTACCGCCTCCAGAGTACTGCTGTAATAGTTCACGATTGCCCCGCCACTTCCACTTTGGGCTTGGTTACTGGTGAAGATGTTATTGGTTTGGTGTACTGTTCCACCGTTGTTGTAGATAGCTCCACCGTTACTAGTTGCAATGTTACCATTGTAAGTGTTCCTGGTTTCTGTTATGGATCCACCATTGTTCATAACAGCCCCGCCATTTACGGCGGTGTTACCGGTGAAGGTGTTGTTTGTGGTATTCAAATTACTGACAGTGTAGATGGCACCACCTTGATTTGTGGCAGTGTTGCTGGTGAAGGTACTTCCTGTTTCGGTTAAACTGGCTCCTGCCTCGTTTATTATGGCTCCTCCTAAACCATTTTTTGCAAGGTTGCTGGTGAAGTTGTTAGTGTTTCCAGCCATAATACCCCCATTGTAGATGGCACCACCGTTATTATTGGCAGTGTTACTGGTAAAGGAGTTATTTGAGTCATTTATTAGGCCAATATTGTAAATGGCCCCCCCATAATTTGCAGTGTTACCGGTGAAGGTACAACGGGATAGAGTTATGGTTCCACCGTTGTTAAAGATAGCTCCTCCCATAACTGCGTTATTATTGATAAATCTACAGTTGGTTAAAACTAAATTACCACCATTGTTATTGATTGCCGCACCATTCAGTGTTGTTTTCCCATTGGCAATGGTTAAATTGGTTGCATTTAAGCTCACTCCAGATGCAACGTTGAATATTTTCCCTGCCTGGTTCCCATTTATTATGGTGTTATTTTGACTGGCCCCGACTATGCTCATGTTCTTGTTTATATTAATATTATATTCATTGTAAGTTCCATCAGCCACGTAAACGGTGCCTCCACTTGCCACTGTACCAACAGCATTGGTCACCGTGGCTTTAGGCCCGTTTACACCACTGGTGTAATTTGCGTAAAACCCATTCCAGTTATCATTTCCTTGAGTATTTACATAAATTGTAGTATTATTCGCTGCGTCTACTGCGTTTAATCCAAAAGAACCTATAAAAAGAAATGCTATTAGAAATAAACTCATTTTAACCATTAACTTATTGGTTTCGTTCATCATCTTATCTCCTAATCCTTGAATCCCCTTATTAATTATTATCTTAATCTTATTTCGTCTTATTTAGTGTTAATGGTAAGGAAAAACTAATTCAGTTTTTTATTATGCTTTTTTAATGGTATGTATTCACATATATAAAGATAATTTAACCTCTTTTGTGACATATTTCACAAAAAGGTTTTATTGATAAAAAAAGTCATGATTAGAAATATTGGATAAAATGGAAATTAATACATGAAAACTAATAAAATACTGATAAAAGCTAATAAAAATAATGTTAACTGGTTTATTAAAAAATATCGAAAAATGAAAAAGATTAAATCCAGATAATTCCATCATTAAAGTAGAAAAACCTTTAAAAAATGAAAAAGAAGAAATTTAACTTGAAATTGAAGAAAGGTTTTTTAAATAAGTCATTCCATTAATTATTACCTCAAACTTTTTAATTAGTTTATTCCATCGATTATTCCCTTAAAAAAAGGTTTTAACGCTTTGAATTCTTTATCATAAAATAGATAGACCCCTATCTTATACCATAGTTTGATAATGAAGAAATAGATTAAAAAATTCCGGTAATGTTGTTTATCTAAATGTTTTTTCAAAAACCAGAACATATTACGGGTCATTTGATATTCATGAAACCCGTTGATGGTCCGACTGGAAGATCTTACTTTGTGCCACATTTTAGCCTGGGGGGCGTACAGTAACCTATATCCTTCTTTAAAGGCACGTACACACCAATCAGTTTCCTCAAAGTAAGCAAAATATATTTCATCCAGATAACCAATTTTCTCGAATAATTCCCTCCGGGTAAACAATGCACAACCACTAACATAATCCACATCGGTTATCTCTTCATATTGCCCCCGGTCTATTTCATCTCCTCCGAATAATCTAACATCCCCAGTAAGCCAGTTTATTCTCCCACCACCAGCAGCCCAAATTTTCTGGGGCTCATCATAATAATAGATTTTAGGCCCCACAACACCCCCATCTTTTTGATTTTCAAGGACTTTTAACAACTCTTTTAACAGATGGGAATCAACTATGGTGTCATTATTAAGCAATAAAACATAATCGCCCTGGGAATGTTTTATGCCTATATTGTTTCCCATGGCAACCCCCACATTCTCTTTATTTTTAATTAATTTAATCTCAGGATAATTCTCTTCTAAAATTTCACAAGAACCATCAGTTGAACCATTATCCACTACTATAATTTCATAATTGGAGTAATCCAACTTTTTAAGAGATTCTAAACACTCCAATAAAACTTCTTTACCATTCCAATTCAATGTAACTATTGAAACCAATTTTTCCAAGGGATTCACCTTTAAAAGGAAGTTTTAAATTCAGTGCTTAATTTAAAGTGATTTGATGATTAATTGATAGACTTCTTAACTTTATTAAACCTGATTAAACTAAATTATACTTGATTATAATAGATTGAATCATCATATTAGAAGTATAGATCGGTTTATAAATTTTCAGAAACTATATCTAAAAATGTATTGAACTTACGCCATAAAGTCTCTCTTTGGAAATTCAAACTTAATAGAGTACTCCAATTATCCATGGTGGTGTAAATGAACAGGTAAGAATTTTTATGTTTTTTCAATATTTTTTTTAATGTACGGTAATATTCCTTATTATAGGATGAAATTCCATTGGATTTATGATATACGTTACTGGGAATAACATAGGAATTTAATCCCAATTTTTTCATACTTAAACTGTAATCTACAGCATATAAGTGCCAGTTATCGCAAACATCTTCATCAAATTTAAAATCTTCAAAAACTTTTTTGGGAATAATTATTAAAACTTCATCCACAGTTTGAACTTTTTTGGGTTCAGTAATCTGGAACCGGCCGGCAGGTTTGAAATTATCACCATGCTTTACATTCGTCACCACTCCTCTACGGTTCAATTTACCGGCAACACTTGCAATTCCAGTATCAGGTAATGATTCTAATGCTTTCTCAAAATTTTCCAGTGTATCATCTGTACATAGAGCCACGTCCTGATGAACAAACATCAGATATTTCCCATTGGAAATCATACCACCATGGTTTAAAGCTTCAGCAGCAGATTTAAACTGATTTTCCCGATTATCTAAAAGAATCAGTTCATATTCTTTTGTCTGGTGTTTCAAACTTTCAAGTAAAAATCTGTTTAAAATTTCCTCGTCATTGTAAACACAGATTATCGAGATCATTTTTCTCATTTTACAAAAATTTTCACATTTTACAGATATTTGTCAGTGAATAAAATCCAGATAATAAAGAAGATTATCAATTCTGGAATATTCAATATTAAACAAGCATATCCAATATAAAGTATTTTAGTGGTTATATAGGGTAAATCATTATAAAAAGTGTCTTTAGTTATGTCATAATTATTTTTATAACCGTATAAAATGGTTGATATAATTGCAATCAGTGTTAATAAACTGAATACAATCGTTATAATAGATGAAGTAACAATTAAATTGATACTCATTAAGATGAGCACGAATCCTATTATTAGTGTTAGGTATTCGATTATAGTAGAATTCTTTTTCCCAATTACCACTGCAAAGGTCTGGCAATTTGCGGATTTATCCATATCATATTCTATTATGGTATGTTTGATTTCATGACCCAAATAAACAATGAACAATCCTAATAGCAATAAAATAGCCGAATTATTGAAATAACTAAATTCAACCAGCAGTAGTAAGGGTGCTGCACAAAAAAGAAGGAATGAAGCAACAGGAGGGCCTAAAATTGTTTCTTTAAATCTTAATCTTAAACCACTGTAGGTAAAAGATAGAAAAAGATATAAGATAAAAATTAAATCAGATACGTACGATTTATATAACAGCAGAACTAAGAAAATGGACAAAACTACACAGGCCCACATACTTAATTTTACAGTTTTTTTAGAAACATCCCCACGAGTTATTGGATTTTTAAATTCCGGATCCTGAGGTGCATCACAGATAGTATTGTACATGAATAATCCTGCCATCACTGTTATAAACGGTGCTAATAAAAATAAAGAATAAAATGAAATATTAAATCCATTCATAAACAAAATAGCAAAAAATGGGAACGATGTAATTAAATACTGTTCATAGGGAAATTTTCTGGAAGACTCGTAAATTCCTGAAATGTTCTTTAACATTATAACTCCTCTTTTAGGGCAATATTAACAAAATAACTATTATTGATCTTTATTATAATATTAATAAGTAACTTAATATAGATAAATTATAGGTATTCCTTTTTCATGATTATATCCATTTTTCCTGATTAAATGAGTATTTATGAAGTTCTTAAACAATTTCCTAGTTTTTAATATCATTAGTAAGTTATCATAAATTAACATTTTGATTTTGTGGTACCAACATTGATATTTTTTCCATTTTCCAGTGCCATTAAGGGTGTAAGATAGCCATAAAATTTTACAACCCATTTATAATTCATTTTTTCTGAATAACATAATATAAAAGAGGCAGTATTATGAAAGGCATCATGGTTGCAGCACCAATTAGAACGTATTCAATATGGTTTAATTTCAGGGCAAAGGCTGCTTGTTGTATTAAATATAAAAAGTAGAATAATGGTGCGTAAGCGTACAATCCCATATTAGGTGATGATTTTCCATCTCCTGGTTTAAAAGATTCATAAAATCGGAATATGAATGTAGAAACAAAGGTTATTAAAAACCACAATATGAAATTTCCTATGGGTATACCAAAATAGGGTCCCCCATTAACCCATACCCACTGTTGAACCAGTGGTGAAACTGCCACCGGATCAATAATCATGTCCATATTCACGGCGATTAAACCATCAATCGCAGATAATAAAACTAAAAACCCCATTAAAAACAAGAAATTATGCTTATATCGTGGTTTCTCACCTCCAAACCCATATAAGAAGAAATTGGTGATGGTATAACAAATGTATATGATTACTGCCCACGAAATGGGTAGTAGCAGAGGAATTAGATTAAATAATAATCCAGTTCCGGTGTAATAATAGTATTCACCAAATAAACCATATTTAACGCATAAAATTTCTGATATAAAACCACTTAATCCTGCAAGTAAGAAGAATATTAATGTTTTTTTGTTTCCAACCAACTTTGATGAATGTAATAAAGAAAAAGCAAGGGCTGCAAACATGTAAACTGAACCTGCAAGAAGTAATAAACTTGAATTAATAAAGTAGGAAATCATTAAGCTTATTATTGTCAACGCAAACAGGATAAAAAGAATTTTTATTCCCTTATCTTTATTGATGTTAAGTGAATCTGCCAGTAACATTATTATTATGGTTACCAACACAATGAAAGAACCAATTATTAAATTTATGGAAATCATATTGCCTCCCCAATCAAATATGCAAGTACTATTTACTTTTTAAAAACCATTGAAATTAATGTTTTAAAACCCATTTAAATCTTTTTATTTCCATATTCATTAGTAACTAAGCTAAGAGAACCACCTTCATGTCACGTTTTTATGTTTCCGGATAATAAATAGAAGAATTGGTACTATGATAAAAGGCATCATGGTTGCAGCACCAATCAGAACGTATTCAATATTGTTGGTACTGATAGCTTGCACTGAAGGTTGTAAGAAAAGTATTAAGTACAATGCAGGTGCGTAAGTGTACAATCCCAGATTTGTTGGTGATTTACCATCCTCTGCTTTAAATGATTCATATGATCGGAATATAAGGGTGGAGAAGAAAGTAAGAACAAACCATCCTAGGAAATTGCTGATGGGCACACCGAAGTATGGTCCGCCATTCACCCATATCCACTGTTTAAGTTGTGGGGAAACTGCCACAGGATCCATAATCATGTCCAGGTTCACGGCAATCAAACCACTAATTGCAGATAATAAAACTAAAAAACCCACTAAAAACAATAAATTATGTTCATATCGCGGTTTTTCGCCCCCAAATCCATATAAAAAAAGGTTGGTGATTATATAACTTGAGTATATTATCACGGTCCAAGTTAGGGGAACTGTTATTGGGATTATGCCCAATAACAAATCTGGAACGTTATAAAAGTATTCCCCAAATATCCCATAGTTAACACCTATAAATTCAAATATCAACCCAAATGAACCTGCAATTAAGATAAATATTAAGGTTTTTTTATTTCCAAGTAGTCGGGATGAATGCAATATCACAAAGGAAAAAACTGCAAACATGTACAGAGACCCGATAAAGATAAACAAACTGAAATGATTGATGTAGGAGACAATAGTACATAGTAAGGTTAATACTAAAAAAACAAAAAGAATTTGGATCCATCTATCTTTATTAAGATTTAGTGAATCTGCAAATAATGCTATTAATATCGTTACCAATACAAGGAATGAACCAGCTAATAAATTAAGGGAAATCATACTTGCCTCCAAAACTTGAAAATATTTTACATTATTGATTGAAATGGTTTACAATTACCGAATCAAATTATAAATATTATTTTTAATTAATTCTCATTTCTATGAACTTTTTACATCTATCTAAATTTAGAGTTCATATCCATTATTTTTCCGGATAAAGCTCAAAGTTCGCATTTATTTATTTAACTGATTTAGAGTTCATATTTGAATATTTAACTGATAATATTTAAATCTCAAATCTATTAATATTCGTCTGATAATCTTATTAAAGTTCATTTGATTATTAATTTGATGATCCGGATTTCACACTATTCCTGACCACATATAACAAAATTGGGAGTATAATGAATGGCATCATACAGGTAGCAGCGATTAACACGTATCCCCTATAGTTCAGGGTAATGGCCTGTGCAGATTGTTGTAAGAAATACAGAAAATATAATGCCGGGGCATATGCGTATAACTTAAGGTTAGGGGTAGAACTTTCTTTTTTAAATGTAAATGATTCATACAATCTGAATAGTAAGGTAATGGTGAAAGTAACAGCAAACCATCCCAGGAAATTGCTGATTGGTATGCCGAAGTACGGTCCGCCACCTATCCAGACCCACTGCTGAATAAGTGGTGAAACCGCCACTGGATCTATTATCATGTCCAGGTTCATGGCAATTAACCCATCAATTGCAGATAGTAAAACTAAAAATCCCACTAAAAACAATAAATTATGCTTATATCGTGGTTTTTCGCCCCCAAACCCATATAAAAATAGATTGGTGATGGTATATGAAATGTACACGATAACTGCCCAGGATAGGGGAAGTAACAGTGGGACCAGGTTAAATAACAGTCCTGTCCCGGTGTAATAGTAGTTTCCAAATATCCACCCATACTTAACACCTAAAATTTCAGCGGTTAAACTGAATAGAGCGGCTAAAGCTATGAACAGAAATGTTTTCTTATTTCCAAGTACCTTTGAAGAGTGCATTATTATAAAAGCAAATGCTACGTACATGTAGAGGGAGCCTATAATAAATATATTGGTTGAATAGTTATAATAGGATATTATAAGGCTTATTATAGTTAAAATCAGTAAAAAGAAGAGAACTTTCATCCCTTTTTCTTTATTAAGATGTAAATGTTTTGCAAATAGGGCCAATAATATGGTTATTAAAATTAAGAGTGATCCGATCAATAAGTTAATGGAAATTTCAACCCCTCCCCTGATTTTTGATAAGTTTGACGATTACATATCATATATAACATTTATATTATCTGATGTTTAGTTATATATAATACCTATTTTTTAGCCCCTTATTTTTTTTATAATCTCTATATCCTCTTCATCTATCGCCCTGGTTACAAAAAGAGCCACCATATAAACTATCACCGCTAACAATATCAATATGAATAATTCCAGGTAATTGAAGAATACTAAGAATAAGGCCATTACCAAACCAGAGATAATTACTCTGACAAAATCATTTAAGATTTGTTTTTTATTTAAAAGCATATTGCTACTGCTGGCTGTAATGAATACCAGTATAATCATGGAAAGTTCAGTTAAAACCGTGTTAAAACTGGCCGCAACAAAACTAAATTTAGGAATTAAAAGCAGGTTAAGGACTATATTAATGATCATGCCCAAAAATGCTATTTTGTTTAGGGTCATCTGTTTATCAGCTGACATGAATAAAGAAACATAGCTTGAATAAATAAAGGTAATTACCGTGGCCCATACTAAAATTTGAAGGGCAATGGCAGAATCTGCATATGCATTTCCAAATAACAGGATGATTATGTCTTTTGCCAGGAAAGTAACTCCAATACCCAGGGGGATACTGACGATGATCATGACTTTTAAATATTTTTCCACCAGTTTATTTAAGGAATCGCCACCTGAATCATACATTTTTGACATGACAGGGAAGATTGCTGCATTCATCACAAAGGGAACAAATAATAAAACCGTTATGATCCTGTAAGCGGCATTGTACAATCCTACTGCTTCATTATTGACCATAAATGAGAGCATCACACTATCTATCCATATGTAAATGGTTGAAAATACTGCTATTAACCCGAATTGGAGGCCAATGGCTATGCTGGTCTTCCAGAATGTGAAATCAAATTCTATTTTTGGAAACGGGAATTTGAATTTACTGGTTGAAATGTACAGGTAATAGATCAATATCAACCCATTTACCAGAGCATAGAGCGCTGATACCCAAATCAATCCGGAATCGTATTTTATGAGGATTATGACCCCTATAAACATCAGAATACTGTTTAAAATATTGGCAATTGATTGGTATTCCAGTTTCTCGTAGGCCTGAAATATTGAAAAAAATACTCCTGAGAAAGTGGTGAATATTAAAGATAAGAGTAAAAAATATATAACGTACAATTCAGACTGAGGATATCCGAGATTATTTATAATAACCACGGTAAAAATCACCACTGCAACTGATAATAATAATTTGATGGATATGATATTTTTTAAATATTTACTGGTTAATGATTTGTCTTTAGCCACTTCTCGTGTCATTAAAGTGCTTAGACCTAAATCACAGAATACCGTTAATATACTGGTGAGTGCTAAAGCAAAAGAGAGCACTCCAAAATTTTCAACCCCCAAGTATCTAATCAAATAAATGGAGTAAACAAATGCAATAAAATAACCTAAAATTTGGGAAACAAATAATGACCCAATATTCTTGGCTAATTTCTGTATTGCATTCATGTTAATCCTTTAAGTTTAGCTTATTGATTTTTATCAGGTTGATTTAATTTATCATGATGATTTAATTTTCTGGGAGTACTGATTAAAAAAGTATTGTGTGGGAAGTATTTGTTTAAATTAATTGATTTAAATTCTCATTATTCTTCTTAATATAATAATCCCTAACCTCCGCCAAATTTTGGTGTGTTAAGAATTTTATTCACTAAATAAATCTATATGAACACCTATGCTTAAATTTAACTGTTAAAAAACCTCATACCAATTATCAAACAAAAATACAAATGTATTTTTAAAAATGAAGTAATGAAAAGTTTATTAAACTCGTGCCTAAAAAGGCAGTTATTTTTCTCTAAAAAAGAAAAAAATAAAACACAAAACTACTACTATCTATTTTTTATAAGATAATATGGCCCCAATAAAACAAAAAATACCACTTATATACATTATATCTCCACAAATCACCTTTAAAATATCCGCACCGGCATTCACAACATTACCCGAGTATCCTGCTAAAGACAGGAATATTGAAAGAAGTAATGTTCCCATTGCAGTTCCTAAAGCAAGGCCAAAACTTTGGGTGGTGACAGTTATACTTGATGCCAGAGCACTCCTTTCCACTGGGAGTGCATTCATTATATCCAAGTTATTAGGTCCCTGAAATACAGAACGGCATATTCCCGCAACTACAAATGTTATGAGTAGAACTGTGAAGTTAACCTGAGTAAAAGCATAACCACAGACCACATATGCTATACCCATCACTGCAATCCCTAAAAGAGCATAGTTTTTTACGATCCATCCATTGTTTCTAAGTTTCAGACTGTCGTAGATTCTTCCACTTACCGGTGAGCTTATCATCATGGCCAGGGGCATCACCGAGGCCACCAATCCCACTTCTGCAGGGGAAAAATTCATAGCACCCTCAAAGTAGAAGGGCTGTATCAAAACCAGTACAAAAGTGGAGGTGAAGTAAAGGAGCAGGCTGATATTGGGCAGTGTAAAACTCCATATTTTGAACACTGAAATATCAAGAAAAGGTTTTTTAAGCCGATTTTCTCTTAATATAAAGCAGGATAACGCCACTATACATACAGCAGAGTAAACTGCAACCATGGATGAGTTAACCGGTGTGTTGGAAATTTCATTTAAAATCATGAAAAAACTAGTTATGGAAACTATGAAAAGGATAGTACCCTGATAATCCCCATATCTGGATTTATTTATATACTCTTCTATTTTCAGGTATTTGAGTGCAGGTATTAAAAGTGCAATGCCAATGGGCAGGTTCACGAAAAATATGTAGCTCCATCCTAGAGTTTCGATTATGAAACCTCCTATTGTGGGACCCATTAACATTCCAAAACCAATTACAGCAGTGAAGTATCCCATGACCCTGCCTTTTTCATAGGATGGAAATATCTGCATTAAGATTGCCAGGTTAATGCTTACAACCATGGATCCACCCAGGGCCTGCACAACCCGGAAGAATATGAGCTGGTTTATGGATGTTGAAAGTCCACAGGCCAAGGAGGTTATGGTAAACAGGGAAAATCCAAATATGAACAGCCGAGCTTTTCCCACGTAATCTGATAGTTTAGCAAATATTAGGGGCGTTACGATAGCCGTAACCTGGTAACCGGTGATGATCCATTGTGAAAACCAGACCGGGACATTGTAAAATGAGGTGATAGTGGGAAGAGCAACATTCACAATGTTGGTATTTAACACCGCCATGAACATGGCAGTTAAGACAATTATCAATATTTTAAAACGATTCTCAAACGATTGTTTTATAATCTCATTTTCACTGGTTTTATAATCCATTTTGAGTACCTGATTTAAATTTAATCCTTAACTTACCGTTTAAACATTGAGTATTTTAGGATAACCCCAAAAATTACCACTTAAAAAACCTGAACCCCCTAAATAATCCCAAAAATACCATTAAAATTCCAGAACAGCCAGAAATAACCCCAACATTACCATTTTAATACCTGATCATCCCAAAGTAACCCCCAAAATTACCGACTAAATACCTAGTCATCACGGGATAATTCCTGAATTATCTCTTTAAAACTGTTTACCATACAGTCCAATGATTTTTCATCCAGTTTCTCCAGTGCATGGTAAAAAAAGATGTCCCGGGATTCAGTTCTTATGTCCTGGACCATTTGATGACCATTAGCTGTGAGCATGACCCTGTTTATTCTTTGATCATCTTTATCCCTGATTTTGTCCACAAAACCCCTCTTTTCAAGTCTTTTTATTTTTTCAGATAAAGTATGGGGTGCGTTGCCAAGTTTAGAGGCCATTTCACCGATAGTCGGAGCGGTATCATTTTTTAAACCTATTAATTCAAGATTATCCAGTTTAAGTAGTAAATGAAATTGTTCCAGAGTTAAACCATGTTTTCTGGCAGTTTCATGATGTTTCAGATGTATAATCCTATTTATAACATCCCAATATTCAGCAGCTTCAGTTACCTGTTCATTCATACTTTCACCAACTGGAATTTTATATCGTTACAAGATTATATCGTTACAAGATATAAAAGTATATCGTCTGAACTTAATATCACCCAGTTCTGTGAAGCCCATTTAAAAGAAAATAAAGAAAATATGAGAAGTTAAATTTA
This sequence comes from uncultured Methanobacterium sp., assembly GCF_963665055.1. Taxonomy (NCBI): domain Archaea; kingdom Methanobacteriati; phylum Methanobacteriota; class Methanobacteria; order Methanobacteriales; family Methanobacteriaceae; genus Methanobacterium; species uncultured Methanobacterium sp. Next base: position 1,775,129 of record NZ_OY762015.1, read on the forward strand.
AAAAATATTCCACAGAAAATATTCCCAGAGGGATAGTCCCAGAAAGACAGTCCCCAGAGACAATACTTCAATAGAATATCCTGATCCCCTTTACATCAAACTCTGCTCTTTTTTGCTGAATATTAAGGCGGATATCAGGATCATCAGCACTGCAAAGATAGCAACCACAACAACACTTATGTACAATGGAAGTACTGATTGATGCAGAATTATACTCCTCAGTGCATCCACCCCATAAGTTAAGGGATTGATATAGACTGCTACTTGTAACCAGCTGGGAAGTCCAGTTATGGGGAACAATGCTCCACTTAATAGGAATATGGGCATTACAATGAAGCTCATTATGAGGTTGAACCCTTCCATACTATCGGTGAAGGATGCTATCAAAAGTCCCATGCCTGATAGACCTAATGCAATGAGGATTATAACCCCTATGGATTCCAGGAGAATGGGAATGGTCATAGGTACACTGACCACAAAGGATAAAAACAACAATATTATTCCCTGGATAAGGGCTGTGGTGCTGATTCCAATGGCTTTTCCCAGGACAATTGAAGGCCTGGATATGGGGGCCACCAGTATCTCCTTCAGGAATCCAAACTGCCTGTCCTGTATCACGGAAAGTCCTGAAAACACTGAAGTGAAAAGGATGGTCTGGGCAATGATTCCAGGGAATATGAATGCCTGGTATCCTCCAGCCATATTACCAAATCTTATGGCTGAACCTAACCCTGTTCCGAATATCAGTAGCCACAAGAGGGGTGTTACCACTGAAGTTAGTATACGTGAGCGGTAGCGGAGGAATCTTTTGTTTTCCCTGAGCCAGATGGTGTAAATTCCCTCAAGTTCTGCCATGACTATCCCTCCCCCTGAATGGTCCTACCGGTATATTTAAGGAATACATCCTCCAGGTTAGGGTGTTCCAGTTCTATGGAATAGACGAAAATGTTATTGTCATTGGCAAAGTTCACCAGCTCTGCCACCAGGTTCTCACCACGTTCCACCAGTAGTTTGATCTCAGAGTCCATTACATAGGTCTCCTTAACAAAATCCAGTTTTTCCACCTTTTCAGTGAATTCTTCCAGTTTATCCACCTGCATGGTGATGGTATCCGCCTTTAACTCCCTTTTCAAGTTTTTAGGTGAATCTGCAGTTATGATCTGGCCCTTGTTGATTATGGCTATTTCATCACACAGTTTGTCCGCTTCTTCCATGTAATGAGTGGTCATCAAAACCGAAACCTCCTGGTTCTGATTCAGTTCCTGAATATATTCCCATATACTTTCCCGGGTCTGTGGATCCAGCCCTAGAGTGGGTTCATCCAGGAAAAGAACCTTAGGACGGTGTATCAAACCCCGACCGATTTCCAGTCTGCGTTTCATACCACCCGAGTAAGTTTTAACAAATTCATCGGCCTTGGGACCCAGGGCTATCAGGTCCAAAATCTCTTCTATACGGCTTTCCCTTACCTCTTTGGGAACTCCATATAGTGAAGCATGCATTTCCAGGTGTTCACGGCCAGTGAGGATATCATCCAGTGCCCTAGACTGGAAAACAATACCAATAGATTCCCGGACCTCTTTGGGGTTTTTGGTAACATCGTACCCATTAACTGTGGCTGTTCCACCAGTGGGGTGCAGGATGGTGCACAGCATAGATATTAACGTGGTTTTACCCGCACCGTTAGGTCCTAAAACTCCATAAACACTATTCTTAGGCACTTTAAGATTCACCCCGTTAACTGCGGTGAAATCATCATATTTTTTGGATATATCATGGGTTTCGATAATGTATTCCATGCTCTTCCTCCAAGTAAAAAAAATTAATCTCTAGTATAAGTGTGTTTTTGTAAGATTTAATAATATCGAAGTGAAGTTACCTCTCAATTAGAAAATATCATCAATTAGGAGAATTAAAATTCATTCAATCAAATTTCATTATTAATATCATTATTTTTATTATCCTTATTTGTTTAAACTAATTATCATTATAAGTTTAAAATTATTAATTTCAGAAGATCCATAATTAATATTATTATAGAAATTGGGGGAAACACCATTGATGGTTAAACTGATTAAATCAAAGGGAATAGCCCATCATTCTTATTTTATTGGAGTCGGTGGTCGGGCAGTTGTGGTTGATCCTCGCCGGGACGTGGATATCTACATTCATCTGGCAGAATCCTCTGGACTGGATATAACCCACATCTTTGAAACCCATCGTAATGAGGATTATGTCATTGGTTCTGGGGAGCTAGCTAGTGCCACCGGAGCAGAGATATTCCATGGTAAAAACCTGGACTTTGCCTACGGAACTCCGATAAGTGACCGGTACAAATTCCAGTTGGGAAGTGTTGAACTGGAGGTTATTGAAACACCAGGACACACCACTGAAAGCATATCTCTGGTTTTAAGAGATTTAAGTGTGTCTGAGGATGTTCAGATGGTTTTCACTGGTGATTTGATCTTTGCAGGGGAAACTGGGCGTATTGATCTTTATGGGTCCGAGAAAAGTCATAAAATGGCAGGATTATTACACGATAGTATTTTTAACAGGATACTGTCCCTTGGTGACCCGGTGATCCTCTGCCCTGCTCATGGAGCTGGTTCAGTGTGCGGGGCGGATATAAGGGAGCAGGACTACACTACCATTGGTTATGAGAGGAATACCAACCCGCAACTGCAGTGCACCAGTAAAGAAGAATTCATCAAGATGAAGGTAGCTGAAGAGCTTTACAACCCACCCTACTTTAAGAAAATGGAATTCTACAATCAGAATGGGGCCCCAATACAGGGCAGGATTCCTTATTTAAAACCCATTCCTCCTAAAATTCTGAAAGAAATGAGGAATAGTGGAGTGTGTATCCTGGATGTTCGCAAACCAACCAGTTTTGCTGGAGCTCATATATCTGATAGTTTGAACATCTGGAGGGAGGGTGTTCCTGCATTTGCTGGCTGGTTTTTGAGTTACGAAGACCCTATTGTTGTGGTTGATGACCAGAACCATGGTTTGGATGAGGTCCGTCAAGCCCTTTTCAGACTGGGTTTTGATAATATTTACGGCTACTTGGAGGGTGGTTTTCCCAGTTGGTACCTTCACGCAGAGCAAATTGACTCCATAAATTTGTTGAGTGTGCACCAGTTGAAACAAAAACTGGAAAGGTCAAAAGAAATGAGGGAAGGACTACCAGAAAATGTAGAAAAGTTAAAGAAAAATTCAGAAGAGGATTTTTTCTTACTGGACGTGCGTAAAATAGATGACCGCAGAAAGGATTACATTGAAGGATCTCACCACATCTACGTTGGCGACCTACCCGAAAGAATTCAAGAAGTGCCTCATGATCTTCCAGTGGTTGTTTACTGTGATTCTGGTTATAAATCCACCACTGCCTGCAGTTATTTGAAGAAAAATGGTTACACTGAACTGAGCACTGTCCTGGGCAGTATGACTGCATGGAAAAAAGCAGGTTACCCTGTTGTGAAAGCTTGATATAAATTTAGGAATTATACCGGCAGAGGACATGTCAATAATAACAAACACCTAATTCCATGGTTTTGAACCCAATTAGGGAGATAAATATAACTGCAGTTAAGAATAAAATAATATTACGGACATAATAAACACTGGTGATGATTTTGGACGTTCAAAAAATCCCTGCAATGGAAAGAAAAGAATATGATGCGTTTATCGCCAACCAGTACATGAGCAGAATCGCTTTTAAGGGAGATTATCCCTATGTTGCCCCATTTTTGTATGTTTTTAATGGGAAATTTATCTACTTCCTCAGTACCAGGTACGGTAAAAAGATGGAACTTAGCAAGAGAGACCCCCATATTGCAGTTGAGATCGAAAATTACAGTAGTGATATGTCAGACTATCGTTTTGTGACACTGCAGGGTCGGATAAATGAAGTGGATAATGCAAGTGAAAAACTGGAAGTTAGACAGATGTTCATAGAACTTATTAGGAAAAATAATCTCTCCCCAAATATACTGGCTGCCCTGGGACATTCCCCCCAAGACCCATTGGAATCCCTCTTAAAAGAAGAGACATCCACTGTATGGAAATTAGTGGATGTCCATAAAATTGTGGCACTTAAAAGTTCATGATTATCCTTAAAAATTCTTGATAATATTGAAGTTCTGGATAACCCTGATAAGTTATAATTAAATAAATTACAAAAGCCAGTTAAATATAAAATGGAGGTTTGATAAGTTATGGAAGGTTTTAAGTTAAATGAGATTCCGAAGTTAATTGCTTCAGTATTCATAGTTTTCATTTCCGGTGCAGTGGGAACCCTAGCCACTCTTCCACAGATTACCACATGGTATGCTGCCCTGGCTAAACCCAGCTGGACTCCACCTAATGATTGGTTCGGACCTATATGGACCACTATTTATATTCTTATTGGCATAGCTTTGTTCCTGGTGTGGAGGCAGGGTTTAGAAAGGCGTGATGTGAGGTTCACAATTGGAATATTCGCAGTGCAACTGTTATTAAACGTTCTATGGTCCTTGGTGTTTTTCGGATTGCACTCCATACTGGGTGGGTTCATACTGATCTGCTTACTCTGGATAGCCATACTGGCCAACATGATCGCATTCTACGTTCTATCCAAACCAGCAGGACTCCTGTTCATACCATACATAATCTGGGTGAGCATTGCCTCTTACCTGAACTACAGCGTGCTTCTGTTGAACTAGAATTACATCCCTACTTTTTTTATTTTTTTTAGTCCCAACGAACTCGACTTAAATGAAAACCAATAGAACTCGTTAATAAAATCTAATAAAACCTTGCTTATAAATCTAATAGAATTCAGTTAAAATATGTTTAACTTATAAACCCACTCAATTGGATCATTTCACGATGGAGCTGGATAAATGAAATATTATGACTTAACTAAGGATGAAAGGCAACGTCTTGTGATTAAAATGGAAAATGAATTAATGCAGGACTTGAAAAGTAACAAAAACAGCCACATCCTCCAGTACTCATCCAATGAAGATGTTTATATTCGAAAGAATGTTTCCAATATTTTAGGAAAAATTTACCGCGAACAGAACCTTGTCAAAGAAAAAATAATCCAAGTAGCAGTCCAACTCCTGGAAAATGATGATGAAAAGGTCAGACAGACTGCGGTATATATTTTAGGGGAGATTGGGAAACAGGATGCAGATCCAGTTTTTGATTACATTGAAATTGCCCTGGAAGACCCGCACCATAGGGTGAAAAATGCAGTAATGAGTTCTTTGAAAGTTATGGGTCAAAAAAATCCCCAACCAACCTTAAACTTTGCAAAGGTTTTCATTCACCACCCCCAACCTGAAGTGCGGAAAAAGGTGATTCACGGAATCGAACTTAGGGGTAGAACACATCCCGAGGATGTTCTGCCATTATTGGAGGAGTTACAGGATGAAACCAACCCCGCGGTACGGAAGATGATAATCCATGTTCTGGGACAGATAAGTTATAAAAAAGGGTGTTTGGAGAAGGTGACTTCTGCACTTAAAACCTGGAAAAACAAAAAACTAGTGGAAAATACCATCCTTTACATACTGGAAGTGCATGAAAATTATCCGTTCAGTGCCATGAGCCCTGAAGAAGCAAAAGAATATTTAAAAACAAATTTTAGTGAATACAATATTCAGCTCTAATAATATAATATGCAGCCCCTAAATAAAATAGAATAATACAATGCTAAATACAGCATAAAAACTGTAATTAATTCCTTCTATCTAATTAATTTCTTTGGATTAGATGAAAAATATGAAAATTATAACCTCGTTTTGTAAGGTAATTCTCTGAATTTAATGGTGAATTTCGTACCGTTGACCCTTTCAATTTCCATCAGACCATTTAATTGATTTACCAGCGTTTTAACAACCATTAAACCCAATTTTTTAGATTTCTTTGGATTAGCATCTTCTGGCAAGCCAATTCCATCATCAGCAAAACTTAAAACATAAAACTCACCATCTGATTTTAACTCAATCCGAATAGTACCATTACGGTCTGGGAAAGCGTGTTTAATGCTGTTGGTTGCCAGTTCATTGATGATAAGACCGCAGGGCATGGCAGTTTCAATATCCATCTTTAAACTTTCAATTTGTATGTTTAAGTTGATGGATCCTTTATCCGCATGGTATGAATTAAAAATATCATATAACAGCTTTTCAACATAGTTTCTGAAGTTTATGTAACCAATATCCTGTGATTTGTACAAGTTTTCGTGGATCATGGCCATGGTCCTGACTCTTCCCTGACACTCCCATAGTATATCTGCAGTTTGTTTATCTTCCACCTGAATACGCTGCAAACTCAGGAGGCTGGAGATAATCTGAAGATTGTTCTTTACCCTGTGGTGAATTTCCCTTAACAAAATCTCTTTTTCTTCTAAAGAGTTTTTAAGACAATTTTCCACAGTTTTAAGTTCAGTTATGTCTTCCATGATTAACAAGATACCATTTATACTATTTTTATCTTTGATTATGGATGGTCGAACCCTGAAAATTACTTCTTTCCCATTTTTATTTTGTATGGTCCATTCAATCTGTTCTAATTCATGCCCGGAGATCAGATGGTTGAAAACTATCTTGGTCTGGTCGTAATCCATTCCCATTAAGGATGCAATGTTCATGAAATTTTGACCTATGATTTCCTCCTTTTTAAAGCCAAATATCTCTTCGATCTTGTAATTGGATTCTATAATAATCCCCTGACAGTTAAAAAGGATAATGGCCTCGGCGGCATTTTCAAAAATGCTTTTAAACTTCTCTCGGGATTCTTCAATGGCTTTTTTAGATACTCTTAACTCAGTCATATCTAAAATAGACATCATACTCTTCTGGTTGCCCGGTAACATAGCCACAGTTAAATAAACATAGCGGATAGCACCATCACTAACAAGTAGTCTCGCTTCATAATTTCTTGGAGCGTAATCTGGATTAATCCTTCGCAGATTGTGATATTCCTCCATCTGCAAACGGTCTTCAGGGGCAAAAAAGTCGGTCCACTTCATTCTACCCTCAATTTCTTCCTTTATGTAACCAGTTAAGGCAGAAAATTCCATATTAACCAGGGAAATAAGTTTATTTTCCTCAATAATTATGGTGGCAGAACTTGTATTTTCAAAAATAGTTTGGTAATAATTATCCTGAGATTTTTTAAGTTTATTTTCCATTTGTTTTTTATAAAGAGCTACTTCAATGGATATTTTTAATTTACGAGTATTAAATGGTTTGATTAAATAACCATAAGGTGCACTGATGAGAGCTCGATTAACAGTGACATCATCAGGAAGAGCAGTTATATATATAACCGGTATTCCTAGTTTTGAAATAGCATTTGCAGCAGCTATCCCATCCATACTACCCTTCAAAATAATGTCCATCAGAATAAGATCAGGTTTTAATTTCTGTGCTTTTTCGACTGCTTCTTCACCATAGGATGCAATGGCAACCACATCATAGCCCATTGATTGGAGGCTTCTTTTTATGTTCATGGCTTCCACCATTTCATCTTCTACCAGGAGAATATTTGCCAAAATTTTGCACCTCTTATTCCAGATGATCCCCTTACTCTAGTCATCAAAACTTAATTTTATAAATTATTAGTCTTTTAGAATTATAATTCTTTTAGAATTAATATCTACTGTTAATCCCAAAAAAATACACTTAAAAATGAGTGATATGAACTTTTTTGCGTATAATCATATATATTTCTTTATTAAACTCTGGATTAATATTTTATTTCAAATTAAAGTAGAAACCATCAGTTATTACAACAAATTAGTATATGCCATTATATTTACAAAAGTATATATTGAACTATTGAATATATATTCATAACATGGCAAGACCCCGTAGATTAAGAAAAATTTCGGAAGAACCCCATATACGGTGCTTCAAACCAGAAAGAGACGATTTAGACTCAATGAAACCTATAGAAATATTGATTGATGAATTTGAAGCAATCAGGCTAAGGGATTACCATGATATCCAACAGAAGAGATCTGCTGAAATAATGGGAGTGTCACAACCCACATTTCATCGTATATTAACTTCTGCCCGGAAAAAAATAGCCAATGCACTGATTAATGGGAATACTATTGTTATAAGAGGGAAAGACCAGTTAATACGCTACAAATGTGATGATTGTGGATTCAAATGGCAACATCCCCTTAAGGAATATAAAAAATGTCCAGACTGCGGATCTGCCCGTATCATCTTATTAAAAGAGGAGAAGGATGAGTCTTCTCAAGACTCTGAAGAATCTCTTATGGATAGAAAGTCTTACGGGGGAAAAGGACTTGGTGCAGGACCACCAGCAGTTTGTAAATGTCCAAATTGTGGTTATGAATCTCCAAAAACACAAGGAGTGCCCTGCAGCAATACCAAATGTCCCGAATGTGAAACCCCCCTTTGTGGGAACCCTTGAAAACTAAATAAAAATGAACATACTTTAATCACACAGTTAGTCAATGATAATCACACTAACCTGGTTAATAAAAGGTAAATAAAAGGAAAAACTTAAACAAATGTTTTAAAGATCCCTACAAGGAGATTATAATAAAAAATGGGTGATTGAATGTCTTTCATCGAAATAAAAAACATTAACAAAACATTCAATGGCGTTGAAGTCCTGAAAAACTTGAACATTAATGTGGAAGAAGGAACAATATTAGGAATTTTAGGAAAGAGCGGTTCTGGAAAATCAGTTCTAATAAACATGCTTCGTGGAATGAAAGATTACAAGCCAAATAACGGTCAGATAATTTATAACATTGCACTGTGTCCTGAATGTCTTGCTGTGGAACCACCATCCAAAGACGGCCAGTCCTGTAAATGTGGAGGGCAATTTGAGAAGAGGGAAGTTGATTTTTGGAATTGTGACCGCCATATATTCACAGCTATCAGACGCCGTATCTCCATAATGCTTCAGAGAACCTTTGCACTGTATGAAGATGAAACTGTGATTGATAATGTTTTAAAATCAATCACTGAACATGATGAAGAAGAAAGCACTTACATGGCCATTGACCTCCTTGAACTGGCCCAGATGACTCATCGAATCACCCATATTGCTCGTGATTTGTCCGGTGGAGAAAAGCAGAGAGTGGTGCTGGCCAGGCAACTGGCCAAAGAACCCATGATATTCCTGGCAGACGAACCAACCGGTACTCTGGATCCAACTACGGCTGAATTCATACACCAGGCCCTTATTGAAGGTATCAAGGGTCAGGGTTTAAGTATGGTAATTACCTCCCACTGGCCAGAGGTAATGAGAGATCTTTCTGATGAGGTTATCTGGCTGGATAATGGTGAAATTATCCAGAAAGGAGATCCAGAGCAAGTTGTGGAAAGCTTCATGGAACACGTACCCCAACCCCAGATAAACAAAAAGTTTGAAACCGGTGGACCTATTATTGAGCTGCAAGATGTTAAAAAGCATTACTACTCCATTGATCGGGGAGTGGTTAAAGCAGTGGATGGTGTTAACCTCAGCGTGGATGAAGGGGAAATATACGGAGTGGTGGGTCTTTCTGGAGCAGGTAAAACTACCCTATCCAGACTGTTATATGGTCTCACTGATCCCAGCAGTGGCCAGATAAGGGTCAAACTGGGAGACCAGTGGATCGACATGACTGAAAAAGGTCCTTTCGGCAGGGGACGAGTAAAGCCATATTTAGGGATACTCCACCAGGAATACAGTCTGTACCCTCACCGTAACGTGTTGGGAAACCTGACCGAAGCCATCAGCCTGGAATTACCCGCAGAATTTGCCAGGATCAAAGCACTGTACGTTTTAAACGCAGTAGGGTTTAGTGAGGAATACGCTGAAAAGATCCTTTATAAATATCATGATGAACTGAGTGGAGGAGAACGCCACCGGGTGGCACTGGCCCAAGTACTAATTAAAGAACCTAAAATAGTTATTCTGGATGAACCAACCGGTACCATGGACCCTATTACCAGGGTTCAGGTTACAGATTCCATTAGAAAAGCACGAAAAGAGCTTAATCAAACTTTTCTCATAATATCACATGATATGGACTTTGTACTGGATGTTTGTGACCGGGCTTCCATTATGAGAGGTGGAAAAATCCTTAAAACAGGACTTCCATCGGAAGTGGTGGAAGACCTCACCAGTAAAGAGAAAACCAAGATGTTAAAAAAGGGTAAAACCTGAAAAAATGGATGTTAAGTGAACTGGATAATGTTACAACAAATTGGATAATGTTAAAAGTAACTGGAAAGTTACAATAAGCCAAATAATATTTGAATTAACTGGAATATTACAATAAATGGATTAAATACAGTTTTTAACAAAATCAAGGATATGATCCTTCTTTTGACTTTTTTTATCTAACTTTTTTTATAGATAATTTAATCCCTAATCTGGAAATATTTAGAGGAATATTTAAAAATCAAATTCGTAAAAGGTGAAAATGTGTATAAAATACTCTTATTGGCTTTAGTTATATTGGTGGTTGTTTTTGTGTTAATAAACGATCCTTTGAAAAAATATTGAAAAATAAGTCACCATTGGTTTTTTCGTTCTTAGATGCACCTAATCAATATCATTTCCCCATAATAGTGAGAATGATAAGAATAAGTGAGAATAAGTGAGAATAAATAAAACAACTGAGAATAAAATTAGAATAATGAGAATAGACCCTTTTTTAATAGAGAAATTTACTTAGTTTTATGGGTTATTTCTAAACAGATTATAAGTAGTGAGATTAATCCTCCCACTACCCAGCACAGGGGAGAAGTGAATGAAATTCCGGAAATAACCCCAAAACAAATTGCCAGTATGGCCCACATGGCAAAAATAAGGAGAATCAGAACTCCGCCGATTATTAAACCGAAAATAATCACAAGGCATCCTAATTTAAGAGCCTTAATCAGGTTAGTATTGCCTTTTTTGGAAGCATCCGGGGGTGTCAACTGTGAATTCCCTTTTTCACCATATTCTGCTTCTTGATCAGTTCCGACTCCTTTTTCGTGGTATTTCATGTTTTATCTTAAAAATTTGGGTTATGAGGGGGTTTTCTTTATTTTAAGGGTGTTCATGATCTCTTTGTAGGCAGATTTATATTCTGATTTGAAATCCATCTGCAGTATCTTAACTGGTGCATCCGCAGAGGATAACAGTATATAAATGTAAGGTCCATTGGTATTTTCTCCTTGCCATGTGCGGTATCCATTATACTGGCCTGAAGAACCATCAGGGTATACTTTCTTCAAATTTGTCAGGTTACCTGTGGAAAAGCGGATGTTCCCAACGTAGTTACTGGTACTGGTTTGGTTGGAGTTATAGAAATCTACTATGGTGTAATTTTCAAAGGTGTATTGCACTGCCACCAATGAAGTAGGATAATTGAATTTTACATACTGGTCTTCGAAAGTCCCATTACTGCTTATTTCCTTTTGGGAAGTTCCAGTTGCCCATAGTAATACAACCACCACTGCAATCACTAAAATAAACAACAATAACACGATGTTAAGTTTCTTGTATTTTACTTTTTTAATCAAATCGCCTCCAATAGGCAGAATAGGACATACCTGTCCAATGAATCTTTAAATCAATAGTTTATACTTAAATTCACAATGTAAACGGTTTGATATGTAAATAGTTATTCAAATATTAATATTATAACTAATAATTGACTAATCTTTATAAGAATATTTCCCCAAATTAGACCCAGATCAAAATCAAGTTATGAAAAGAAAAAAAATCACATATCTCACATTGAGTGTGATCGTTTATATAATCTTTCCTGAACTTTTTCACTCTTAAGTTCCCTTAAAGCATCGGAAGCTATCCATTTAGCACTTTTTGAATCCATTTTCTTAATTTCACTTGCAACAACGATTGATTTTTTGTTTAAGGAAGTGTTCTTTTTCCCAATATGTCTTAAAGCCCAATTAACAGCTTTTTTAACGTAAGTTCGATCATCAATTGATTCTTTAATTATTAATGGGAAAAATTGTTCAAATTTTTCATCTGGTGCATTCTTATCATGAACTGCCAACACAGCGATTAAAGCAAATGCTGCCCTCTTTTTAAACTCTTCCTCACTTTCACTCCACTGGAAAACTTTCTGATATGCAAATGGTGTCAGACGGAATAGTTTCATGCAGCACTGGTCACATATCTCCCAATAATCAAATTCAGCAGCCCATAAATCCATCTGTTCTGTGGTAACCTGTTTAGGATCCTCAATCATGCAGGCCAGGATCCTTGTCTCACGGTAACCCGCTTCCCATAATTTTGCTGCCAGTTTGTGATTTTTTCCTGCATTTTTAGCAATATTTCGAAGTTCAGGAATGCGGACTGCATAGGTTTTTTGAGGGTTGATCCCAAAACGAGCCATTCCTTCCGCATCCTGTGGGTTTGACAGTGCTTCCAATTTCCGGATGATCTCATCATATTCCATTTAACAACCCCACTCATCATATTCCCTTTAACAACCCCATATGATCTTATCTTATAATTTCTTAATAATTAACCATTATTCTATTAACAGTAGAGTACAGGGGAATTTGTTTAGAAGAGGATGTATTAAAAAGATTATTATCAAACGTTTATGTTAATATATAAACTTTTATGATATCTTGGTGCAAAAGTATAATTCCATTAAACAATAAAAAAAATCCATATAGCTGTGAATAGGGAAATTTTTTAGAGGGTGGGGTTTTTAATGTTTGAAAGTTTAAGAGACAATCAAAAATTAACCTTACTGGTAATTTCACTGGCCAGTTTCATGTCTTTTCTTGATATTTCCATTGTGAATGTTTCCCTACCCACCATGGCCAAGTACTTCGGTGTGACCACTAACACCATTTTATGGACGATTCTAATTTACATCATTGTATTAAGTAGTTTTTTAATTGTTTTCGGTAAATTAGCGCAGCAGAAAGGTTTCAAAAAGGTTTTTCTCGCTGGGTTTCTTGTTTTTATCACTGGTTCTGCATTGTGCGCCATCTCCACCCAGTTTCATGAACTGATTATTTTCCGGCTCATGCAAGCAGTGGGTGCCACCATGTTCTCCGGGATCGCGGCGGCCATGGTACTGCAATACCTTCCTGAAAACAAGCGAGGACGGAATCTGGGAATTGTGACCACAATCGGCTCCCTGGGTTTGGCGCTGGGCCCTCTACTGGGAGGTTTTATAACTGAATACATTAACTTCCACTGGATATTTTTTATCAACGTTCCCATTGGGATTATTGGAATTATACTGGGTTATGCCGTGCTCCATGAAACAGACAAACATCCCGGTTCCCTGGACATACCCGGAGTGGTCATGATCTTCATTGCCCAGAGCACCCTGATCTTCGCACTTAACAAGGGACTGGATTATGGTTGGACTTCTACCATAATACTGGGTAGCATAGTCTGCTCGGTGATATTCTGGGCTCTCTTTGTGTTCCAGGAATCAAGAGCCCATGAACCTCTGATTGACCTTAACTTTTTGAAGATGAGGGAGATATCTCTGGCCAGTGCTGCTAATGTTTTTTCCAACATGCCCTTTGCCGGGGCAGTGGTGCTTTTACCATTCTACTTTGAGGTGGTGAAAGGAATGAGTACCAGTTATTCTGGTATGATGTTAACCCTTATGCCCATTGCCATTATTATAGTTGGCCCCCTGGCAGGTGTGCTTTCGGATAAAATCGCACCTAACCGGGTTACTCTTATGGGTGCGACAATTGGAGTGATTGGATGTCTGGTTTTATCCACTTTCAACCCTTCCAGCAGTTTAATCTATATCGCAATAGGACTTTTGATTTTAGGGGCTTCAGTGGCCACTTTCAACCCACCTAACACTAAATTCATTCTTTCAGAAAGCCCATCTAAATACAGGGGAATAGCATCGGGCCTGGTTAACACTTCCAACATGATCGGTAATGGTTTTGGAACCGGAATTCTTGGTACTGCAGCAGCAATGGTTGTTTATACCACAGTGGGCCCCAGTACCAGTGATAAATTAACACCAGCTCTGGTTTCCCTAGGACTACACAATGCATTTATTATTGGGGCACTGGCCATGGGAGTAGCACTGGTTTTGATCGCCATGACACGGTATAAAAAGCCGGTTGATTAAAAAGAAGAATTATCGCCTATAAAAAAGTTAAATAATCCCTTAAAAAGATTATTTATTAATATCCCTGAAAAAATATTACCTAATCACGGACTTTTATAAAAGGATTAGAATCCTCGTTTAAACAGGAAAAGCCTCATTAATAAAATTAAAACCTCATTAATAAAATTAGAACCCACTAACAGGATTAAAACCCCATAAGGATTTAAACCTCATATAAATAAGATTAAAATAGTAATGGAAATCATACTGAGGGCTGTGCTTAGGAATATGCAGGCTGCAGTTACCTTTATATCCAAATCGTAGGTGATGGCTAGGGCCAAACTAAGCATGGCCGATGGCATACCAGCTTCCACAATGGTTACTGTCCGGTCAAGTCCTGTGAAACCCACCAGTCCTACTACAATCAGGGCAATTAATGGCGAAATAACTAATTTTAGTACGGTAACAAAAGAAGCAACACCCAAATATTCTTTAATACCCTTAAATTCCAGGGATAAACCTAACGCCAACATTATCATGGGTATTGCAGCACCGCTAAGGTAAGTGAGGGTGCTGGGAATGACTGATCCCAGTGGAAGATGAACTAAATTGGCAATAACTCCCATGATAACTGCCAGTAACGGTGGGAATAAGACCGATCTTTTGATTATATCCTGGTAACTGCCACCGTAAAGAACTAAGAAAAATATTCCGAAGGATATGAAAAGTATGGTGGAACCCACATCATAGAATACCGCCCTCACTAATCCTGTAGCTCCGAAAACACCCAAAACCACAGGATATCCCAAAAATCCAGAGTTAAAGAGAGTTGAAGCTGCGACCACTCCCCAACGAGTTTTAGCAGTGTAACCCTTAAAGTAGGTGAAAATGTAGGCCAGAATTCCACATATAATGCCCATTGTAATACAAATGAGGGTAATGGTTCCAAAAGTTTTGAAATTTGATAGATCTGCATTGTACATGGCCATGAATATTAATGAGGGCATGGCAATGTACACCACAATCTTATTGATGGTTTGAGTATCTTCTGCCTTTAAAAATTCAAACCTGCGGCATATATAGCCAATAATAATCATTAATACAATGGCTATAATGGTTTCATAGGAGTTCATGTGATCTAACTATATATTTTTCTAGAATCAGTAGTTCGTAAAGTTTAGTCTAGGGTAAGTGCATATATTTGTATGAACACAAAAAACACCCTACATGGTAAGTTTTCGAATGGTGACATGTTAAATCTTTCGGTGAGCACAATAATACGTAATCTTGGGTTAATCCAAAATCAGAAGTAGATTACAGTGTTGCAGACATTATCTACACCCTCCTTGATGCTTGCAATCTAAAACTTCTGAATCAAGTTTGTAAAAACAATAAATACAGCCCTACAGGAGGAACTATACGATATCAACTTCAAAATCCAGATGTAGAAACTGTTCAACAGTCTTTAAACCAAATGTTGAAAGATAATAATCTGAAAACATTACCACGTGAAACTTTGACCTTTGCTATTAATTCTGTCCTTAGACCATTCTATGGCACAGAACAACAATGAATCACTGCAAGATCTAAAGTAAAGCAAAGCACAACTCGTTTATTTGTTTATGCCCCCATTTATGTAATATTAAAAAATAAAAGGTACAGATTAGCTGTTAAATATGGGTCTAAGGAGGAAAGTTTAAAAGGTTCAAACTTTTTAACCTGTTAACTCCATCTTTAATTTCTGTAATTTCTTTAAAAAGAATTAAAAAAAATGATTTCAATATTTAACAACACAATGAATTTAACATGACCAACAATCCAACAATGAAGAAGTATCAAACAAAAAAAAGCATGAATAACCCCCAATTATTAAAATCCAAAAGCCTTTTAAACCAAATTTACAAAACACTTTACGAAGTACTAGTCTCTAAAAATGCTATAATATTTGAAGCTAAATTTTTTCATCTGGCTTAAAAGGACTTTTAAGAATAAGGTCTTCATCATCAAAAAATTTATCATTCGTTCCTTCTTGAAAGTTTTCAATTTTTTCCCCAAGTAATATTATATTATATGGTGAAATCAGATCTACTGAAATTATTTTAATTTTAAAGTAATTTATTATTTCTATCACAAGTTTGGTGTCAAAAACATGATGATGCAGACATCTATTTTCATAATTATTTAAACACCTTTCTTTTAATGATTCAAAATCCTCTGTAGGATCATGTATATTAAAGTCATGAAAGTTTAATATTTCAGGTAAATGTGATAAATCATCTTCACCTATATTAAGTTCAAAATCTTCGATCAGATGGTTTAGATCGGTTACAGGACGTTTATGATCAAATGTGCCATCTTTATGTGGCAATATTATCAAAATAATGCCATTATCTTTTAAGATTCTTAACCATTCTGATATGGCTTTAAATGGATTTGCAATATGCTCAAGGACGTGAGAAGCCAATAAAAAATCATATTGCTTATCTTTAATCATACTTAGGTTAACAGAATCACAAATGTATTGATAACCTTTTTTTCTACCATAAAAATTATATGATTTTCCTTTTTCTATTTTTCCAGTCCATATCGTGTTTGGGGCGAAATTAACCCCGTCAAGATCGTTAATTATAGAATATATGGGTAATTCTCCTTTTTTATTGAATATTTGGCTTGGACCTCCAATCTCCAAACCATTTTTATCACTTAAATTTTTGAAATATATTTCATAATTATTAATTTTTGATTTATTATTTTGATTAAACCCAAAAATCTTTTCTTTTAAATATTTTAAGTTTCCCCTCATTTTAATCACCAATGATATACCCCAATAGTTCGTAAAGTTTAGTACTAATGGTAGAGTGTATATATTTGTATGAACACAAAAAACACTCTACATGGTAAGTTTTCGAATGGTGACATGTTAAATCTTTCGGTGAGCACGATAATGCGTAATCTTAGGTTAAATCAGAAATAAGAAGCAAATTACAGTGTTGCAGACATTATCTTAATTCAGTATTGTTTAAAAGAAATCTTTAAATTAGAAAAAAAGTTCTCAATTTTTTTACAGTAGTCCTTTCTTATATCATTCTTTAATTTATTGGAATTA
The DNA here is from genome assembly GCF_963665055.1 of uncultured Methanobacterium sp. NCBI lineage: Archaea > Methanobacteriati > Methanobacteriota > Methanobacteria > Methanobacteriales > Methanobacteriaceae > Methanobacterium > uncultured Methanobacterium sp. The sequence continues at coordinate 1,792,327 of NZ_OY762015.1, forward strand.
TTATCTATTTAAATTATTCAAAAGGCTGTCTTATGACTGTTTTAAGTTTTTCAGGTTTGGTTCTGCGCATGTCACTGATATATATTTCGTGATGTTTTCCTCTTAACTGGTAACCTTGATTTTCAATGTATTCATGTAATTTATTAACTGCTGGGGCTTCTGCCTCACCATAAGGCCCAATATACATTATTTGCACAGTTTTCCCCTCTTTGAAAGTTTCAAATCGTAATTTGGATAGTGAAGGTAGATCTTTCTTTTTTTCAAGTTCTTCTATTGCCTTATTTACCAGAGGTTCATTGATAAAATCGGGTTGGCGGATCATCACTGTCCATTGCCATGAACTTTTATCAGCTACAGTGAACTCTTCCATGTTTTCAACCCACCAGAGACCCTCAAGTGGCATTACCACGTAATCCTGGGATTTTTCCTTTTTACTGGTGAATTTAGTTTTATATGAAATCGGAAACAATGTTTCCATGGCATCCTGATACTCCTGAGAGGTGTTAGGGTCTCCCTGGCCATCGATCATTAGAAATTTCATCTCCGGCAGATCCACCACAGAAACTTCACTGGTGGATGGATAGTAAAACAGCTTTTCTTTCTTTTTTAAGTCTATTTTGGGCATTATATTCCTCCTTTTTAAATTAGGATTTATTTAATTTTTTCCAGTTTAACAAACCATTTCCATGGTTTTAATATGTGCATAATGGTGAATTTAATTCGGAAATGATAATAATTTCAATCACTGAATTGAAAAAAGTATAATGATAATTAACGTATTCTTAGTTATTTTTTAACTACTGGAAAGCACATTTCAGTAATAAGCTCGTTTTCGGGGGTTTCATTGGGATCGGAAATGTAGGTTTCCACAGGTGGACCAATGAGTTCATAGTCATTTTTATAGGCATATTCAGCCAGTGCACCAATTGCCATACCACATCCACTGTAAGGACCTTCATAAACAGTTGAAATAACCAGTTTTTCAGGTTCTGTTTTGATTTTCACACGCCCTTCTTCTTTTGCGTCTCCTGCAAAAGGCATTCCCACCTCGTACTGTAGTTCTTCAACTGGCACTTCTTCAGGGCTGTTGTAGTAAACTCCAAATGGTGGCCCCATCATCTGCAGGCCTTTAGCCATTAAGAACCCCACAATTTCTCCCATTAGAACCGGGACTTCCTCGTAGGATCCTTTATAGTTTATGTATGCTATCTGTCTTTTTTCCATATTTTTTTCTTTTATTTCCATCATTTCACCTCATAACGTGATTTTAAGATTTAAAAGTATTAATCTAAGATTTTAAGGAGATGTCTTTTTAAAGATTCTCCTCTTTTTTAATTTTTTCAATGAATTCTTCCACCCAGATCATTTCTGTTTTAAGACTAGCCAACGGCCTGCTAAAAAGCGCAACCACATAGTATGGAGCCCCTAATTCTTCCTGGGTCCTCACCGAACTTTCCAGGAATTTTATTCTACCCTGTGCTGATTCTATATAATTTTCCAGGCAGTTGATGACTTCCTCTGGTGGGAGATAGTTAAGATACGCCAGGCCCAGGTCAATTGGTGAAATTATTTTTTTATTCCAGGAGAGAAGATCACGGATCTTCCTGGCCATTGTTTCCCTTCCAAGGTCAGTGATGGTGAAAACTTTGCGTGATGGTTTTCCTTCCACTTTTTCCAATTTTGATGAGACCAGTTCCTTCTTCTCCAACTTCTTTAAAACGTAATAAATGGATGAAAATCCTATAGTTGTCCAATTACGCATCCCCCATCCTTCAATAGTTTTTTCAAGCTGGTAACCATACTGTGGTTCCTCATAAATCAGGCCCAAAATGGATGCTTCCAAGTCCGATATTCTAACCATATTATATTCTATATATAGAATAACTATAAAAATATTTCTAAAAATAAAAAGATTTCAAAAGAACCAAAGAACATGAAAAATAAATACAAAAAAATATGGGGTTTAAAATCAGGACATACCAAATAAGTAAATAAAATAATAGTTTAAACTGTATGATTTTTTTTAACGTTTCTTTTCCATTTCATCAAGTTTATTCTCGATTTCATCCATTCTTTTCAGGACTTTATCCAGTTTTTCTTCATGACTTTCAAAACTTTCCCTAAGCCCTTCTGCAGTTTTTCCAAGCTTATTAGATGATTTTTTACTTTCTTTTCTGAATATTTCAATGAAAGAAAAAGCTAAAGTGGCTGTAACTAAACTTAAATATCCCATTCCAGTTAATATGAGAATTGTACCGATTATATGGCCAATTAAAGTGACTGGAACTATATCCCCATAACCTACCGTGGTCATGGACACAATTGCATACCAAATTGCAGATTCATAACTGGGAACCTCAGGGTTAACCCCGCTTTCGACTATAAAAAATAGATAGGACCCGAATATAATGACCAGCAACAGTAAAAATGTGGCGTAATCTAATTTAGTTTTTTGAGGATATTTGCGGACCTCTCCTGAGGTTATTTGAAGGACCTTAAAGAGCGCATAGATTCTTACTATTCCAATTAATCCAATGAATATCTTAAAATTCATTAAATGGAATATATTGAAACAGATAAAGAATAACGGAACGCTGGCAACTATATAAACCCAATTTTCTCGAATAAAATCCCAGCTATTCTGATTATCCCCCCTTATGACTCTAAAAAGTACAAAATCAATTAAAATAAAGATGCCAATTATTATATCCCAATTACCGAAAGCATAAACAGAGCCTGTTTTTATACCCGCAATAAATCCTATGGATACTAAAACTAGAAATAAGAGTTCAATTATTATCGAAACGGATAATAATGCTTCAAAAATTACTTTATAGTGTCGATCCATCTTATTCCCCACACCTTTAAACCATTTTTAAGACTCTCTTAAACTATTTGAAATTAAAAGTTTATAATAACATCGCGATTGTGTTATAGATTAAAAGTGCAAAATTGATTACATCCTTATCTGCCAAGGGTCAAAATATTAATTACATTTTCAAAGCCTTCTAGTTCCATATTATTATACCTTAATAAAAACAAAATATTGGTATAAAAAGAGTTCTTATGAGAAATACTGTATAAAAAGAGTTCTTAAGGTACATCTTAATAATTATTCCAATTCACATGATGCGATTTGATGTAATCATGCCAAAGGGGGAGTTATTACGTGTCAAATGAGTTCAATTTAAAGTCGAGAGTCTACTGGAAACGTATGGGCTGGGGTCTGTTTTTAGGTTTGTTAAGTGCAATAGGGGCATTTTTATTCATCCTCATCATGAACCTGGGTCAAGCTTTGGTCTTTACCAATCTGGCAGAAAACTGGACACTCTTCTCCGGACCATGGTGGCTGATCTGTGTCATGACCATAGCCGGGTTTCTGGTGGGTTTAATCCACCATTTCACTCCGGCCAGGCAAATGAACGCATTTGATGCTGTAGATAAAGGTTACTTGGATCCAAAACCTGTACCTTCATCCCTCCTGGCATCCCTGGTATCTCTGATTGGTGGCTTCAGTTTGGGTCCTGAAGTGCCCACCGGTATGCTGGCAGCTGGTCTGGGAAGCTGGGTTTCCAAGCGACAGAATATGGACTCTGAAACAACCAGAACCAATGTTCTCAGCAGTGTTTCTGGAGCTTATGCCGGCCTGTTTTCATCACCCTTTGCCGTAATATTGATGCTTCTTGAATCAAAGCACTTCCAAAATGTAACCTACTATGGAACTCTCTTAATCACCACGCTCGCTGCAGTAGTTGGTTTTGGCCTATTTTATGCACTTAACGGGATGAATTTCTCATCACTTCTGGGCATTTTATCACCACCTGCCTACGATCTGAAACTCTGGCACTTACTGGCAAGTATTTTAATGGGCATACTAGCGGTTCCAGTGGCCCTGTTCTTTGTGATCCTGACCAAAGTTTTCAGCCGAGTGGTAGAGCCACTCAACAGTAAACCAATCTTACGCAGCACTGTGGGCGGGTTGCTGTTAGGTTTGCTGGCTATTACCATCCCTGCAACCATTGGTCTGGGCACAACTGAAATGTCCATAGTTACCCAACAAGCCACAGAAATAGGAGTCATACTACTTATTGTATTCGCTTTAGCCAAATTAGTGGCCTTAAGCGGGGCATTGAACTTCGGTTTCGTGGGTGGACCTATTTTCCCACTCCTATTTGTGGGTTCCTGTCTGGGGGCTGCTATAAATCAAATTTTCCCCCAAGTTCCATTGGGTTTGGCCCTGGGTTGCATGATTGTTGCAGTACCCGCTGCTATTGTGCCCATTCCACTGGCTCTGGGAGCAATAGGTATTATTATAATTGGATTATCACCTGCTGATGCTCTTCCTATCTTCATAGCAGCATTGGTCGCATTCGCTATAACTCGTGGGTTAATTATGGGTGGAGATCAGGAAAAAAGGTCTAAGCAAAAGGTCTGAATATTTTCTAAAAATGATGATTAGTAGTGGAATGATGAATTATAATGAATGTATGTTATGTTATGGAATGATGGATTAGCTAAAGAATGAGTTATATGAATGATAACTTACATGTTACAGGAATGATTATGTTACGATATTTTTAAAATAAAAATGTATACTTTATTCAACAATAAATTCAAATTATATACATGGACATTTTATCCACAATATTTAGTGGCATGAGTGCAGTAATAATCGGAATTATATTAGGATTGATTATAGCCGCCATTATTGGAGTAACTGCACTTGTAATTATCAAAATTAGGGATAGGAATAAAGATCAATAACCTTCCATTTTTAGGCCCGGACTAAACGCTTTGTTTCCATGGTCACCACTGAACTTATTCCGAAATGATCCTATTCCTACTATTTAAACGATTAATCAGTTGTAACGATTAATCAGTTGTTCACGGTTATAGGTCACTTAGCGAAATGCTTCCGGAACACTTCCACCATTTCATGAGGTTCTTTTAAAATGTAAGTTTCGTACATCTTGGCCAGTTTTTCCACGTGCTCAACATCTTCCTTTCGGATGGTGATCTTCAGATCTTTCCCATCAGGAAGCTGGGTGATGGTCACTCCCTCTTCCACGTCAGAAGGTAATATGTAAATGGGCACATCAGCTTTTTGACCCATTATTGCTGCATTGGAGATAAGTGTGTCTCCCATTCTCATTGCTATCTTGGCTACAGTGTTGGAGGTGGCTGGTGCAATTAGCATGAATTCATACTTACCCAGCTGAATATTACCCGCTAAAAATGGTGCGTTTGCGTTGATTTCAACCCATACCCGATCAAAGTTGCTTTCTATATCATTAGATATTCCATAATATTTAACGACTTGATCTCCAGATTTGGATATGAATACTTCTATGTCCACTTGGTCTTCAAATTCCAGTCGTATTTTCTCCATGACCTTCATGGTTTCCAGTATTTTATCCCCAGCACCGGTAATTCCCCAAGCGATTTTTTTCTTCTTTTCCATTTAAAATCCTCCAATTCTTAGTTCAAAAAGGTTTAGGCATATTTAGAAAATTTTAGGATTATTTAACAGGTTAAAGACTTATTAATTTAAAAATTTTGAGTTCTAATTTAAATGTGACTGAATAGTTTAATCTGATTGATAGATTAAATCAAAAGGGGGAGTTGTTTACACTTACCATCCGTATAGACACTTACCATCCGTATAGTAGATTTTAAGTATTTTGTAAGATTGTAAGTTTTTCATCCATCACTTTTTTAATTACGTTGATATAAACTTAGTTCTATATAGAACTAGATTCTATATAAGTTTTTGTCCGATAGTTTTTTATTACATATTCACCAACAGTATCCCATGGAAGAGAAATTAAAAGCAGAGAAAATTAAAATCACCCCACAGAGAAGGGAGATCATCAGAATATTAACTGAACTGGAAAAAACACATCCCTCTTTCAACCAGATTTACCGGGCAATCAAAGAAACCCAACCCACTGTAAGCCGTTCTACAGTACATGAAAATCTGAAACTACTGGTTCAAAGGGGAATCATATGGAGTTTCAATTATAAAGGTGAAACTCGTTATGAAATGAGTCCAGAAGCTCACGTGAACTTAGCTGAGTTTAATGGTGAAATTAAGGATATAGAAAATAAAAAACTCAATGTAAAGTTAAATGAGATAATAAAAATCTTAAATGAAGAAGAAGGTATTGAAATTAAATCTTTACTAGTTCTTGTGGAAAAATAAAAAGTTTATTTTCACAATGAAAATTCTACTGAAAACTTAACATTTACTCTTTCTCCAGACATACTCATTTTTACTGACCACATTATAAATATATTAAATTATAATTCAATATATGCCATTATGTATCCAAAAAAGCGCTTAAAATAGATTTAATTCTATTAAATTCTATTTTTATAGGTTAAATCCCATTAAATTACATTATTAACATTTGTTTAATTATTAAACATTCTACTGATATTTTTTTCCTACTGTCAAATAATGGATACTAGAAAACGGGTTAAAATTGGCTAGAATTGGTATAATCTGGGTGTCAATTGGGAAAAACTACTTTTAAAGTCTTTTTTAGAGTATAGGGCATGAAATTTAGAAGTTTAATTATCAAAAACATTTTTAGGAACAAAACCAGAAGTTTGCTGGCTATTCTGGGTATTGCAATAGGAGTAGCCACCATACTGGGCCTGGGCCTGGTAACAAACGGACTGGCAGCTTCCACACAACAGGCACTCACTGCAGATGCAGCAGATTTCACAGTGATTGCTGGAACCAGTGGAGGGGGTGGAGGTCCTGACGGGGCTTCCGGAGGTGGTGCTCCTGGTGGTCAGGGAGGCCAGCAATTAATCAACCAGACCAAGGTATCCGAGATCCAGCAGATATCTGGAGTTGGAACTGCTGCAGGGGTTCTAAGGACCAATGTTGATCTGAACGACACCAACAGCAGTACTAACAGCACCAGCACTACTAGTACCAGTGGATCTTCCAACGGTAACACTGGACCCGGACAGGGTAATTTCCGGATGATGTACAGTGTTATCGGAATTGACAGTAGTAACCTGGGTCTTGATGATATCGTAATAACCAATGGTACAGCATTCTCCAATGGCAATCAGGTTATAATAGGAGAAATGGCTGCTAAAAATCTTAATAAGACTGTGGGAGACACCATTACCCTTTCCAACCAGACCTTCACCATCACTGGAATCTATGAAACTGGAAACTTCCAGGATGATAGGGGAATTGTCATGTCCCTGGGAAAACTGCAGAGCCTGACTGGAAACACTGATCAGGTATCGTTGATCCTGGTTAAAGCCACCAACGGCACTAGTTCCAGTACACTGGCTGATACCATTGAGAGCAAATATCCCAATGAGCTGTCAACTTCAACCTCTCTTTCAGGGATGGAAAGAATGAACAATGGACTGGAAATCATCGAATCAGGCTCATGGGCCGTCACCCTTCTGGCTCTGTTAATAGGTGGTATTGTGGTTGTTGTTACCATGGTAAAATCCGTAGTAGAAAGAACCAGAGAAATAGGTGTACTGAAAGCAGTTGGATGGACTAATAAGAGAATTTTAACCATGATAATAGGCGAATCTGTGGTTCTCTCATTAATGGCAGCTGTTGTGGGAATAATCATTGGTGTAGGTGTGGTGGAGATCATATCCAGTTCCCATCTCATCATGGGCGTTGAACCTGCATTCTCAGCCGGTTTATTCCTGGAAGCACTGGCAGTGGCCATCTTCCTTGGAATAGTTGGAGGGATTTATCCCGCCTACCGGGCTTCCAGACTATCACCAACCGAGGCGTTGCGCTATGAATAATCAAACTTTGAATAATCAGAGCACTATGAACAATCAGATCAGTACCAAAGAAAACATAATCACCCTCCAGAACCTTAGAAAAATGTTTGATGATGGACGAACCCCTGCACTTAATGGGATCGATCTTGAAATCAAAAAAGGAGAATTTGTTTCCCTGATGGGCCCTTCAGGCTCAGGGAAAACTACTCTCCTCAACATGATCGGGGCTCTGGACCGGGCAGACGATGGAAGTATCACCGTTGCTGGCCATAATCTGATGGAAAAGAAAGATTTCAGTTCATTTAGATCAAAAGAGATCGGATTCATATTCCAGTTCCACAACCTGATACCCAATCTCACTGTTTCAGAAAATGTTCAAATACCCATGATGGAAACCGATGTTCCAGATGAAGAGATGACTCAAAGAGCAAACAAACTACTGGAATCCCTCAATCTGGGAAATAAGGTGGATCAGATCCCCACCAAACTTTCAGGAGGGGAAAGACAACGTGTAGCCATTGCCAGAGCTCTGATGAACCATCCATCCATTATACTGGCGGATGAACCCACTGGATCTCTGGACTCAAAAACCGGAGACATAATCCTGAACATACTGCGTGAAATTCACCAGAAAGAAAATGTAACCCTCCTCTTAGTAACACATGAGCCATACGTGGCAAATATGGCTGATCGAAAGATAATCCTGATGGATGGGAAGATAAGTGAGGAGACTGTATCATAAAAGTTCAGAAGAAAGCATCCCAGAATTAAATTAAAAAACATCAGAGATTGCAGGTTAAAAACACGCCATCAATGATTACAGGTTAAAAACAGAGCTTAAATTAAAAAACCATTTAATAGTGTAAATTAAAACGATGTCTGCAATTAAATGATAACCTATTGGTTATAGGGGAGCCTCCAGACGCTTTTTTTATCCACCTCCATGGAAAAACCTCCAATATCTGGAGGCTTCACTCCTTTTATTATTTTTACCCGGTGTGGAAATATTAAAATATTAAGATAAATAAAAATACAATACATGTTAAAGGTTCCCAATATTAATCTGGGATTATTAGCAGTTATTTTTGTTTTAGTAGTGGCATCTATTTCTGTGGCATGTGCCCATCAACCTCGATTAGTTATTGGTGATAACGCATCCAATGACAATCCTATTGTAATACAAAATCCAGAAGTTTCACAGGCTTTTTACGGAGAATTACAAGGACAACCCAACTATTACCAGATAAAGTCTGATAATCAATTTAAATTTTACCTGAATTTGCTGGTGCCAGCCAGTCAAGGAATCTCTCCAGATTTTATTTCAGCACAAGTTTTGGACTCATCTGGAAACGTTATAATTTCTGTAGATGGGACTAATTCCACTTGGAAATCCTATTTCGAGGAATTTGGAGGAGATTACTATCTTAAAGGTCCAGAAACAAAAGCAGATTTACCCGCAGGTACTTACTATATAAAAATTTTCAACACAGATAATCAGGGAAAATACAGCATAGCAATAGGAGAAGAAGAATCATTCCCTATTGATGAAACTATGAAAGCTTTGGTTACTATTCCCCTCCTGAAAGAGCAATTCTTCGGAAAACCAATAACTACACTATTCTTCGAATTTTTAGGAATAATCATTGCCTTTGGATCAACATTGGTCCTTTTTTCAATGCTCTTAATGTCCAGGAAATCTAAAGAACTCACCCTGTTAACAGTTAAGCTTAGCAGTGCGGTTAAACCAGTGATATGGTTAGGTATTGTCCTCACGACCATTGTATGGTTATACGTAATGTACAAAAATCCATTCAATATAGAGGGAATTGTAAACACAATCTTGTTGGTTGTTCTCATAATCTTTAACTGGTACGTTGGTTCAAAACTAGCAAGAGCAGAGTTTGGTAAGTTACCATTACCCAGTATGACCGTGTTCATCATCCTCTGGTTAATTTACACCTACTTAGCAATCGCTTTAATTTGAACCAGGACAAAAAAAACCTCATAAGAAGACCTCAAGAAGAAAACGAAACATGATTTAAGGTCGTATAACTTTTTTATATTTATCTTCATTCTTTTTCTAAGTGATCTATTTTAGATGTAATCAATTATTGGTAATTACTTTTTTATATTAACACTCACTAATTGACACTATGAATCTGGAATCTATTCTCATAATTTTTGCAGCCAGCGTGGTGGAATTATGGTTGGGAATCCCACTAGGGTTAGTTATGGATGTTAATCCAGCAATAATTGCCATTATAGCTGCTGCAGGTGCAATAGTGGCTGCAGTTTGTGTTGCTCTCCTGGGAGATAATTTAAGGACCCGTTTATTAAAATGGAAATACGGTGATGAAGAAGCCTTAAAGGAAACCCGTTTATACAATATATGGAATAAATATGGAGTAATTGGATTAGGTTTATTGTCACCACTCCTTTTCGGAGCTCCTTTAGGTGCTGCGATTGGAATTGCACTTGGTGCACGGAAAAACGTGCTCATACTATGGATGAGTATAGGCATTATTATATGGAGTATTGGTTTAACTGTTGCCGGATCAATGGGATTATTAGCCCTTGAAACCATGGCAAAATAACATTTGAAACAATTTTATAGTCATTAACCTCTTAATTAAATAGTAGCATCAAAACTGCTTTTCACAAACTTTTAATAGATGATTGGACGAAACATTTAATAGTATATTAGGCTAACTTTACACTCAGAAGAAGTTAATTAAGCGTATGAACCATAAAATGAGGGTATTGATTTTATCATAACATCAACCATCACTGTTACGTTGATATTGGTGTTTTTTTAGAAGGTGTTAAATTGGAAAAGATAAGGGTAGCGATAATTGGTATAGGCAATTGTGCCAGTTCACTGATCCAGGGTATTTATTACTATGCTGACAAAAAGCCAAAAGAAGCAATAGGCCTTATGCACTGGGAAATCGGAGGATACAAACCATCAGACATAGAAGTGGTGGCTGCATTTGATATTGACGCTCGTAAGGTTGGAATGGATGTAAATGAAGCTATTTACGCCCTTCCTAACTGCACTACGGTTTTCTGTCCAAATATTAAACCAAGTGGAGTGAAAGTAGAAATGGGTTCTATTTTAGACGGTGTAGCTCCGCATATGGCAGAATATCCTGAAAATCACGCTTTCGTGGTTTCAGAAGAGTCTGAAAAAAGCAAAGAAGACATTGTTAAAGCACTACAGGAATCTGAAACTGAGATCCTCTTGAATTATCTGCCAGTGGGATCAGAGAAGGCTGCCCGTTTCTATGCAGAATGTGCCCTGGAGGCAGGTTGTGCATTCATAAACTGTATGCCAGTATTCATTGTCAGTGACAAAGAATGGTCTGATCGCTTTGAAGAAAAAGGAATCCCTGCAGTTGGAGATGATATTAAAGCCCAGATCGGGGCAACTATCACCCACCGAACACTGGCCAACCTCTTCCGTGAAAGGGGTGTCAAACTGGAGCGAACCTATCAGCTAAATACCGGTGGAAACACTGATTTTTTAAACATGCTTAACCGTAACCGGTTGGATTCTAAAAAAGAATCAAAAACCGAAGCAGTGCAGTCTGTCTTAAAAGAGAGGATGGATCCAGATAACATTCACATTGGTCCATCAGATTACGTGCCCTGGCAGAAGGATAACAAGCTATGTTTCCTTAGAATGGAAGGTAAAACCTTTGGGGATGTTCCCATGAACATCGAACTCCGACTCAGTGTGGAAGACTCACCCAACTCCGCAGGATGTGTTATTGATGCTGTAAGATGTTGTAAACTTGCCCTGGAAAGGAAAGTTGGTGGTCAGCTTACATCCATCAGTGCTTACACCATGAAACACCCACCTGAACAGTTCACAGATGACGTGGCTGTGGAAATGGTGGATGAGTTCATTAAGGGTGAAAGGGAAAGGTAGTTTTTCCCAATAACTATTTTTTTGTTATTAAAACAACTTTAGACTACTATTTCTAAATAAAAGAAATTTTTTCACTAAATTAAGTTACTTCAACCTAATTTTTTTTATTATATGCATATGGTGAAATTTTTAAGGTAAGGATATAAGGAAGTTTACACTATCTATATAAGGAAATTAAGATTCTATTAACAACAAATTTATCAATATTTGAGGGTCACCATATGACTAAAATAAGGCTAATTGAAACCGCTTTTAGAGATGCACACCAGTCACTCCTGGCTACGAGGATGAGAACCAGAGATATGCTCCCTATTGCTGAGGAAATGGATAAGGTGGGATTTTTCTCTCTGGAATGTTGGGGAGGAGCCACCTTTGATACCTGCATCCGCTACCTGAATGAGGATCCCTGGGAAAGATTAAGGGACATTAAAGAGCTGGTGAAGAAAACTCCACTTCAGATGCTCTTACGTGGGCAGAATCTGGTGGGTTACAAGCACTACCCTGATGATGTGGTGCGCGAATTCGTTGAAAAATCCTATGAAAATGGTGTAGATGTTTTCAGGATATTTGATGCCCTTAACGACGTTCGTAACATGGAACTATCCATTAAAGTTGCAAAAGAACAGGGAGCTCATGTACAGGGAACAATCAGTTACACTACCAGCCCATACCATACTATAGAAAAATATGTAGAGTTTGCCAAGGAATTAGAAGCATTAGAATGTGATTCTCTTACCATAAAGGATATGGCGGGACTTATATCACCTCATGATACTTATGAACTGGTTAAAAGTTTGAAAGAGGAAACTGATCTTTTGATTAACCTCCACTGTCACTGTACAAGCGGTATGACTCCTATGAGTTATTACGCCGCATGTCAGGCAGGTGTTGATCTTTTAGACACTGCCATATCCCCATTAGCATGGGGCGCTTCCCAACCACCAACTGAAAGTGTGGTTGCAGCATTACAAAAAACTCCTTATAATACAGAACTGGATTTAAAGCTTTTAAACCAGATTAAAAAGTATTTCGAAGGAATAAGGGAAAAATACAGTGGCATTCTCGATCCAATCACCGAACGAGTGGATACCGATGTGCTTCTCTATCAGATCCCAGGAGGAATGCTCTCCAACTTCGTTTCACAACTAAAACAGCAGAATGCGCTGGACCGTTACGAGGATGTTCTCTCTGAAGTGCCACGGGTGCGGAAAGACCTGGGCTACCCTCCATTGGTGACTCCTACCAGTCAGATTGTAGGGATCCAGGCAGTCATGAATGTTCTGGGTGGAGAAAGATATAAAAATCCTTCTAAAGAAGTTAAAGAATACGTTAAAGGATTCTATGGAAGACCACCAGCACCCATTAACCCTGAGATTGCCCACAAGATCATTGGCGATGAAGAAGCCATAACCTGCCGCCCTGCCGATCTACTGGAACCAGAACTGGAAAAATTCAGAACAGAAGGAGAGGAAAAGGGGATCATCACCAAAGAAGAAGATGTGTTAACCTTTGCCATTTACCCTGCTGTGGCCCCTAAATTCCTGAAAGGAGAAGCAGAAGAAGAACCATTGGCACCACCAAAATCAGAGGCCCCTGAAAGTGTTCAATCTGCAATGCCCACTGAGTACCAGGTTGATGTGGATGGTGAGAGTTTCCAGGTTAAGGTAGTTCCAACCGGATACTTAGAAATTGAAGCTATGGAAGGAGCTAAACCCTCCGGTCCAGTCGAAGGTGGAGTAACATCTCCCATGCAGGGAATGATCCTGAAGCTTAAGGTCAAAGAAGGGGATAAAGTCACAGAAGGCGACGTAGTTGCAGTTCTAGAGGCCATGAAGATGGAAAATGATATCCACTCACCTAAATCAGGGATAGTCCAGGAGATTTTCGTGAATGAAGGAGATACTGTGAGTACCGGTGATACTTTGATGGTTATAAAATAATCATCATCACTTTATTTTATTCATTAAATGACTACTAAAAAAAAAACCTCAAAATAAAGTAATTCGATTTTAACTGGAAAATAAATTTTCTGGAAAAGATTTTATCCTAATTTTATAATTTAGATCCAATCTAATAATTTAACCCAACTAAAATAAAGTCAAAAATAATAACTAAAATAATGAGTAAAATTTAATTTTAAGTCCCGTGGAGTATCTGTTCAACCTCTTTTGCCTTTTCTTCCATCTCATAAAGTATAAGTCCAATTTGGGCTTCAGTCTCAGTTAAAGTAGTTAAAATAGCCTTTGATCCTGCTGGAATTAAAACTATATTACCTTTTTCAGTTTTAAGGGAAACTTCACTGACAGATCCTGTTTTCATTTGTGTTGATGCAGCTTCGGCAGCTCCCAGTATGGTGGAACAGAGTGCTGAAAATATACGGGCATCAACATCAGGAGGGGTTCTGGAACTGATGAGGAGGCCTTCTTTTGAAACAATGGCACATGCTTTAATTTGACCTACCTGTAAAAATGATGACAAAACATTATCCAATTTCTCTTTTTTAGTTTCTACCATAACTAACCCTCAAATTCAACAATTTAATTATCTCTATAAAATTTTTGATAGACTCATTAATTCTGGTAAACTCATGGTTCCTGATAAACTCATGGTCATTATAAATTTCATACCAATATTAGATAAAATCCCCTTCTAACAGGTTTCATCTATTTTAATCTTTTATTTCTACATCAAAGTGACAGAACGAATAACCACTGGTCCAGCATCGTATTTCCTCAGCAAAAACCTCTTTATGAGTTAGTTCTCTTAATATACCAATGATCATACCCGTTTCAAAGTAACAGACGGGTTCCCCTATGTTAGGTAATCCTGCGCACTCAATACATTCATAAACTCTAATATCGAGTCTTTTTCCATTTTTTATTTCTTCTTCTTTGAAAATATCAAAAATACCTATCTTATAATTGACTAAAAACTCAGAAATTTCATCAAAATTTTTTATAATGCCAGTTTTAACCAAGTTAACTCCCATTTCTATTCCGGCAATTATATCAGTACCATAACCCGTTTTAGCAAGTGATATTGGTTTTTTTAAGTTTCCAATCCTAAATGTGGTAACGTATACTGAATCAAGATCATCAGCCACATCTTTACCTAAAAAGGACCTTTCAGGATTGATTATGTCGTTTAATTCAAGATGATCCTTCTTTATGAGCGTTCTGGGACCAAGACGTTTACCATCAACAATTTTTTCAATTGCAATTTCTTTTTGAACCAAAGAACGGTAGAAATCTATGGCCTTTTTTAGTTCCTCGTTGTTCATCAAAAAATCTCCATGATTTAGCTTGATAAAAAAGATTTATTCTGGTAAAAAATAATATGACATATCTTGTTTAAGTTTTTTGCTCAAATATATTAAATTTGATCTATCCAAGAAATTTGTCCTGCAAAGGGCACATCATATTCCATTATTTTATATTGACACCAGCACAGTAGGGGTAGGTTATTTATTAAAACCCCCAATTATTAGTAAAAGACACTGATAAAGGATCAGTAAAAGGCACAATATTAGGGTTTAAAAAAAGACACCCCAAAGTGGAGACACATTAATAAGAGGAAAATCCACCAGTAATGGAAACACATCAGAACGGAGACATATAAGGGAGACATATCAATAAAAAAAAGATACATTAGTAAGGGGGCATCCCATGAGTTCAAAAACCATGTATTCCAGGAAGATATCATCAAAAGAAGCAAATAATGATTTTATATTTATTTTAAAGAATAAATTATCATTTTTTCCCCCATTGGGGGAAGTTTTTGAACTTAAATCAGAGAAATTTTCCTGCAATGTCCAAGTAGAATCATATCCCTGCACTTGCAGAGGACCTGACCTACCTCATGAACATTACTTCATCAAATGGGAAGGATTAGAACAGGGGGATAAACTGGAAATTAGAAGAAATTCCTCTAAAACTAATGAATATCTTTTAAAAATAGTAAGTCAGGAAATGTACCCGTGAATGAAACTTAATATAAGACCTGAAAACTATTAACAACCCAACTTCAGTAACAAGCATTACAACCCAGTATCAAACTTTACCCAGTAACAAACCGAAAAGCCAGTTAAGTCCTTAAAAGTCAACTAAAAACCTTATAACTCAACACTAAATCTAATAACTCAAATCAAGTCATCATTACATTCCTGATTTACCCTAAAGCAGAACTACTCTTTATATTCTGTTTTATCTTCAACACCAGTCAATTCAAAAGCCCTTTTACGTCGCATGCAAGATTCACAGACACCACAATGATATTCATCACCCATGTAACAGGAATAACTAATATCTAGTGGTGCACGGATATCATCACCCACTTTTACAATTTCTTTTTTATCCATCTGGATCAAGGGTGCTTCTATCTGAATATCATCCAGAGAACCAATTTTCAGGAGGTTGTTGAAAGCATCCAGGAATTCCCGGGAATTATCAGGGAATGTGGCGGCTTCTTCAAAATCCCAGCCAACAATTATCTTCTCTGCACCTTCTGCCTCGGCAAATGATAATGCAATGGATGAAAAAACAACGTTCCTACCAGGGACCCACACCTTCCGGGCAGTTTCATCACAAATTTCTTTATCATCCAGTTCATCCATTCCAAGCTGTGGAACCTCCTCTTCTGAACTGGTCAATGCTGATCCCCCGAGTTGTGCCAGCCAGGGCAGTTCAATAACAGTGTGCTCCATACCTAATTTTTCACATATTGCCTTTGAAGCTTTAATTTCCATATTTGCACTTCTTTGACCGTAATCAAAGGTTATCGCATGCACATTGTAATCTTTAGCAAACAGTGCCGTGGCAACTGTTGAGTCCAAGCCTCCGGAGAGGACAGATACTGCTTTCTTTGACTTTTCCATGAAAATTGTTCTCCCTAATCTAATATTGTTTTTTCCTTGAATTGATATTTTATAAATAACTTATTTTTCTAAATTAAAGTTATGTACATGAATGTAATTAATTAAGTTAAATTTCCTCGTATTTAATTCAAATTATTCAATTGTTTAAGGGACTCATCAAAACGCTAGTAAGGAAAAGATAGTGTAAATTCTCTGATTCTTTTATTTTTCATTTTTATCTTTCATATTAAAATATTTTGTAATATGAGATCTACAAATTAGTTTAATCTTCCCACATACTTGATAAAGAGATTAATGGAGAAATAAGGTGAAAAAATAAAAATAAAAAGAATACTCAACGTGAAAAATATTTAGAATTTAAAAATTAATTTTTTGATTTATAAATCTTATAACATCTTTTATAGGCATTTGAATTTCTTCTGAAACCTTTCGGGCATCTTCGTATTCAACCGTGACGTTTACTATTTCCTCACCGATCTTAGCAACTTTAATCCGCACTGTCTTTGGCTGGCCATTAAAGTCAACCTCAACTGGAATTATCTCACGGCTTACAATGTTCCGGTGTACATAGGGAATTGTTCTAACACCAAGAGTACCTGTTTCCCTGATTATAGTCTCTGCAATAACAGAATTCATACTGGATTTACTTATCACTCTTAAAAGATGAGCTGGCCTGTTTTTCTTGGCAATAGTGGGGATTATGGTCACATCAAGTGCACCTTCCTCCATAAGCCTGTCCACAGTATGGCCTAACACTTCCCCAGTAACATCATCCAGATTTGTCTCTAAAATCGATATTTTATCTGTAGGTATGGGAGATGTACCAACAATTAGCCTTAAAACATTAGGATAGTCCAAATTATGGCTTCCAGCCCCATATGCAATCTTCTTGTTGGTTATTAAGGGATAAAACTCTGAAAATTCATCCACCATGTTCACCAGTAACGCTGCTCCAGTTGGTGTGGTGAGTTCATGATTTACAGGTCCACCCATAGCAGGAATATTTTTAAGAATTTCAAGGGTTGCTGGGGCAGGAACAGTTAGATTTCCGTGATCACTCTTTATCCTACCACCTCCCAGGGCGGGTGGAAGTCCATAAACCTTTTGATGAGATAATCCTAACTCATGGAAGGCATAAGAGGCACCGATTACATCTGCCACAGCATCAGCCGCTCCTACTTCATGGAAATGTATCTTATCCATATCCACCCCATGAACATGGGATTCAGCTATTGCCAGTGTTTGGAAAACTTTTTTGGCAAAGTTTAGTATAGGGGGAGTGATTTTTTCATGTTCAATTTTATCTAAAGTTACCAGTAAACTGTAGTAAGCTATGGACTTATGATCAGAACATTTAACATTGACAAAAGTTGCAGAAATACCGGATTTATTAACTTCTTCAATGTTAACACTTATTTCTCCAAAATAGGAACCATAATACTCCATGATTTCTTTAACTGTTTTTATATTTGCCCCTAAATTTATCAGGGCCCCTATTACCATGTTTCCAGATATCCCTGCCTGTTGTGGATCAATAATTAATGCCATGACTTTGAATCCTCCTTATATAAATCCTTAAATAAGAATAATCAACCAATGATGTTAAACATATCATTCCTTCTTAATCAGGGTTATTTCTACCTTGCTTCTTAACCTGACTGCTTCTTAACTTAATCAAATTGATTAATATTATTTATCTTTCCTCATCATTATTTTTTTTGTTTTCTGGGAAATTTTATATGATTGATTGAGAATTATAATAATTTGACTCAAAACGAGTTTGACTCATAACTATGAGGTGAAATAAATGAAGAAAAAACATACTATATTGGATAAGAAAGGATTTGTTGAGAAGATGATGGAAGATACTGCCAGAGCTATTGACAGTATCAGCAAAGACATCGGAAAATCCGTTGTTGATTACACCTTCGTCCCTGGAAAAGATATTCTGGAAACAGATGATAGTGTAATTGTTCACGTGGACCTACCCGGTATCAAAAAAGAAGACATCGATCTGGATGTTACTGAAACCAGGGTTAGAATTAAGGCCAATTTTGATATAACACAGGAAATCAATCGTGGAAACCATATGACTCTCCATGACCGAAAATCAGGAGTTATAAAAAGAACAGTCAGACTCCCAAAAAAGGTCATTCCCCAGGAAGCTGAAGCAGAATACGAAAATGGTGTTTTAAAGGTTGAAATCCCAAAACAGGAAAAAACTGAGAGTTTCAAGGTTGAGATTAAATAGATAGTGTGTTAAACACTCCTATTTTCTTTTTTTAAATCATTACAAATTTTTAAATCTACACTATGTCATTTACGGGGCAGATCCACCATATGGAAGGTGTAATACCTGCTGAATCCACATTCACGGCAGCGTATTTTAATGTTGAACTCATCAACCTCTATATCATGAATGGTGGCATCTCCACAGTTATAGCAGTTGGCTCCCTTTTCAAGTTTCCATTTTTTAACTGCCATCAGCTTCCCTCCTTTTCCACGCCTTTTATAAGATAGTAACGGGCTGCACCACAATTGGTACACCATATTTTAGCCTTGTTCATGTCAATTCTTATCCTTTGAACTGAATTTTCACCACAATAAAAACAGGGTACTTCTTTCTCCAGTAACCATGTCTCAGCCCTTTCTTTTTCAGGGCCCTGGCTGCTGACAATAATCCTACGGATAGGAACTTCCAGAATAGTGAATTTTTCACCCTCCAGTGCCTGCATTACAGATTCTACTATTTTATCTGTTTTTTCTTCGTCCACTACGCTGCAGACCAACACTGCATCAGTGGCGTAGTCCTTGATAAGCCCAATAGCCGATTTTGGGTCTTCTTTAATTGAGAACCCTTTCCAGTCCTGAGGAGACATACCTTTGTACTCCAAGATATAGAATCCAGTGATTCCAGCATCAGCAAGGGCATTCATAGCTTTTCCAAGGTTTTCTACCTCTACAAAGACTCTAAGATGAACTTTCAACATAACACCCCCATATATTGACAACATCCATTTTTAAAGACCTTTAAGAATATTAAATCCATTTTAGTACTTAATATTCCCATATTTTCCACCAGGTTAGATAATTTCAGTGTTTATTTATGTGGTCAATTATCTAAATAATATTCGTTTTGAATAATTTTCTGGGATGAAATTAAATTTACATAACAGATTACATTACAAAGACTACAACAATAAGACTACAAAAAGAAAAGTTACACTTAATGGGTTCTTTATTATTTAGAATAAACTATTTTAAATAGTGCATACCTCTTAATATTATAGATTATGGGTGTTTTAATGAAAGATAATTACGTATCCGGCTCAATTTATGACTACATGAGCGAAGCAGGAGTTGAAGTACCACAACTGGTGGAAGCAGGTTTGGAGCTTCTGGCAGGTGTGGAAAAAACTGAAGAATTGGAAATAAGACTGGAAGAACAGATCAAAAAGTCATTGACCGATATTAATGTCATAGTGTTGATTATAGCAGGTATTCGCGTTGAAGAGGACCTCTTAAATCACCGGATTAAAGGTGTAGATGTGGATGATGATCCCGCCTACCTCTACTCAGACGAAGTTTTGGGCATGGCCATTGCCAATCAGATCGCTGGAACCAAGGCAATTTTCAACTTTAAACGGTACGATGAAGCCAAACCAGGGATCATCGGGACACTGGGGCCCATGCTGGACGATGTTTTCGCGGGCCTAATTGCTGGTTGCATGTCCAAATTATTTGAGGAATGAAAAATTCCAATAAAGAGTTAAAGTGTCTTAAAAGGAATGAAAAGGCCCAAAAAAGAATAAAAAGTACCCTAAAGGAAATAAAAAAACATCCAAAAGGAATTAAAAGTACCTAAAGGGAATAAATAATATCTTAAATGAATAAAAAAGTTCAAAAATGAATAAAATTGACTAAGAAGGAATTAAAAGTGTCCAATAAAGATCTTCAGGGAAAAGTTTCCTCACCTAAAATAACCCACAAAGATGATGAATCCCAATTCAGCATACATGGTTTCTTAGGTCTGGTATCATTCTCTACAATACTACCCCTAAATATTCACAGCACCATCCCTGAGATGGCAAAGTTTACATTTATCTGGCCAATAATTGGAGCTTTCATTGGAATTATTGCAGGTGTCTTTGGATGGTTACTTGTGTATCCACTACATCTATCTCAACTCTTATCAGCAGCACTGATTTACAGTTTAGCAATTAGTTTCACTGGGTTCCATCACCTGGATGGTCTGGTTGACTTTGGTGATGGTCTCATGGCCCATGGAGACCCCAAACGTAAGATAGAAATAATGCGGGATAAAAGGATAGGCACTGGTGGCCTGGCCTTGCTTTTAATTGTTTCTCTGGTGACCGTCACATCCATTACATCATTATCTGCAGTTTACATTTTACCGGCCATTTTTGTGTCGGAAGTAGCTGCCAAACTCAGCCTGGTGACCTGTGCAACCTTTTCCCAACCATTAAAAGATGGTACTGGCCAGTACTTCATTAATAACATGGACTGGAAGCTTCTCACTGGATCAGTTACCCTCTGCATCATTCTAGGATTATTAGGTTTCAACTACATGGGAGTAACTGGTAGTTACACTGGAGTCATCGGCATACTGGGTGGTCTTGTTTCCGGATTGTTAATGGTACTCATCACCCGAAGAAATTTCAAATGGACCAATGGAGATATCCTGGGCGCATCCAATGAGATGGGAAGGATGTTATCCATTTTATTCATAGTTATATTCATTTCATGGAGTGTTTAAATGGAAGTTAAAGTTTTACGATTGGATCATCGCCGGGTTCGTGATGCACGGATCACCACTCATGTCTGTCTCACTGCCCGGGCACTGGGAGCATCCGGTGTTTATTTAAGTGGAGATCATGATAAAAAGCTCATGGAGAATGTTCAGGATGTGGTGAAGCGTTGGGGAGGTGATTTCCAGGTGGAATACCGTAAAGGTTGGCAGAATCTTCTGGATGAATGGAAAAATAATGGTGGAGAAATAGTTCACCTCACCATGTATGGAGAACCAGTGCAGGATATCACTCCCAAAATCCGGAACTCAAGCAGGGATAAACTGGTGGTGGTTGGTGGTTCACGCGTTCCCAGTATAGTGTATCAAGAGGCAGAATGGAATGTTTCCGTGACCACCCAACCCCACTCTGAGGTCTCATCATTGGCCATATTCCTTCACATGTTACAGGAGGGGAAAGAACTGGATCTGGAGTTTGCAGAGGGGGATATGAAGGTAATACCCTCAGCACATGGTAAAAATGTGGTAATGAAAAACAAATTTGATGGTTCTGGAAGTGAAGAATAAACAAAAAACTAGCTAATAAACTTAAAATTAACTGATTTTTATTTTTAATATTTTATCATCACCGGTCTGGGGAATTCCCCGTCCATCCCTGTTGGATGTGCTGATGTAGAGGTATCCGTTATGTTCCACCACTTCACGAATCCTTCCCATCTGCCTGAAAAATGCCTTTTCCCCCATGACTGAATTACCATCCTCACTCAAAGTTACTTTCCTTAATTGAGAACCTCGTAACCCTGAGATCCAGACTGCACCCTGGTAAAAAGCTATCCCAGAAGGTGCCAGGGTGAACTCAGTGTATCCCCTGATGGGTTTGATGTATCCAGTAGCAGTATCATTTCCCTGATACAGTGGCCAACCATAATTTCCACCTTTCATGATTATGTTAAGTTCGTCATTGGCACTGTCCCCGTGCTCTGATGAATACATGGTCCCTGTAGGGCCCCATGTGATTCCCTGTGGGTCACGGTGCCCATAACTGTACACATAGCTTCCAAAGGGATTATCCGAGGGCACAGAACCGTCAGGATTTAATCTGAGAATTTTACCCCCTGATGAGTTGAGGTCCTGGGCCAGGGATGAATTACCCGAATCTCCAGTGGTTGCGTAGAGTTTTCCATCTGGACCGAACTTCAACCGGCCCCCGTTGTGAATGGAAGCAGCTGGGATATTTCCAACCAGGATGGTTTCATTGCCTATTGTTTCGTTCAAAACAAACCGAGAGATACGGTTGTTATTTTCATTGGTGTAGTACAGGTAGATGTAGTGGTTCTGGTCGAAATTAGGGTCAACTGCTATTCCCATAAGTCCTGACTCACCATTAGCGGTAACATTGATTTTTCCCACATTTTTAACATTTCCCCCATCAATGATGTTTATATCTCCTCCCCTTTCAGTGAAGATAAGACGCCCATCGGGCAGGAAAGCTATGGCCCATGGTACTTCCAGGTTTTGGGCAATTACTTCGGTACCAAAACCAGTTTCATTGGTAATTGTACTTTGTGGAGTTAAAAGGAAGAAAAAAGCTATGATTATTATTAAAAAGAGTGGTATTGCTGCAATAAAAAGTACACTTACTCTCTTCATTCTAAACCCTGATTAACATTATGAGTTTAATGTTAAATTAAATTTTTTAAAATTAACAATAATTGATGAATAATAATAATTGATAAAATATTTTTATTCAGGAAATTAATATGATAACAGGTATTCCTAAAAGTGATGCTCAATTGATAAATAAACATGAATCAGATTTGTTAAATCACTTTTAACATTATTTTCAGATAATCATAAAGCATATCCATTACCCCCATTTCAGGAGATAAAATGATAAAAATCATAGACCAATTACTGGTGCAGGAAAAACTCACCTTGATCAGAAGGGAAGGAATAGATGGCATCCACTTCAGGGGAGGGATAATCGAAATAGGGCGCTGGTTGGCCTACGAATTATCCAACACCCTTGAAAGAGAAGAAGTGACTGTGCAAACTCCCCTTGGAATTGCAGAAGGGGTGAGGATAAAGGATAAAAATGATATTGTAGTGGTGAGTGTTTTAAGAGCAGCTATTCCCCTGGTTGAGGGGATTATGAGGGTTTTCAGGAATGCACAGTACGGGGTGGTAGGTGCCTCCCGGAGGGATGAACCACCATTTAAAGTGGATATTGGTTACTTTAAACTACCTCCACTGGCTGATAAAATAGTGGTAATCGCTGACCCCATGCTGGCCACTGGAAACACCATGAAAGCCATTTTGGACCGCATTAATGAGAAGGGAAAGCCACGTCGGTTGGTCTTACTCAATGTAATAGCATCCAAACAGGGCATAGAACAAGTGCAAAAAGAACACCCTGATGTGGAGATATATACCTGTGCAGTGGATGAAAAACTTAATTCGGATGGTTACATTGTTCCAGGACTGGGTGATGCCGGGGATAAGGCCTTTGGAAAACCAGTAATTTAAACCAAAAATAAACCGTTATTTAATTTTGATAAGACTAATTCAAATAAAAACCTAAGTCAATAAATTGATTCCCCATGGGCTACCGCCACTATTCCTGGAAAATCCTTAACTTCAATCCTGTACAGGGCCTCCATACCCTCTTCAGGGAAGGCTAAAACTTCAGAAGATAGCATTTTACTGGTTAACAGGGCAGCAGCTGGTGGAGTTACCACAAACAGAGAGGTGTTTTCCTCCAATAATCCTATTGTTTTTCCAGAGAGTGCACCTTTACCAATGTGCATCTTCACCCCTGCCTGGGATAATGGACCAATACTAGATTCTATTTCCGTTTTATTACTGCTGGTGGGTGCAATTCCTGCTGGGCTGACTGCAGTGTGCATTATAGCTGCACCTTCCAGTGTAATTGGGCTTTTATTTTCCTGGGCCAGTTTCACCAAGCGGGGGAGCGCTGCATCCCGTCCAGTTAAGATAGTACCGGATAGCATTATTTGATGGCCTATTTTAAGCTTTTTAATGATTTTTGAAGTTAAGGGAGTTTGAATATGTTCCATATTTTAAATACCCGCCATATGTTGAATACCCTCCATGTCAATATCTTCAATGTGTTGAATTGATTGGGGGTTTAATATTTCATTAGCCTGTTTTAATTAAGTTTATCCATATTACCCTATCCACAGTCTGTGGTTTTATAATTTTTTAATTTTCAAGCAAACTTACTCATGGGAACATTTATAAAGTTAAAAAGAGTATTATGAACGAGTATGACATAATACTCATAAGATATGCATAAGTTCTCTTTGAATAAATGGGGGAGGTAAATTTATTGAATAGAAAATCAATTTTGTATTTGACGTTGTTTTTTGCAGTTATAATTTTTTTGAATGTTAGCGCTGTTTCTGCTGAAAATTCTACTAATTTTCCAGTCAGTGAAATCTCCAATGCTTCGGTTGCTGTGCAGAACCATATTGACACCAACAAGAAGCTACCTGATAATGTAACTATTGGTAATCAAACTATCAGCACGGCACAGTATCTGCATCTGGCTGTTGAGGCAACCAATCAAATACAACAAAACAATAGCACACATATAAGTTTAGAAAATGACCAGGTTCCCAGATACAGTGAAGAATCACTGGGAAGTGGTAGTATCAGTCAATCAGACTATCTTGATTTTGCCAATCGTGTTGACGATTACATGAATAACAACCAAGAAGCACCACCCTATGGATACGTAGGACTCGGAAAAATCAGCTATCAATCCCAGGTATATCTTTTCAGTCGAATCCTGAGCATTTACTACACCAACGGCACACTACCGACCTATGTAAACCTGAAACCATTCACCCCCAGCAACATACCCATACTCTACACACAACCAACCACTTTCACCCCTGCACAAATAGCCAGTGCAGCCTCAGAACTGAAAAATACCATAGAAACCACCAAAACAATACCAACAACAGTAACCATCAACGGAATCACCATCTACACCGCACAATTCCTGCACCTAGCCACACAAGCCACTACACAACTGGCCAACAAAAATTACAATCCTATTCTCTTGCAAAATGATGATCAACCTACTTACAGTGAAGAACAGCTAAACTCTGGAACCATGACCCAAAACGACTACCTCGACTTCGCCCAGAGAATAACCGGCTACATGAACGACAACCACCAAGCACCACCATACGGATACATAGGACTAGGAAAAGTAAGCTATCAATCCCAGGTATATCTTTTCAGTCGAATCCTGAGCATTTACTACACCAACGGCACACTACCGACCTATGTAAACCTGAAACCATTCACCCCCAGCAACATACCCATACTCTACACACAACCAACCACTTTCACCCCTGATCAGATAGTAAGCGCAGCAGTTACTCTTAAAAACACCATTGAATCCACAAAAACCATACCAACAACCGTAACTATCAACGGAATCACCATCTACACCGCACAATTTTTGCAACTCGCCACACAAGCCACCATACAACTGTCCAACAACAAAACCACACCGATATTACTAACCAGCAACGAGAAACCAAGCTACACCGAGGAACAGCTAAACTCTGGAACCATGACCCAAAACGACTACCTCGACTTCGCCCAGAGAATAACCGGCTACATGAACGACAACCACCAAGCACCACCATACGGATACATAGGACTAGGAAAAATCAGTTACCAATCCCAGGTATATCTATTTGCCCGTGTTCTCAGCATATACAACAGCACCGGGAGCCTGCCACCAGCAGTAACCATGAAACCATTCACCTCCAGCAACATACCCATACTCTACACACAACCAACCACTTTCACCCCTGCACAAATAGCCAGTGCAGCCTCAGAACTGAAAAATACCATAGAAACCACCAAAACAATACCAACAACAGTAACCATCAACGGAATCACCATCTACACCGCACAATTTTTGCATCTAGCAGTAAAAGCAGTTAATCAGATCGAAAATAATGATTACAGTCCCATACTATTACAGAGCGATTCCCAACCCACTTACAGTGAAGAATCATTTAAATCTGGAATTATGACCGCATCTAATTTCCTGGATTTTGCCCAGAGAATAAATGATTACATGAACGATAATCATCAGGCACCACCATATGGATACATAGGACTAGGGAAAATCAGTTACCAATCCCAGGTATATTTATTCAGCCGGATCCTTGATTATTACAATTCAACCAGTACTTTACCAGTGAATATCGCCATGAAACCATGGAACTCCGGCAATATACCAATTACTGGGATTAACATAACTTTTACCACGGATCAAGTGGCTGAAACTGCCACTGGCGTGAAAAATAACTTTGATATCTACAGTTCCCTACCAGAAACTGCAGATGTTGCAGGAATCACGGTAAATATTTCCCAGTTCTTATATCTACTCATTTCCAGTGTAACTCAGGTAAACAGTGGTCTTAACCATGCTATTATCCTTGAAGACTTCTCAATGCCAACGGCTAGTTACGAACAGATGAACAGTGGATCCCTATTGAAGGCAGATTACATTGACTTTGCCAATAGGATATTGGATTACATGAACACCAACCAGCAACCCCCATCATACGGCATTACTGGATTAGGTAGAGTAAGTTTCCACTCTCAGGTTTATGCTTACAGTCAAATAATGGATTATTATAAAAATTATAGGCATTTACCTGATGATATTTACTTAAAAAGCTGGAAAAGCGTCACCTATTTGGGTAGTACTGATTATGGAGAGGTTGTTAGACTGGGACCCTATGGTAACCTAATGTCCCCGGTTAAGATCGCCTACATTGTAGGGGTTCATCCCATTGAACAGGCCTCACACCAGGCCATGATGGAAGCCATCGGTGACTACGATAATTCACTGCAGTACTGTTACTACATTTATCATGTGACTGTAACCCGAGATGCAGGGGATTATGAAAAAGGTAGGATGAATGGCCAGTTATTGGCCAATAGCTTTGTAGTTCCAGATATAATCAGTAAAAAATTCCAGTTGGCCATTGATATACATTCCAACGTTGGTAACTGGGCTTACACTCGATTCGTTTTCAGTCCTGTTTCTGGAACTTCCTCGGAGTCCTTTGCCTGGGCCATTAAAAATGGAATATCCTGGTTAACCTACTTCTCACCACCAGACCAGACCAGTCCGGCTTACGTTACAGTGCCATTAATACAGGCTGGTATTCCTGCGATACTTTACGAGACGTACACCTACGAGGATTATGGAACAACACGAACACATGCCAATGAATTCGCCCGAAGAGTAGATAGTTTGTCGTTTTAGACCCTTAACTTAAAATTAATGAGTGTACTTCGAGTGCACCCATTATATTTTATTTTTTTAAAAGTAAAATTTACAAATAGATGTTAATCCCTAGATGAATCTTATTCTATTAATAAACGAATCTTAGTTAAATTACTGATAAAGTTCCTGGATCATTTTACTAAGCTAAAATTACTTGTTATTGAAATTCACAGAATAATAAAAATTAACCGGTTCTTAAGTTACTTGTTATTGAAGGTTTCTAGATTACTAAAATTAACAGTTAACAAGTTAAATTACATGTAACTTAAGAATGTGTTCTATTTTAAGATTATAAAATCCAGTTTGAGAAAAGTTAAAATTTGAAAAAAAGGATCTTCATTAAAAATATGAAATTTAATAAAAAATGAGATTTAAAAAATGAATTTCCATTTAAAAATGAGATTTAATTAAAAAGATTCAAATTAAAAAAAATAAATCCAATTAAAATAAAAAAGTAGGAATCTAAATAAAAAAATAGGTTTAAGTTACTTTAAATTTCATTTAAATCCTTGATAAATGCATCAACATGTTCTTCCTTCAGGTGGGGCATTACAATGACCCTTATGGCCTGGGGGTAGGATGCCAGGGAGACTGCCCAACCTTTAGCCTCAAGTCTTCGGGCAATTTCTTTTACCGGAATTTCAGATGAGTGAAATGGTACAATGTTCAGCTCTGGTTCGGTTACCAGTTCAAAACCTGCTTCTTTAACCCCTTCAGCCAGTTTACGAGTTATTTCCATACAGCTGGTAGCGACTTCACGGTATCCTTCCCGGCCCAGATGTTTTAAGAGTGCCCAGGTGGCTGCGGTGGCTGCACCGGTACGGGTACCCACCACTGTTGACTGGAGATCCTCAGTGAGGTAAGGTGTTTCAACGGCTATTGCTTCCAGGTACTCGTGTTTCCGGAAAAGAATCCCTCCAGTTGGGATGGGAGCAAGGCCCATCTTATGTGGGTCTATGGTCATGGATGAAACTCCCGGTAGGCTGAAATCGAATTCAGGTAAATCATATCCTGCTTCCTTGAGGAAGGGTATGGTGTAACCTCCAAAAGCCGCATCAACGTGGAAATAAATATCATTTTCCAGACAAATTTTAGAAAGATCCTCTATTGGGTCTATTTTCCCAAGTTCTGTGGTTCCAGCCACTCCCACAATGGCTACAGTGTTATCTGAAATTAATTCTTCCACTGATGAAAGATCCATCCTATAATCTTCGTCCAAATCTGCCATTTTCAAATCAAAACATAACATGTCTGATGCCTTTTTGAAGGAGAAATGTGCTGATTTAGGAACAATAATCTCTGGATTATCTAGGTTTCTCATATTACGGGCGGCTCTCATTGCCATGAGGTTGGCTTCAGTCCCTCCAGTAATAATGTGACCATGAACATCTTTTTTCCCAAGTAAACCCCCGAGTATGGTGATAACTTCATCTTCCAGGGCTTTTGTTCCGGGGAACAGTCCTGGATCTCCCAGGTTCGATTCTAAAAACATGGAATATGCCCTGACTCCAACTGGGTGAGGACAGGTGCACATTGATCCCAGTATTCTACCTGATCGATGGGTGAGGTCTTTTTCTTTGTATTCCCTGAGCATTTGGTATACTTGCTCTTTGGATATTCCCTTGTTTTCCATTTTTAATCCCTTAGAAAAATAATATATCCAAAAAAATAAAATAAAAATGTTTAAAATAAAAAATGAAGAATTTTTATTCCTGCATCAATTTACGGGCTGCTTTGAGGAGGAGTTTCTGTTCTACTCGTGCTACAGTTTCTCTTACTGTGGCTACGGCATCAGTGTTGGCTGATACTGAAGTTATACCCAGTTCCACCAGTTTTTCCACAATTGCAGGTATGCTTCCGGCCTGTCCGCAGATACTGGTTTTGACTCCGGCTTTGTTACACTCAATTATAACCCGTTCAATGAGTTTTAGAACTGCAGGGTGACTTTCGGTGTAAAGATCCGCCACGTTTTCATTGTTACGGTCAATGGCCAGGGTGTACTGGGTTAGGTCGTTGGTTCCAAAGCTTACAAAGTCAAGACCTTCAGCTATGAAGTCCTCTATGGTCAGTGCTGCTGCCGGTGTTTCCACCATCATTCCGAATTCAATGTTTTTCTGTGGTTTTAAACCGGCCTTTCTGGCAATCTCTTTAGCCTGTTTCAGTTCGTCAGGGTGCTGCAGTAATGGTAGCATAATTCCAATATTGGTGTATCCCTGTTCGTGGAGTTTTTTAATGGCCTTGAACTCTGCCAGTAAGATTTCTGGTTCGTCCAGTTCCCGGCGTATTCCTCTCCATCCCAGCATAGGATTATGTTCATATGGTTCATCTTCTCCACCATCCAATGATTGGAATTCATCGGTAGGGGCATCAAGGGTACGGTACCACACTGTTTTAGGGTAGAATGCATCGGCCACTTTCAGGACATTTTCCACCAGTACCTTAACCAGTTCTGCTTCATTACCCTCCTGGATGTACTTCTTAGGGTGTACTCCAGTGGTGAGCATCATGTGTTCGGTTCTGAGAAGTCCCACACCATCTGCACCGGTTGCAGCTGCTTTTTTAGCTGCTTCGGACATGCTCACATTAACTTTAACTTCAGTAACTGTTAATGGTGCCTGTAAAACTACGCTAGGTTCTAGAGTGGTTTCCTCTTTTTTAGTAGTTTCTACCAGTAATCCTTCCCAGACTATTCCCTTATTCCCATCCAAGGTTACCTGACTATTTTCAGGTAGCATGGATGTGGCATCTCCAGTTCCCACTACACAGGGTATTCCCAGTTCACGGGATACAATGGCTGCGTGGCAGGTTACTCCACCTTCATCGGTGATGATTCCATTGGCCCGTTTCATGGCTGGTACCATGTCCGGGGTGGTCATCACTGTAACCAGGATGTCACCCTGCTGGACTTTATCCAGTTCATCGGTGTTCTTTACGATTTTAACAGATCCAGCTGCCATTCCAGGGCTAGCTCCTAATCCCTTGGTAATTACAGTTCTGTTACCATCATTCAATGTTTCGCCCCCTGCGGTTGCCATGTCCAGGGTGGTTACTGGTCTGGATTGTAGCATAAAAATTTTTCCAGATTCAATGGCCCACTCTGTGTCCTGGGGGAACTGGTAGTGTTCCTGAATTTTCTTCCCGAGTTCAACCAGTTGTCCGAGTTCTGTTTCATCCAAAACCTGTTTGGTTTTAAGATCCTCTGGGACCGGTGTCTGTACTGTCTGACCATTTTCGGATTTTTTCTGGAACATGGTCTTTTTCTCACTGACCTGTTTCTCCAGAATTTCCCCGGTGGCTTTATCCATCCAGTAAGTGTCAGGGGTTACAGTTCCAGATACAACTCCTTCTCCCAGACCCCATGCCCCTTCTATGAGAATTTTTTCCTCACCAGTAGAGGGGTGTACAGTGAACATTACACCAGCTTTCTCGGCATCCACCATTTCCTGAACTACCACTGCTATGTAAACTTTGGAGTGGTCGAAGTTGTTTTCTTCCCGGTAAAATATGGCTCTAGCTTCAAATAATGATGCCCAACATTTCCTGACGTATTTTATCAAATCTTCCGGGCCTTTAACATTAAGGTAGGTGTCTTGCTGGCCTGCAAATGATGCTTCTGGCAGGTCCTCGGCAGTTGCAGATGACCTTACAGCTACAAAAGCGTCTTCCTTTCCTATACGATGGCAAAGCGCGTTGTATGCTTCAATAATAAGACTACTTATTTCATCAGGTATTTCCGTATTGATGATGATATTTTTTATTTTTCGGGCGGATTCCTGAAGTTCTTTGTTGTTGTTAACATCCAGGGCATTAAGAATGTCCAGTATTTCCTGGGTGATTCCAGTTTCATCCATGAACTTCTGATAGGTAGCTGATGTTATCACAAACCCCGGGGGAACCGGTATCCCTGCTTGGGTTAGTTCTCCAAGATTAGCTCCCTTTCCACCAGCTATGTCCACGTCTTCCTTTTTTAGTTCCTCGAAAAATTCGACATACTCCATGCTCATACACCACTTAGGACTTTATTGATATTTTTATTCGGTTTATTACTATTTATTTGACTAATTCTGCTCCTTCATCAATGATGATCCTACAGGGGACTGGGAATTTCATAGCAGCCCTTCTGAGGGCGTCTTTTGCATCAAGGAAATTCTTCTTGTTGGTTTTAATGGTTAAAACCCTTTGATTTGCTTTTACCAGGGCTACTGAGCTGACTGGTTTTCCAAATGCTTTCCTCATACCATCCTGCACACGGTCTGCACCGGCACCAGTGGCCATTGGATTCTCCCGGACAATGTGATGTGGGTAAACCCTTATCTTCAAATGATA
The DNA here is from genome assembly GCF_963665055.1 of uncultured Methanobacterium sp. NCBI lineage: Archaea > Methanobacteriati > Methanobacteriota > Methanobacteria > Methanobacteriales > Methanobacteriaceae > Methanobacterium > uncultured Methanobacterium sp. The sequence goes on from NZ_OY762015.1 coordinate 1,824,353, forward strand.
ACCCATCCTACCGGATTTTCGTTGCATGTATCGGTTAGTGGCTATTCTGGCAGCTTCCAGAGCGTTGTGAGATAACTGGGCCTTTTCTTTAAGAGCCAAGCTCACTGTTAAAGGGAATTCTCCAGAGAGGTTTCCCATGTCATATTGAACAATTCTGGAACCCGGAATTTTACGTATGTAATCTTTTCTAGTATATGCTCTTACCATCTATTATTCCTCCTTATATGAATGTTATTTAAAGCTTGAAAGTCAATATTAAAGCTATAAACGTTATTTCTCGACCTGGAAAAAGGTTAATATGATATCAATCAACCAGGTAGAAATCAATAGTACAATTAGTTTGGAGAATTATATTATATAAAATGATCAATGGAGTAAACCACCTATTATATAAAAAGTCTCAGCAGTTCAATTTCATAGTGTAATTTGAATATATTTAAAAAATCCATATAATATAATTTACTGATTGTTCTGCTATTATAATAATATATTGAAATTATTTTAGATAAAAATTAAATAATGATTTTTTATGAGATCAATATATAAATTATTTAGATGGAAGTTAAATGATTGATTTTTAATGATATCTAATTATACATAATAAAATTTTAGATTATTATTCTTCCAATTATATAGAATAATATTGAAATTATAATTTAACAATTAAACTGTTTAATTAATTTAATAGTTTAATTTAATATTCATAAATTATCTAATTTTTTAAATCTCTGTAATGAGTTATTTTGGTAAAAGTTTTACTATTAACAAATATAAATCATTAAAAATGTCAAATAGGTGTTATCAGATATTTACGGCGGTACAATCACATTGAATAAGTTTTTTATTTAGTTATAATTACATATTATTGGATTATACTTGGGATAAATCTTAGATTGGGAAGTGTTTGTCAGGGTACTATCAATTAAGACTGCAAATCATCATAAAACAGTGATTTAACCTGAGTTTTGATTGATGATCGCTTTTATCAATATAAACACCATTAAGACATTTGAATAAGATTTTGTATTGTTTATTATGGAATAAAACGTTTTAATTGAAGTTTAATTTTAAAAACAGCCCAAATCGAAGGTAAATTAGAACAATTGAATTTTTATCCCATTTAAAGATGTCTCAAAAAGAAAAAATGACTCTAAGATAGTTTGTTTATGGGTTTTAAATCAAAAATTTTATATGTTATGCCATTTTGATTTAAATACGTGTCCTAATGATTCCCAAAAGTCACCATTAGGCGATTTCATTGGGAATTATAATTCCAAATGATCCTATAAATTCAAATAAGATCATTTCGGACACGGAGGCGATAAAATTAAGCGAAAATTGTCTTTAGCTGTGCTTTTATTATGTTTTATAGCACTGCTAAGTGTCAATGGCATATACGCCACCGACCAAAACCAAAGCATTAGCAACAACAGTGAAAATACAAGTATTGGAATCAGTAACAGCACTAACGGAAGTAGCGATGAACTAATCGTGAATGAGAGTACTTCAAGTGGAAATGACACGGAAAACAACGCAAATAAAGTGACGGATAATGAAACTGGAAACAGTACTACCAGCACTACAAATTCAACCACCAGTACTAATAGTACTAGTCCGGTGAATAACAGTACCAGCCCCCAATCTGGTGCAGCAGGTTCAGCTACTGTTACCGATAACACCTTCACTAATGTTCAGGCTCTTTTTGTATGGTCAACCTCTCTGAGCACTATTGATCCTAGTTACCTGGCAAGTATCGGAATTACCGATATTTATGTTTACGTTCCACGAACTGGAGCGAACCTAGGAAGTTTCGTTGACAAATTCGCTGGAAGTGGGATTCGTGTTTGGGCATGGATACCATGTTTCGTGGATAGCAATGGAAACTGGCTCGTTGCAGGAGAATCAACAATTAATGGCATTGATGCCAGAGAATGGGTTAAACAACAAGTTAGCAGCATAGTTTCAACCTACAATGTTACAGGTGTTCTCCTTGATTACTGCAGGTATCCTGGAACTGCTAATATACATCCCAATGCAACAGCAGCAACCGCAACCATCACCAATTTTGTGGCAGATGTACGTTCCCTACTGGACACTAAAAGTGCTCAAAGAGGAAGCTACATCTACCTAGGAGTTTGTGTGATGCCCGAATGCTCACAGAACGCTTACTATTATGGTCAAAGTTACGAACAGTTATCTCAGTATGCTGACTTCCTGGTACCCATGATTTACAAGGGAAACTATGGGGAAGATACTGCCTGGATAGGTAGCACCACTTCATACATTGTAAATCATTCAACAGTACCTGTAATTGCAGCCGTGCAGACCTATGAGTCAGACAGTAATGCCACCCCAATAAATGGCACTGAACTGACCAACGATGTGCAGACTGCTGTTGATAACAACGCATCAGGATATGCCCTCTTCAGGTATGGGCTAGTTAGCAGTTACCCTGACATTTATGGCACTGCCAATTTAACCATTGCAGAAATCTTGGAAGCGGCACAAACAGTCAAAAACTACATAGAAACCAACAAAGCATTACCTTCAACCGTAACAGTGGGAAATGTCACCATTAACATGGCACAATTCCTATACCTGGCCACAAAGGCAACAGTAGCAATTAACAATGGACAACCAGTCACTACCAACTTAACAGTAGGAGACTACACACTACCCAACACCAGCAGCGAACAACTAACCACCGGAACACTAAACACAGCAAGCTACACAGACCTAGCCAACAGAATAGCACAATACATGACCGGCAACGGCCAAGCACCACCATACGGAGTAATCGGCCTCGGACAAATCAGCTACCAATCACAAATCTACCTATACAGCAGAATACTCACATCCTACGCAAACAACGGAACACTACCAACCACAATAACCGTCAAACAATGGACCAACAACAACATACCCATAACCGAACCAACCACAGCCACAGTAACCATAGCACAAATACTCACCGCAGCACAAACAGTCAAAAACTACATAGAAACCAACAAAACACTACCAACAACAATCACCATAGGAACAACCACCATAAACATGGCACAATTCCTATACTTAACCACAACAGCCACCACACTACTAAACAACGGAAACCCCACCACAACCAAAATCACAGTAGGAGACTACACACTACCCAACACCAGCAGCGAACAACTAACCACCGGAACACTAAACACAGCAAGCTACACAGACCTAGCCAACAGAATAGCACAATACATGACCGGCAACGGCCAAGCACCACCATACGGAGTAATCGGCCTCGGACAAATCAGCTACCAATCACAAATCTACCTATACAGCAGAATACTCACATCCTACGCAAACAACGGAACACTACCAACCACAATAACCGTCAAACAATGGACCAACAACAACATACCCATAACCGAACCAACCACAGCCACAGTAACCATAGCACAAATACTCACCGCAGCACAAACAGTCAAAAACTACATAGAAACCAACAAAACACTACCAACAACAATCACCATAGGAACAACCACCATAAACATGGCACAATTCCTATACCTAACCACAACAGCCACCACACTACTAAACAACGGAAACCCCACCACAACCAAAATCACAGTAGGAGACTACACACTACCCAACACCAGCAGCGAACAACTAACCACCGGAACACTAAACACAGCAAGCTACACAGACCTAGCCAACAGAATAGCACAATACATGACCGGCAACGGCCAAGCACCACCATACGGAGTAATCGGCCTCGGACAAATCAGCTACCAATCACAAATCTACCTATACAGCAGAATACTCACATCCTACGCAAACAACGGAACACTACCAACCACAATAACCGTCAAACAATGGACCAACAACAACATACCCATAACCGAACCAACCACAGCCACAGTAACCATAGCACAAATACTCACCGCAGCACAAACAGTCAAAAACTACATAGAAACCAACAAAACACTACCAACAACAATCACCATAGGAACAACCACCATAAACATGGCACAATTCCTATACCTAACCACAACAGCCACCACACTACTAAACAACGGAAACCCCACCACAACCAAAATCACAGTAGGAGACTACACACTACCCAACACCAGCAGCGAACAACTAACCACCGGAACACTAAACACAGCAAGCTACACAGACCTAGCCAACAGAATAGCACAATACATGACCGGCAACGGCCAAGCACCACCATACGGAGTAATCGGCCTCGGACAAATCAGCTACCAATCACAAATCTACCTATACAGCAGAATACTCACATCCTACGCAAACAACGGAACACTACCAACCACAATAACCGTCAAACAATGGACCAACAACAACATACCCATAACCGAACCAAGTTCTGTAACTATTCAGCAAGTTCTGACTGCAGCACAAACAGTCAAAAACTACATAGAAACCAACAAAGCATTACCCTCAACCGTAACAGTAGGAAACGTCACCATAAACATGGCACAATTCCTATACCTAACCACAACAGCCACCACACTACTAAACAACGGAAACCCCACCAGTACCACCATAGGAGTGGGAAGCTACACATTACCAACCTCCAGCAGCGAAAGCTTAACCACCGAACTTCTACTAGATGATGACTATGTGGACTTTGCTAAACGTATAGCAGATTATATGGGAAGTAATGGAGCAGCACCTGCCTACGGTTATGCCAATATAGGGCAGGTTGGTTACGAGTCCCAGATCTACATGTACAGTAGGATACTTAGTTACTATAAAACCAACGGAGCATTGCCCTACAATATAGTGGTTAAATCATGGTCTGCGTCTAATATAGGTACCGCTGGAGTTAATGTACAGTTCAGTATAGCGGATATCGCTGCTACAGCAACTGGTGTGAAAAATAATGTTGAACTTTACAGTTATCTTCCTTCAACAGCCAATGTTGGAGGAGTCAAGATCAGCATTGCTCAGTTCCTGTATTTAGCTACTAAAGCCGTTGTACAAATAAACAGTGGAAATAACGCCCCTATAACACTAGAAAACTACAATTTACCCTCTTCAAGCTCTGAGAGCATAACAAGTAGCGGTGCAATTGGTTTATCAGAGTACGTGGACTTTGCAAGTAGGGTTAATTCCTATATGGCAACCAACAAAATAGCACCATATACTGGAGTAGTGAGTTTAGGATACCTCGGCTATGAAACCCAAATTTATCTCTTCAGCCAGGTACTTGATTCCTATGCCAACAATGGTGCATTGCCTAGTTCAGTCAGTGTGAATCCTTGGATAACAGTTATCTATAAAATACCTGCTGAGTATCTGGTATACATCCAGCCTTCATCTAACTGTCAGTCAGATAATGCCCAGATCATTGCTCTGGCTAATAGTATCACTGCCGGCGCTAGTACACCTTACGATAAGGCTGTGCGGATATTTAATTGGGTAAGGGATAACATTGGTTATTCTTTCTACTACGACACACTCTATGGGGCAGTTGGAACACTGAATGCTGGATCAGCAAACTGTGTTGATACTTCACACTTGTTGATAGCACTACTAAGAGCTTCAAACATCCCCGCACGTTACGTGCATGGATACTGTCAGTTCTCAAGTGGTAGCTGGTACGGGCATGTATGGGCACAAGTATATGTCAATGGACAGTGGTACACAGCAGATGCCACCAGTTCATACAACACTTTCGGTTCTATAAATAACTGGAATACGGGAACAGCAACTGTATATGGTACATATGCATCACTACCGTTCTAAAATACTAAAATACCCCCATTTTTCTTTTTTTATTCTTTTTATGCGAACATGACGTTTAGGAATTAGTTTTTAAGCATTTAATCTAAAAATAATAACTCCAAAAGGTATTTATTTTAAGGAACAGTATTTTCCAAAAATTATTCTCCAATAAACTACTTCTAAATAAGATTGATTTTAAGAACTTATTTTGTGGTAATTACGCCCTTAAATTACCTTAACGGAAAATAATTTTAAACAAAAAGGGATGAATCTCTTCCAATGAATTTATTAATATTATAAATTACATAGATAGCTTCACTAAATTTTTAAAATAAAAAAAAAAGTTACATGTAGATTTTTCATTTCTTGGAATTGGTGTAATTATGAAGATCGCAATAACTGGAAAGGGAGGAGTGGGTAAAACCACACTGGCAGGTACTCTTGCTGTCATTCTGTCTAAAAAGTATAAAATATATGCCATTGATGCTGATCCTGATATGAACCTGGCAGGGAGTCTGGGGATACACAAACCCATAACACCCATATCTAAAATGAAGGATCTTATAAAGGAAAGGACTGGCGCAGAACCAGGAGCCTCCTTTGGGGAAGTTTTTAAAATGAATCCAACTATATCTGATCTTCCAGATTCCCTTTCAACAGATTACGACTCGGATGGTCGTCTTAAAATTCTGGTTATGGGTACTGTTGATAAGGGCGGGGATGGATGCGTGTGCCCAGCATCAGTAATGTTAAAAGCTATTCTGCGAAATCTGATCATTAAAAAAGATGAAATAGTTATTTTAGACATGGAAGCAGGAATAGAGCACCTTGGAAGGCGTACTGCTGAGGCAGTGGATGTTATGATTATTGTCACAGAACCTGGACTCAAATCTCTGGAGACGGCCAGCCGAATTAAAAAACTGGCCACCGATATAGGTATCCAGAACGTTGTGGCAGTGATTAACAAGGTTGCCAGCCCGATGGAAGAAAAGTTCGTGGCAGAAAAACTTAAAGAAATGGATGTGGATGTGTTAGGCAGTATTCCCCGGGACAATATGGTTGTCATGGCTGATATGGAAGGCCTTCCACTGGTGGATTTCCCTGATTCGGCAGCTCTTGAGTCGATTACACAAATTGCAGAAAATATTTTAAATCATTACCCCTCTAATTAACATATCAATGAGGTCTAAAATATTATGAAGATCAAAGCCACCATCACCTTCAGTTACCAGAACGATGAACAGGCAGAAGTTGCTTTTAAATCACTTCTACCTGAAAATACTGGTTATTTAGAGTCGCGACAAAAATATAATTCTTTAATCTGTAATTTAGAAGGAAAATCACTAAAAACAATACTTTCCACTGCAGATGACCTTATATTCTCAGAAATGCTGGTTGAAAAAGTATTGGATATTCAATAAAATTAGAAACTTACAAAAAAATTTATAATAATATTTAAAACCATTATAAGCTTAAGGATGTTATAAAAATGAAATTCACATTGAAAGGAGAAGTTTTACTCAGTAAAGATGCTGATGAAGCCTTAGAGGATATTACTAAATTTATCCAACAGGCCAATAATGACCTGTTCCTGAAGGGAGTTGCACCGGATCAAAAAGATGATGCTTCCCAGATCGTGGAGTGGAACCTGGAAGGTAACACCCTTCATCTGAATATACTCTCCGGTAGACGAGGAAGAGCACATGATGCACTTCTTCGTATGAAAAAACCCTTAACACAACTTTTAGGACCAAAATACCATATTGGTGTTCGGAAAATCACTGTTCAGAATTATCAAATTGAGATTCCATCCATGGAAATGGTTGATGTAAGCGAAATGCCTTATGTGGATGATGCAACATTCAATGAGGGAAAGATGGTTATCCAATTCCAGCAACTGGAAGAGGGAGATCTCCGAAACCACGTGGTGGACAGGGTAATTAAACACGTTCTGGCAGAAGCTGAAAGGATGGATTCCGCTGAAGACGAAGATGCAGATGACATTCTAACCCGCCAGGTTACCAAAATAGAACCAGGAACCATAACTGGACGCAGCCAGAAATTCCCAGTATTTTTTGAAGGGGACCCTACAGAAGAGGCAGTTAAACAGGGTTGGGTTAAGAAGTTCCCGGGTAAGGGACAGTGGTTCTACGGACCCAAGTTCATTGCCCTGCAGCGTGCCATTGAGGATATATTCATGGAGGTTCTGGTGGAGAAACTGGAGTTTTTCGAGTGCATGTGGCCTAAACTCATACCCATACCAGTAATGAATAAGATGCGTTACCTGGAAGGACTTCCAGAGGGAATGTATTACTGCAGTGCACCCCGCCGAGACCCAGAACTATTTAAAAAGTTCAAAAACGAGCTTTTAATTAAAAAGGAAGTCCCAATTGATCGCCTGAAAGATGGTTTGAAAGACCCATCTTACGTTCTGGCACCGGCTCAGTGTGAACCATTCTACGAGTTCTTCAGTCACGAAGTTCTGGATGAAAAAGACCTACCCATAAGACTCTTTGATAAGAGTGGATGGACCTACCGATGGGAAGCTGGTGGAGCCAAGGGTTTGGATCGTGTGCATGAATTCCAGAGGATTGAACTGGTCTGGTTAGGTACACCGGATCAGGTGGAAAAAATTCGTGACGCTACACTGGAGATATCACAGGAACTGGCTAACAAAATGGAACTGGAATGGTACACTGAAATTGGTGACGATCCATTTTATCTGGAAGGCCGAAAAGTGGAAGAGCGAGGCATAGAATTCCCGGACGTCCCCAAATATGAGATGCGTGTTGTGGTACCAGGCGCTGATAAGGGAGTAGCCGCGGTTTCTGCCAACGTCCACGGAACCCACTTCACTGAAGGTTTCTCCATTAAAGAAACCCATAACCACACCTTATGGACTGGTTGTACTGGTATTGGAATAACCAGATGGTTATTCGGTTTCCTGGCACAGAAAGGTTTTGATAAGGAGAACTGGCCAGAGGTTGTTCGTGAGCGAGTAGGGACTGTTCGCACACCTAAGGTCTTGACCTGGCCTTAAATAACTTAAGTAATAACCCCTAACTCTATTAAATAATCAGGTTACAATTTCTACTGAAGAAAATATAATCAGTAGATTTATTTTATTCTTTTTTAGAATTCACTAATTTCCCTAGTTTTTCAGCGCACTATTATAATCCTAGTAATCTCTAGTAAATTCTAGTAATCCATAGTATCCTTCAGTAATCACAGTATTTTTTTTATTTCAATTCTTTAAAACATCCTTATTAGTAAAATGCAGTAATGAAAAATAAAAAAATGTCAGTTAAGAAGAATGAAATCAAAAAAGAATAGCTATAATTAAAAAATAGCAAATTTTGTACTATTAAGATTCATTGATAATGAAAAAATAAAAAAAAATAATGTAAGATTAGACTGAACGAGTCTATTCTTCTTTGGTTTCTTCTTCAGCAAGTTTTTCTGGAACTTCTTCAGTAGAAACTTCTTCTTCAGTAGACTCTTCTACTTCTTCCTTGCGGGTGAATGAATCAATGAAGTCTACTGTAGCAATGTCCATGTTTTCCTGGATGTCCCGTGCAATGCGGAACCTGGCCATGGTTACATCCATGTAAGGGCGCTGGTCGAATTTGGCCATTTCATCCATTGCGATGATTACTTTATCATCTTCAATGGTTACCTGGTGTTTTTCAGAATCCAGGTTAGGGGCAGGGTAATGCAGGTCGATTAAGCTTCTGATTTTTTCAGTGTCATCTTCAATGATCTCCACTACTTTAACCTGGTATTCCAGGTTTTTACCAGCAAGTTCATGGTTGAAGTCCAGTCTTACTCGGCCTCCACTGACACTCCTTATGATACCAGTGTTTCCTTCTGAGGTTATAGCCATTCCAACCTGAGGTTTTATGCCCTGTTTTTTGAACTCGGACATTGGAACCAGCTGGATCATACCAGGGTCACGTTCACCGAATGCTTCTTCAGGAGTTAGCTGGATGGTTTTTTCTTCACCTGCTTCCATGCCTTCCAGTTCAGTTTCCATTCCCTTTAGGACATGACCTCCACCAACGATTATGGATATTGGTCCGTAAGTTTTCTTGTCTGAGTGTATTCCGTTTTCCTCTGCGAACTCTTCAACAGTAGTATCAAAGATATCACCGGTTTCAGTAATTTTTCCGGTGTATTCAAGCTTTATAAAGTCTCCATTCTTGACTGGCATATCTCTAGCCTCCTATGTGATAATCTCTTTTTAAATTCTCTTAGAACTTCTTTATTTTTATAGTTTAATATGCGTATGGTTGAGGGGTAATTCTCAATATATCGATGCATGGTGTCCCCATCAATTCGCGCCTCCAATGATGATAAAACCCTTTGAACATGATGTCTGCTGAATCCACGTGCAATACAACTTTCTATTTCAGTTAGAGTATTGAATGGTCTTTTATCGATCATATTCTCAATGGTACGCCCATCAAGTAGGCTGAGGGATTTTAGATCAGGAACTGTGGTATTATTAGCTGTGAAAAGGATAGTTTCCTCATCCCGAGTCTGGTGAAGAGGTGCTCTTTTAGCTTCCATCTCTTCCCTCATGATCCTTATTGTTTCAGGAGGTAGCATTTCCTCGGCTGATTCTAAAACTCCAGATACAACCGCTTCTCTAATTACAGTTCCACTTACTCCCTTTATCCTGGGTATGAATATGAATTTATTCTGGAAGTTGAAGCCAATTTTAGTAAGTGATTTGGATAAAGATACGATAACGTAATTATCTTCATTGAGTTTACCCTTTAATAAAACTTCTCCATTTCCCATATCCACCATACGGTATGGTTTGGGAGCTACTCCTGTGCCTTTGTCTATTTTTTCCAGTAAAATTTTAAAATCCGAATCCGGTTTATATCCTCGGGGAATATAATCCACATTCAGGGCCTGGAATGTCTTGGCCAAGCATAGTGAGTACTGTCCTGATCCCATTATACCCATAGGGGGACCTTCAACCACGATATCAGCACCAACCGCAATGGCTGCCCTGGCACGTGCCTGTCGGGTCATGATGTAAGGTAATCCTCTTCCACTGCGTTCGAATAGTCCTGGAACTACTGCCACGAATATTCCATTTGGAACCTTTTTTTTAGCCTCCAAAAGACAGTGCAGATGACCTTTATGCAGGGGGTTGTATTCTGTGAAATCCGCTAATATTTTAGTATCAGATGGATCTGACTCTGTATCCTGCAAATCTGATCCCATATCCAGGGAATCTGACCCAGTATTTTGCAGATTTGATTTCATATCAAGTGAATCAAATTCCATATCAGATAAATCAGACCCCATATCAGGTGAATCCAATTTAGATTTATGGTATTTAGGCAGAAAACGTGCATCTCTCAGGAATGTTTTCCTGTCCCTGGCTATCATTTCTTTTACTAAATTTTCTACAGAAGACATGACATCCCCATTATTTATTGACATCATCAATGTTATATGATTATCCTTACAGAAACATCTAATGTGAATGTAGTAACATAAAAAAATACTAATCATTATTCTACTCAGGATAAATTCAACTCAGGAAAAAAAATAACTGGAAAATATAATCTACACTACTTGAAATATAATCTCTAAGAATGTAATAATTGAAGGATAGGGAGTTAGGCATGCTGGATCTGTGCATCATCAACTGTAAACTTGATATAGGAACTGAAGAGGTTTGTTTGGGAATTGAAGATGGGAAAATAGTTTCTATCAAAAAATTACCCCCATCTGCCAGTGAAACCATTGATGTTAAGGGTAAATTGGTACTTCCTGGGCTTATCGATGCCCATGTCCATTTCAGAGACCCTGGACTCACATTTAAAGAAGATTTCTTTTCAGGTAGTGCTGCTGCCGCTGCTGGAGGTTTTACTACAGTTTTGGACATGCCTAACACTGTACCCCCCACCAATACCTTACAGACATTTTTGGAGAAACATAAGATTGCCAGTAAACGGAGTCTGGTGGACTTTGGTCTACATGCAGGTGTTGCGGATCTATCCAATATCAAGGACCTTGCTAAATACAAACCCGCATCCTTCAAAATTTTCATGGATCTGGTGGATGATAACTTTTTAATGGATGCATTTGGGAAGATAAACGAGGTTAAGGATGTTCCCCCAAATGTTCATGATCTAAACGAAGTTGGTGTACATCCATTAATTTCATTACATGCAGAAGATCCAGATGTGGTTGAGCAGTGCACCAAAAAGATGAAAAAAGAAGGATCTAACCCGGAACTGTATGCCCAGGCTCGTCCTCCACAGGCTGAAATTGAATCAATTAGGAATGCTATTTCATTGGCAGAAAAATTCAATCAAAGAGTGCATTTCTGCCACGTGAGCACCAAAAAATCACTAAAACTCATCAACACTGCCAAAAAGACCGGATTAAAAATAACATCTGAAATTACCCCTCACCACCTGTTTCTGGATTCAGACTACTTGAAAAAATATGGTAACTTGGCAAAAACCAATCCCCCCTTACGTGATGATAAAAACAGATTAAAGATTGAGGATTTATCTCAAATTGATATAATAGGAACTGATCATGCCCCTCATACACTTGAAGAAAAAAAGAAAGACATTTGGAATGCCCCTCCAGGTATTCCTGGGCTTGAAACGACATTACCACTCCTTTTAACCCAGTTGAATCAGGGTAAAATAAGTGTTGGAGATATCAAACGATTACTATGTGAAAACCCTGCAAAAATATTCAAAATACCAAATAAAGGTTTCATAGATGAAGGAATGGATGCAGATCTGGTTGTGATTGACCTTAAAATGGAAGGTGTGGTTGACCCTGATAATTTCAAGTCTAAATCAAAGTATTCACCATTTAAGGGCTTCAAAACCAAAGGAATGCCAGTTATGACTATAGTAAGGGGTAACTTGGTCATGGATAATGGGGAAATTATAGATAACCATGGAAAATTCGTTTACTCTGACCTAGAAGTTGAACACTAAAAAAAATAAAGAAATAAGATAAAGAAGTTAGATACAATAAGGAGGTAGGTGAAAAAAATGTGCGAATCAACTGTTTACGATACCAAAGGAACTAAACTCATGGATGATGTAATCCACATGAAAATCTATGGTGAACGTATAGAAATGGTGGATATTTTAAACCAGGGAATGACTGTAGAAGGGAAGATAGTTGAACTAGACCTGGAAAAACATAGTATTTTCATAGAAGTGGATGAAAAGGGGTTAATTCAATAGTAGTGTAAAATTAAATACAGAAAATTTATTTATTATTTTATTTATTCATTTGAAATTCATATATATTTAGCCCTAAAAAGGTATTTAATCTTAAATAAGCTTAAATCTCCAAAAAACCTTTAATCTCAAAAATAAGCTTAAATCTATTAAAATAAACATTAATCTCTTAAAATAAACGATTAGTATTATAATAATGTGAAATTAAACGTGAATTAAATACCAAATTCTATTTCTAAAAATAAAAAAGAGGGGTGGAGTATTTTCCACCAAATTTACTTGTTTTGTGTTTGAACCTATTTTAGGAACAATGCTTCGTGTGGACAGGCTGGTATACACTGATCACAGAGTATACAGAATCCTTTGAGTGGTACTTTGTCATCGGTGAGTTTCAGCATGTTGTAAGGACATACATCCACACAGTCACCGCACTCGGTACACTTATTAGGACTGAACTGAACCCGGTTCCTTTTGACAACTTCACCATCAACGACTTTGTCCATTTCCACTAGACTTAGTGCTCCTTCGGGGCAGGCAATAGTGCATGCTCCACAACGGGTACACATGGCGAATGATGGTTCACCGTCAACTTCAGTGTCTCCTGGAACTTCAAATCCAGTATTGGTAACCACTCGAATAGCATCGTTAGGGCAGATACGGGCACATGCTCCAACATATTCACATTTGGATTCATCCCATACTAATCCTTCTTCTGATGCAGGTTTGGCTGGTCCTAATTTAACATCCAGGTCAATGGCATCTACTGGGCATAATTTTTCACACAGTCCACAGTAGGTACAGATCTCGGGTAGTTCTACAGTTAATGAAGAAGCTTTGGGTTTTATGAATTCACCGGGACAAGCTTCTACACAGACATTACAACCAATACAGGTTTCATCGTCAACTTCGAACTTGTTGAGTTCTTTGGTTCGTTTTTCTGGTTTTTTACCAGATATGAACACTGCGTTCCATGGGCAGGTCTGTGAACAGACTCCACATTTAATACAGGTTTCTTCATCGATAACTATGCTTTCTCCCACTTCAGGAAGTGTTATGGCATCTACAGGACATTCGTCCACACACATGCCACATCCAACACAGTCAACAATGTAAACAGGACCAGTGATGTTCAAATCAGTCTTTTTAGGTTCTTTGACCCCTTCCACTCCAATGACCTCTACCGGGCATATGTCTGCGCACTGCTGACACATGACACAGTAGCCCTGTAATGGTATGGTCTGCACTTTACCGGACTCTAATTTGAGGATCTGAGGTGGGCAGACTTCTACACAGTCACCGCACTCATTACAGAGTTTTGGGTTGAAGGTGACTCTGGTCTGGGTGTCGCCAGATTCGCCAATAGCCAGCTCATCAGTCTTAAGAGCACCGGTAGGACAAATATCCACACATTTAGGTGCTCCCCCACAAACGTCACAGTAAATAACGTCCTCTGGGGATACGTTAATGGCTGCAGTTGGACAGGTACCCTGGCAGGCCCCACATCGAATGCAGTCTTCCTTGTTAACCACTATCATCTTTCTTCACCCTCTTAGAAAATTTAAATTCTTTTAACGAGGTTACCCTCGCTGTCGTACACTTCAAGGGTGGCGAGTCTCATTTGACTGTCGATTTCGTGGGTTGCACAGGATAGACATGGGTCGTAGGCCCTTATTACCATCTCCATTAAGTTGAAGATCTTGTCGTCTACTTCTACTCCTGGTTTTATGTAGTCTTGGGCAACTTTCTGGATACCCATTTCCATAGCAGGGTTGTTCTGGATGGTTGCGACCACAATGTTGGCTTTGGTAACCAGTCCGTTTTCGTCACATGCGTAGTGGTGGGTTAAAGTTCCTCGGGATGCTTCCACAATACCTACACCTTCACCAGCAGTTCTTTCCAGAGCATCTGGGAATTTCTGTCCAGATAGGTCTCCTTCGAGAGCATCAGCTGCACATTCTGAGGCTGCGAGTAACTCTATGAGTCTAGCCCAGTGGAAGAGTAATGGTTCTTGAGCGTATCCAAAGAGATTTCTGAATTCGTTCAATTCTTCCTGTGCTAATGGTGCAGCATCAGGCATTTTATCAGCAACGTTAAGACGTGACAGAGGAGCTACACGGTATATTCCTTCTGGATATCCTAAGTCTTTGATGTATGGGAATTTTAACCAGGAATATGGTTTAACTTTTTCACCAATGTAATCCAGGTAGTCGGATGGGGCAAATTCAGCATAAGGGTTTCCTTCTTTGTCTTTCATCCGGACATTTCCGTCGTACATATCCCATACGCCGTTTTTAACCAGTCCAGTGTGGTAAGTTTCCACGTAACCTAAGGTTTTCACCAGGTCCAGGTTTTCTTCGAAAATTGGTTTAGCCAGTTCAAGGGTAGCTACAGATAATTCCACGTTCCTCTGAGCCTTCTTAAGAAGGTCTTTCTGGGTTTCATCATCCAGACTGGTAGAAATACCACCAGGAGTAGAGGATGTGGGGTGTATAGGTCGTCCACCTGTGGCTTTAATGAGATCTAAAGCATTTTTTCGGAGCTCAATAGCTTGCAGTGCTGCTTCAGGAGCGTCTTTAACTATTTGGAATACGTTCCTGGTTTTCCTGTCTTTACCAGCTATGAAATCCGGAGCTGCCAGGAAATAGAAGTGCAGAGCGTGGGAGTGCATTACAGAACCCCAGCTCATGAGTTCCCTCATTTTGTAAGCAGTAGGGAGAATTTCATCAGGAGCGAATCCAAAACAGGCATCCACAGCTTTAGCTGCAGCCAGGTGGTGCTGTACATCACAGATACCACATATTCGAGGTACCAGTCGTGGTACTTCTTCGATGTTTCTTCCCTGCAGGAATTTTTCAAATCCACGGAATTCCATAACGTGGAGTTTGGTGTCCTGAACGTTTCCTGCATCATCCAGGTCCACTGTGATTTTGGCGTGACCTTCAATCCTGGTCACAGGTTCCATTTTGAGTGTAACCATTTATTTACCCTCCTTTTTCATCTTAGCTGGTATTAGAGCTGATGGGAGTGTGTAGGTGTAGAAAGTCCCAACAATGTCATCCAGTTCATTGGCTACTTCTTCAGGGTCCACAGTTTTGTCTGCTTCCACACCAAAGTCGGAACCGATAGCACTTATCATTTTAGCACCCTGGTCCACTACATTGAAGGTGGGTCCATAACATCCCTGACATTTGATACCAATGCTTGGGCATTCAGCACCACATATGGAAATTGTGGCAGGTCCCATGCATACTAAACCCTGAGGCACCAGGCACATTTCTGGATCTGGTTCTCCAAGTTCGAACTGACGGATGATTTTGTCCATAGCCATTCCTTCCGGTGGTTTTTCCCTAGGACAAACTTCACAAAGGTTTGTTTGTGGTATTTCCGGTAATTCTTCTCCTTTCAACAGAGCCATGATGATTTGTGCCACCAGATCTGATCTAGGTGGGCATCCAGGTAAGACTAAATCAACATCAATGACATCGGTTAGTGGTCTCATCCGACTTTCTAGACGAGGAACTCCTTCACTAGGTATTATTCCTTCATCATTATAGGTACTTTCAGAGTTGATGTAAGCTTCTTGAGTTAAATCATCAACTGTATGTAAGTTTCCAAGTCCAAAGACTCCACCGTAAGCAGCACATGTACCATAGGCAATTACTACTTTTGCTCTTTCTCGAACTTGTAGTGCCAGTTCCCGGTTCTCTTCGTTTCGAATACCTCCGGTAACTATGGCCACATCTACATCGGTCCATTCATCATATTTGGTGTCCATTAGAACTGGCATGAATTCGAAATCTGCTAATCCCAGAACATCCACTATGGCTTCGTGTATATCTGCAATGGACAGTTCACATCCAGAACATACACCTAGCCAAACGTTTCCTAGTTTAACTTTGTCTGCCATTTTAGGCCTCCACTTCTTCTTCTGGAGCGTCTAGTTGTGCTTTGAGAGGGGAGGGACCCAGAGCAGTTATACGATTTACCATCATGGTAACTGTTTTTGCGAATTTTTCCCCTTCTGATGCAGATATCCAGTCATGGTGAATCCTTTCTCTTCCGATTCCCAATCCATCTGCTAGTTTGTAGACTAATCTCATTCTACGGTCTAATTTATAGTTTCCTGCGTCGTAGTGGCAGTCTCCATGGTGACAGCCGGCCACAATGACCCCATCAGCACCTTCTCTGAAGGCCTTGAAAATAAATTGAGGTTCAATTCTTCCCGAGCACATTACTCGGATGACCCGCACATTTGGAGGATACTGCATCCTTGCGGTTCCTGCAGTGTCAGCTCCACCATAGGAGCACCAGTTACAACAAAACATCACGATCTTAACATCATCCTCAGCCATTGGCTTTCCTCCTTGCTTTGTCGGCGTACTATATTAATTGTACATTATATGGATATAGAAATAGTTATTATAAAGGTTACTTCAAAAACTAATTCGAAAAACATATATATGAGAATAACAAAATCAGGGTTTTTAATATTGGCTTAAAAAGTCTTTATTGAATATAATACAAATTTAAATCCTGTTTTATTATAATATAATATATAATCCCGTTTTAATTTTTGAAAAGCCATCAAATTAAGAGTATATCTTAATTAAATAAATTTTAACAACATATGTCTATTTTAGAATTTTATATAGTTTTATATCCAGTAAAACTCGTAATTAAAGAGTTTTAACATAAATTATTAGTTTAACAGAAATATATCATTTGTTTAATAGGAATATCTTCGTTAACTTTTATCTTCGTTAGTTTTTCAAATGATCTCTCATATTCCTCATATTATTATAGGAAAAAGTCCATATAAAAATATAAGGTGTGTTATAATCACATCAATAAATTCCATCTTTAATAAAACAATAAAACCAAAAAATGGTGGTGGTTAAACTGCTACTCGAAATAACTGATCTGGCAGTTGAAGTAAGTGGAAAAGAAATTCTCACGGATGTAGACTTAAATATAGGCAACGGAGAAACACATGTACTGTTAGGACCCAATGGAGCTGGGAAAAGTACTCTTTTTATGACTTTGTTGGGTTTTCCTAAGTACAAAGTAACACGTGGAGAGATAATCTTCAAAGGGGAAGATATAACCAACCTTTCAACCACTGAAAGGGTGAGGAAAGGATTTGGAGTTAGTTTCCAGAATCCTCCTTCCATTAGAGGAGTAAGACTGGGTGATCTTTTAAAAATCGAACACGGGGAAAAAGATGCAGACAAAGAGCTCAGCCCAGAAATGATGGATCTAGCTCGTAAACTCAAATTCGATGAACGGTTCCTGGAAAGAGATGTTAACCTTGGTTTTTCCGGAGGAGAAGTTAAAAGATCCGAAATACTGCAACTTTTAGCCCAACAACCTGACTTCATTATGTTCGATGAACCGGATTCTGGAGTGGATATCGAAAATGTGGAGCTCTTGGCTGAGGAAATCAATACACTCCTGGATAAAGACAAAAAACCGGGCTTAAGGGAAAAATCAGGACTTTTAATAACTCATCTTGGTTACATCCTTAATTTTGTGGCTGCAGACACAGCCCACGTACTTATGGATGGTAAAATTGCCTGTTCAGGAAACCCAGCTGAGATTATTGAAGATATACGAAAAGAAGGATTTCACGGGTGTGTGGAATGTTGCGAGATACACTAAATCGTGCCGAGAAAGCTAAAGAAAAAAAAGCACTCTACGGTGAAGATATTGACCTGGAAAAGTTCATCAAGGAAGAAGCAGGTGAACATGAAAAGGTTTCCAGAGCAAATGAAGTTCCCAAGAAGGTGCAGGAAACCCTCTTAAAAGTGGGAGTAGACCCCAATGAAGAAGAAAGATCAGGTACCTTCGTCCAGGTAGACCAGAGTGGAGTGTGTACCACCTGCGCCTCTGAGTCTGTGGAAATCATGGGTATGAACGTGGCCCTGGATAAATACTCCTGGTTAAAAGATTACATGTGGAAGGCAGTAGCTGTTGATAGTGATAAATACACCGCTCAAACTGCTTTACGTGAAAAGGAACAGGGGGGTAGTGGAGGATACTTTATAAGATCCATGCCTGGTTCTAAAGAAGTATTCCCTCTCCAAGCATGCATGTTCATCGGTGATGAAAATGTCATGCAAACTGCCCACAACGTTATCATAGCTGAAGAAAACTCTGAACTACACATTATTACTGGATGTGCAACAGGAGAAGATGTTACTTCTGCTTTACACGTGGGAGTTTCCGAATTCTACCTCAAAAAAGGTGCTAAAATCACATTTACCATGGTACACAACTGGGCAGAACAGGTGGATGTGCGTCCCCGAACCGGAGTAATGGTAGGAGATGAATCCACTTATATCAGCAATTACATCCTCACCAGCCCAGTCAGAAGTATACAATCTTATCCAACTGCTTACTGTACCGGTAACAATTCCAAAGTTGTTTTCCAATCTATACTTGGCGGTCAGAAGGAGTCCGTCCTGGATATGGGTTCACGGGTTATCCTAGAAGGTGAAGGTTGCAGTACTGAAATGATCTCCCGATCTGTTTCCAAAGACCAATCCCAGATTTATGCCCGAGGACACCTGGCAGGAAGAGCCAAAAATGTTAAAGGTCACCTCGAATGCCACGGGCTGGTTTTATCAGATGATTCAATGATATACGCTGTACCAGAACTGGAAGGTGCATCCACAGAACTGGAACTATCCCACGAAGCAGCAGTAGGTAAGATTGACGAAGCAGAAGTGCTTTATCTTATGTCCCGCGGTTTAAGTGAGGAAGAAGCAGCATCCATGATTGTCAGGGGATTCCTGAGCATTGATATAGCTGGCCTTCCACCAGAACTGGCTGCTGAAACCAAAAGAATGATGGATCAAAGCTTAAAAGGAATGTAGTAGAATTTTATCCCAATGAAAGGCCTTAACTTAAGAATAAGGCTATTACTTATGGGATTCCCTCTCCTACCTATTTTTCCCTCTACCTATTTTTTTATTTTATGAAGTTATTTTCAACCTGGTACTTTTCATTCTATAATCCATTTTCTGTTTGTAGTTCCAATATTTGAGTTGATAAAACACAAATAAAAAAGTACAGATGAGTTATTCAAAAAACTAAACTATGAAATCGATACAAATAAAGTTATGAAAAATCTGAAATGAAAAAATTACGAATGAACTAATATTTGGCCAAATAGAACTAAATGAGGATGCACTAAAGATTAATTATGGTATTGACTGGAGATTGAAATGAATTTAGTTAAAATGAGTTTAGTATTAAATAAGTTATTATTTAAAAACGAGAATTCAAAATAAGAGGATTGAACACTTAAAATTATAAAATATAAGGATGTAATGGGATTTTATTCAGAGATAATAATGAATTCACCCACTTTTTCCACTTTACCAAATGGCACCAGTAAAGTATCTCCTTTTTGTTTAGAACCTTTAACTGTGACGTTTCTTCCTTTGTCAATCTTAATGACTACATCAGTTATTTTACCGGTTCTGTCATTGATAATAAGTTCTTCGAGCTCTCCCAGGATTCGAGCATTATTAGTAGCCACCTGATAGCCCTTGATTTCACTCCAAACCTTTTCTTCCCCTTTTATGAGTTTCCTTTCTTCTTTCTCAACCATTACCTCACCTTCTGGAGTTTCCCCATAGTTTCTTTAGGCATATTATGTCCTCGGGGCTATTAATATTTAATGCCAGTTCAATTTTATCGAGGACCAGAACTTCTTCATCTTGTTCTGTATCATTCCCCCTTAATATATTTAATCCAGAGGGAACCAGATTTTCCAGCACCAAACTGGGCTTAAGACCATGTTCACGGAATATTTTCACTGGCACCATCACTGACATGGCTGGTTTGGAGGATTTATGATACTCTCCCAGTACCAGGTCAATGATCTTGGCAGTGATTAGAGGTAGATCCGAGGTTATGGTGAGAATTACCTTATCCTTGAAAACATCCTGGGAAAGAACAAATGAAAGATCTTCCACATATCCATTCCCCTGAGTTTTTAAAACTCTAAATCCAAGATTTTCAGCATGTAATGTGGTATTTGGAGTGTGATGGCTGGTGGCTACTATTACTTCATCTACCTCTGATGAATCCTGCAGTGCACTAAGCACATGTTCAATAAGGGGTTTCCCCTCAACAAGCACCATCGGCTTTTCCAGATCCAAATTCATCCTGGTTCCTTTTCCACCTGCCATTAAAAGAGCTGTAACCATACTTGAACCTTCAATTTGGTCTTTTATAATTTCTTTTCCGTGAAGATCTTTGTTTAATCTGTTATTTTATTTTAACAGGATTATTCTATATTATTGCTGTAAATTTAATAGTTTATTGTAAAGGTATTTGTAAAAATTTTCTTTTTAAAAATATGTTATAATTTAAATGATTATAAAAAAATAGAAAAAGAGATAAATAAAGGATTAACGATTATTTACTGGAAACCACAGTCGATTTAACTTTTTTACATCATTTTTCATTGGCATTGTAAAAAGTTGATATAAAATAGGGTATCGGGTGGTAAATTGGAGATTCCATGGATGAAGATCATCCAAATTCACTCCCCTTCACCACTTGATCTTTATACACCTTGAATTATTCTCTGGTTACTCCAATGAGTACAGAAAGGGCAAAAAATTCTATTACGTTTAAGAAGAAAATTGGACTGCCCATTCCTGGACCTTTGAAACCCTCATTTAGTATTAAAAATCCGGTGAATAGTGCATTTTGTAGGAGGAGTAACATGGCAAATGCAACTAGGCCAAAGGTGAATTGAGATTTGAATTTCCGGTAACTGCCTATGTACATGTAAAGTAAAATCAGTAAAAGACATATATTGGCAATTCCCAGCACAACATCGATGGTAATGAGTTGAGAGTTATCAAAGTTTATCGGTCCCATCCCAGTACCATTTCCCCCACCCGTTCCGGTTCCATTTCCTCCATGATATCCAGGCCCTCCGGGCACTTCAGGTCCTCCTACTTGCATCACATCACCTCTATACTGATTTAAAGGATAATAATCCCATTGTTTCCATAATGATTTTAATGTTAGGTATTTAATTTTTTAGGTTTTCATTTTACTCAGAATGTCTAAGAAGGTGGAATAATTTTCTTCCATACGATTTGACAAAAAGTACATTGCCCCATATTTTTTCTCGCCAGTTGAGTTAAAAATAATGTCATGTTCTTCCAAGACTTTCATATGATGTTTAATGGTTTTATAATCAAGATTAAGTTCTTTAGAAAGTTGATTGACATTATATGGCCTATCATGCAGGGTTTTGATTATTCTGGCCCTATTGACCCCCCCTTTACTACCAGCAATCAAATACCATAAAACTCTTTTCATGACAATCACTAATCTAAAAAGATCAAACCTTGAATAAATCAGATATGATCTTAGTTCCTAAAATAGTTTATTTTATTAAAATTGTTTAGTTTATGTAAACAGATTGATTCTTAATATAATCCATGATTTTATGGCTAAAATAATATCTATAAAAAAATTAAGGTGTTGGAATGTGGTTCCCGTGTTTTAAGTTGGAATCATAAACATCAAAACCATGTTCCACTTCATAGAATTGTTATGATTTATTTCATCTGTAATTTCCTTCTTTGTCCCAGTATACAGGGTCCTCCCTGCTTACCACCCAATGGTGTATGTGGTGTTCCCATTGAATTCATACATCTGGCCATTACTGCTGATCCTAGAGCAAGGGCATCGGAAACAAATATAACATTTTCAAAGTAGTCTTTGGCAAATTCTAGAACCAGTTCTGGTTTTCGACCGGTGATTCCTGCCCTGCCAGTAACCCCCAGGAGTGACCCTTCCTGAATAACCCCTTCATCATCAGCCTCAACAACTAACCGTTTAACCACGTTGGCACTTACATGGTCCAGTGTGGCAAACAGGGTGTGCATGTCAGTTGTTTCAATGATTTCATGACCAAGTTTGGTAAGTTCCGGTATTTCATCCCCATCTTTACCCACATCACAACCAATAAGGGTAGTTCCAGCATCATAAGCAGCATGAGGGTCCACAGGAACTGTTCCGAAACGTTCCCTTCCTTCTGGAACTTTTCGTATGTCCACGTGTTCATGGGCACGCATAGCAAACTCTTCAGCAGCTTTCCAATCTGCTTTTTTGAGTATGTCCTTATTGTAGAGGTCTAAAGCTGCACCACCACGTTTATCCACCTTTTCGGTTCCCCTTATAATAGCATCGGATATGGCCCCTGCCAGACCACAGAAGTTTCCAACAGTTTTAGCATAGGGTTCATCATTGTTAACTATCCTACCGGCCAGGGTGGTTCCAAAATCCATTGAAATACACGGATTACGGTAATCCAGATCAGTCCACTTGGAACCTGCTTTTATACCCGCAGTTACCAGTTCTCCTTCCATTTCATTTGCTACCACTGCTCTGCCAGTGGGCGGCACTACACTTACCACTGCCCCGTCGAACATGACCTTGTCCAGGAGGGTAAAATCCTGTAATTTTTTAGGTAAACTGTCCTTGGATATGGAGGGGGACATTTTACTTGGAGGTATACCTGCCTCCAGACAACCATTTGCCAGGGCAATGATGAGTTCTCCCACCTCTTTTGGTGAGGCAAATCCTGCTGTTACCCCGGTTGAACGTACAACAAAATCAAGGTCGTCTTCGATGCTTATCTGGGAACGTTCCATAGATTCTAAAATGGTTTCTTTAACCATTTCAGAAACTGATTCCTGGGTTAATTCCACATGCCATACTGTTTCTCCAAAGACTTTTTCCCCCTTTTTGGGGGGTCTGATGTCCCGAGTCATTTTAACTGTCTTATCCAGTAGATAGGTGCGACTGGTATTGAGATTGGTGGCAGTGAGGATGCATTTGGTGGTGGTGTTTCCCAGTTCCACCGATGCAACAATGTAATAAACATCCGGGCGCATGAGGGTACCGTATCCATGCCCTCTGGTTTTCTTGGTAAACGGCGCCATTTTAGCTTCTTCAATAGTAATGTACCTGCTTTTTGCAATAACTGGCTTTGGGCCTAAACCTAATAGTTTTTTGATAAATGACAACTTGATACCCCCAAATTAACCTTCTAAATTATGATTATAGTGTAGGTGTTATAAATTTTGTGAAATTGTTTTGATATCGTCGGTTTACCCGCTGTTAAGATAGAATATTTAAGTAATAAATATACTCATATATCTGTTACTTTACGAAATATTTATAAGGAGGCAGAAGGAAACTTACTTCCGGTTACCGGTATTTAGACTTGCCTGTATCGGGACATTCATAATTCCATAAAAAATGATCCCATTATTATTGATCCGAATGTAAACCGCTTAAATATGTTAAATAGTCGTGAATTTATGTAATTATGGAATAAATATGTAAATAAACATTGATAACCAAATGGAGGGATAAAAACGGTTAATATTAAGAAACTGGGAATGCCTCTGGCAATTATAGCTTTCATTGTAGTGATGTTAATTCCTATGCCAGGATTAGGTGCAGCAGGGCATGCTGCAATGGCTCTTTTAGTTTTTGCAGTTATAATGTGGGCAACTGAAGCTTTGCATCTGGCAGTAACATCGCTCATTATTTTATTCATTCAACCAATAATTGGTGTGGCCAGTTTTGATAACGCAGTAATTGGATTTGCCAACCCCATTATTTTCCTTATGATTGGCGGATTTATCATTGCTGAGGCTATTCGTAAGAGTGGTCTGGCACAACGCCTAACTTATAGTATGCTTAATCATCTGGGCACCAGTCCCAACCGGAGTCTTTTTGTATCTGTTTTCTCTACAGGTATACTTTCAGCCTGGATTGAGAATGTTGTTGCCTTTGCAATGTTACTACCTATCATAAAAGAGATCATTCCATTAATGGGTGCTAAAGATGCAGAAAATGGTAAAAGTAACTTTGCCAAGGCAATGGTCCTAGGTGCATCCTATGGATCATTGGCTGGTGGTTTTGCTACAGAGATAGGAACCGCTCCTAACCTGATGGCCGCTGCATATACCCACCTACCATTTATCAACTGGATGATTTTTGGATTCCCATTAGCCATAATAATGATGCTGATCATCTGGAAAGGCTTAGGACGAATATTTCCAATGGAAGTTAAGGGCATTATCGGCGGGAAAAAAACAATAACCAATAAACTCAGCCAACTTGGCCCAATGACTAAAAATGAGAAAATATCAATAGTTTTACTGCTTTTTACAATTTCACTCTGGGTAACCACTGGCATTACAGGACTCAACAGTTATTCCGTGGCTCTGATTGGAGCCGTGCTGTTTTTTGTCTTTGGAATTCTCGATTGGAAAGATGCTCAAAGAAATGTTGATTGGGGTTTAATAGTATTTTTCGGAGGAGCCCTATCATTAGGTGCTGCTTTGTTAAATACAGGGGCTGCCAGTTGGCTCATTAATGACCTTATAGGTTTAATGGGAAGTAATCCGTCAACTTTACTCATTATGATTCTATTAATGGTTGTAGCGGTTTTGATTACACAGGTAATGTCAAACATTGCTCTATCAGCAATACTCGTCCCATTGTCAGTAACCTTGGCATCGGCACAGGGTTTACCTGTGGGCACCTATGCAGTTCCAGTTGCTATTGCCTGTTCTTTATCCTTTATGTTCCCAATGGCAGACCCAACTGTAGCCATGGCTTATGGAACAGGTTATGTAAACATTAAGGAAATATTGAAAGCAGGAGTTCCAATGGTCATTATTGGTATAATACTGACCATTGTGGTTTTATTGACTATAGCAAAACCGTTCTTAGGATAGGTAATTCTAAATTACCTTCTTATTTTTATTTTAAGAGTATTTCAAATAAGAAATATTATAAAAAGAATATACAAAAACCATTTACTTGTTTTAAACTGAATAGAACTCAAAAACAGAGTATTTTAGGCATTTACAGACTTCAAAAGATAATCAGACCTCAATTAACAAAATTAGAACTAATTAGAATAAATTACAGTAACTAGAAATTAGATTATTTAAAAAAAATAAAGTTATAGGCGTAGTACGCCTATATCAGTTTGTTTATTGGGTGTTCTTCAATTGGTTCTGTTCCTATGTCTTTAGCTGCTTCAGCAATGAAGATGTCAGCCATAGCACAGGCAGGGAAAGCCATTCGAGCGTTTTCGATTGGGCCGAAAAGTACGAAGTCTCCACCAGCCATTTGTTGGACTATGTTGGAACCTACGTCACAAACAGGCCATGCTTCTTTGTGTCCCATTCCACCTTTTTCCACTGGTTTTTTGTAAGTCCGGAGCCAGTCCCATGCAGATGGCACGTTATGGATACCACTTCCTACAGGTAATCCCCATTTGCTTTTAACAGCGAAGGAAGTTCTGCATGCAGGTCCTGCACCCTGACCTAGAGGAGTGATAGCTACGTCCATGAATGGTTTGGTGATTCCACACTCTTCAGACATTTCCATAAGTCCTTTATCTAGAACACTTCCACCATTTTCCCAGATGTTGATTTTACCTTCTACACCTGCTTCCATGGGGTTGAATCCCAGAACGATGGATGCAGAGATATCAGTGTCTGCAACAGCTTGCAGTTCGTCAGCTTCGGAAGCCATGTTGATGGAGTTATAGATTGCCCTTTCAGACAGTCCTGCTTCATCAGCGTACTTTGCACCGGCAACTTTAGCTTCTGCTGAAGTTGAGTCAATCATGAATGGTGCTTCAGTGACTTCTCCCACAAATTCCAGATATTTAACGATTGCTTCTGGTGTTGCACCGAAAGTCTGGACAATACATGGATTTCCAGTGATGTCCTGCATTTCTTCCATAGTTTTTATTCTTTCTTCTGCTGCGTCTCTATCAAAGACACCTGCTTTTTCATCGCTTATGATGTTGTGTCCACCATAAAATATGGTTCCGGCTAAAACGGTGGGGTACTCGCCTGGCTGTCCACCAACTTTGACACCAGCTACATCTATAACCACTTGTTCCTTGTCAAACCTTATCATAAGTAAACCTCCTTGAATTAGACTCCTCCAAAGGTGGATAGGATCGCTCCTACTTTCACTACTTTGAATGCCACGAACAGGATTATTAGTCCTATTATTATTCCGTATAAAATACCAATATCCCTGCCAACTTGTTGACCGACTCTCTGGTTCATTTCACCCCAGGTGAATTCAACCTTTTCATCCATATCGTCTAATCTTCCATTAGCTTTATTGTATTCATCTGCAGGGACTATAACGCGAGGTATAACAGTTTTTTCTTCGTCTGCCATTTTTTTATGCCCCCGTACTGGTCATTAATACCCATACTACTGGGAGACCTATCAGAAGAGCTGCCAGAATGAAACCCAGTGCCATACCATAAATTCTGGTGGCTATGAGTCCTGAGAACAGTCTCTGATCTCTTCCAATTAGTTGAGTTCGGTATTTTACATCTGCTGCTACTTTTTTCATGCCTCGAATATTAGGTTTGTTTGATATTAACATCTAAAACCCCCATTATTTCAAGAGCAGTATGGTTCCAATGGTCAGGATGAAGACTAGGCCTATCATTATTCCCTGAACTTTACCGGCATACATTCCTGCATTCATCCTGTTTAAACCACCGATGGATTTCACCTGGGTCTGGATGTTACGCATTCGTGCTTCAATTAAAGCGGTTTCTGGAGCGACGGGTGGTACTTCTTCACCTTCTTCTTCATCGTCGTCACCTTCTTCCACCTTAATAACCATTGCTTCTTCTTCAAAAGCTCCTGGATCTTTGTCAATACATTCTTTGACTTTGGACTGTATGGTAGCAGCGTCCTCTACGTCAATTATGCTCACAATTTCCAGTTGCTGTTGGAATCTTTCGATTCCTTCATCTGGTATATTTTCTACGAAAGGAATAGCCCCGGTTGCACCGACAATCTTCCTCTTTTCAGGGTCTACACCATTAGCATGGAGAGCTTCAATACTCTGACCAGTGATGTGTCCCTGCACTTCTGATCCAGTTAGAACCAAAAAGCGTATGTTAGGGTTTGAGATGATATTTGCAACAACCTTCTCGATCCCTAAGTTCTCAGTTTTGCAGGGTCCGGATATTGCTGCACCGGCATCAACTGCAATCTGTTCAATGTGGGAAGCCAGTGTTGTGGCTGCAACAGGACTTTCTGGGTCTCCTACTACGTAGTCCCCGTTTATTACAGGCCATCCTTCTGCTGGTGATTTCTTTTCAGCCAACTTTAACACCTCCTATAACAATAGGGCCAGCAGTAGCACAAGTCCTAATATAAATCCATAAACCATGTTGGTTAAAGTACCTGACATCAGGTATGTTCCTTCCCTTCCAGGATAAGCACCTGCTGATGTGGTAGTTGGATCTAGGGCTGTGTATAAATCTTCTACTGCAACCTCTAATTCATTTAATTGTTCGTTTACTCCATCCATGGATACGATGACAACATCGCGACCTAAAGCCGCACCGATCATACCAGTGGTGGGATCCAGAGTTAGGTTCATTTCAGGAACTACTTTGATGAGTGGTAACATTTCCATTTTTATTCCTCCTAGTGTTCCTCCTCTTTAGGCCACATTCCAGACCATGCCACAGATGCTGCATCTTCTTTTGATGCTTGAACAAACATTCTCATGCATATGAACCAGGCTAAAGCACCTATGATGGCAATAACCCACCATGCTTTAGAAGTACCTATTCCTAATAGGCCTACAAGGGCCATAGCTATGAAACCTGTGGCTCCTGCCAGTTTTAAGGTTCTGGTTCTGTCTTCCTGTGGTCCTAAACATGCGTTGAATGGGTGCTGAATAGCCATTGTATTTAAGATAAAGAGTAATCCAATGAAACCTGTGGCAACCACTGATTTTAATATTGGAGCCATTGCGTAACTTCCGGCAATTGCTGCTGAGAATCCGAGTACGGATATGGCAGCTGCACCAGTAAGTTCCATGGTACCAGTTACCAGAACTGGTATTTTCATGCCTATTATCTTTTTAGCGATTAAAGCAATTACTCCACCTAAAATGACAGCCAATACTATCCCCAGTAATGGTGCTATCATAACATAGGCTGAGCCCAGCATTATACCACCAGCAAGACCTGCTAGGGTACCGATAATACCTACTGCTAGTGACATGTATCCTATGGAAGGCACACCAGTACCTAAACCATAGCTAGCTACTCTGGCTATTGCATCTGCACCCCATATTATGGCACAAACAGCACCTAAAGATGCCAGAAGAGGTCCGAGTACAGGATTAATTGGTGTTAAGTATATACCTAGTAATCCACCTATTATTCCAATACCAGCGGTCATTTTTGGGTTAACGGAAGATTCACCACCGCCACCTCCTGCTACTGACATTAGAATACACCTCCTTTAAGTAATAATACTCCAATGAGTCCAGTTACTAGTGATGCTAAAAGACAGGCCACAACTCCCCTAGGTAATCTTTTGAATTTAGGGTCGTGGAATCCTTCGATTGTTCCTCCAATGTTGTAAGATGCAACTACTGCGTTTACAAAGAACAAACCTAAAGCAAATATACCTGCAACCATTGCTGCGGCAATGGATGTGTTTCCTGCTACTAATGGAGCATATGCAGGTAAGGTTACCAGTGATTCATAGACTGCCCAGTAAGCAAGTCCACCACCAATTCCACCTAAGAGTCCTCCAATTATTCCACTAACGAAACATACTGTTGGTATTCCGTGTCCTTCTGTACCTGGAGTTACGTATTTTTCTTGATTATATTTGGTTATTGGGTCGGTATCTACTTTGGCTGATGCAGGTACTGTTCCTACACCCCATACGTATACCCAGTTACCTACCAACATGGTGATACCGAGCATGAGCATGGAACCAACTGCACCTGATGCCAGAATGAGCCATAATGGCTGTCCGGTCATGGCTGCGGCGGTAATGAGCCCAGTCATACCTCCACCTGCAGCTAACATAGCGGTACCTGTTCCCACACCTGTTGCTGTTGCTATAGCTGCTGGAGCACCACCCACTGGTATGAAGTGTACACCTCCGCCAATGAGGATGCCTGCAGCGGTTACAGCACCTATCATTAATAATGGGTCCATCATTAAAACCTCCTTATTCCTTGTATGGTCCGTATTTGTTTCTGGCAAATACTTCGATTCGGTTGTTGATGTATATTAAGAGTAAGACTATCACGACACCTGCAACTACTCCTCCAGCAGCTCCGAATACTATTGTGGTCCAGAAGCTCAGGAATACGATTAATCCAAAACAGAATCCAGTTACAGGTCCACCAAATTTGGCACAGAAGTAAACTACATCTATGGAGTTCCTGGCTCCGAGTTCTGCATTTCTGGTTATGTCACCGTGAATGGCCACTGGAATACCTCCCCCGAATGGGTACTGTTGGTATTCCCTTTCAGCACCATAATGAACATCTCCTGTTGATGAACCAATGGCACCGATGGTTATTCCCCACAATACTGCTAAAAATGGCAGTGCAAATGGGTGGGCAAAGCCTGGTAAGCTTAAAGTCATCAGGTATGATAATCCTACTATACAAAAGGTTACTATAAATCCGTGACCAGTAATTGGTCCTAAGTGCTGGGTTATTACATCCAGGAATAATGGTTGATTAAATTGGGATTGGCTTACGATCCTTCCTAAATGAGATGTTGTGGCGAATGCGGCGTGAACCAAAGCTGCTATGGCTGCTCCTCCAGCTATTGACATTATAACTGGTAGTTGCAGTGATCCCATCAGAACAAAAGCTACAGAACCGGCAATACCTGCTAAGGTACCCATCTGTACTGGTTCACCAGATATGGCCTTATTCATCATTCTGTGAAGGTTACCCATCTGGGGTGCCAGTTGTACCTGAGAGTTAGGGTTACTCATGGATCCGACATCGGACTCTAAATCCTCTGCGGCACCAGCAATGGTTGCAGCAGCACCCATTAGAGCAACAACACCTAATCCTGCGATCATACTCGTAGGGTCCATATTTTACTCCTCCTTTTTTTTAAATAAATAAAAAAATAGGTGTTAAAACACCTATTTATTTGGCTGGGGAAATTAGAGCTCTTTCTCCGGCTGGTTCGAATTCTCTTAGTGCACCTTTAGCAAACTCTGCTCTGACCTGAGTAAAGTCAAAGGTCAGGTTAGGGTCAGCAAAGGCGATTTTTACCAGTGGGTTCAGGACGAATGCGTCTCCACGGGCAGCGTGTGCAGCCTGTGAAATACCTGCGTATTCTCCCTGGTGACCCACGTTCATGGCGTAGTTGGGGTAGTTAGCTCCTCTCAGTTCAGTTGGTAATCCTTCGTCGTTCCTGATTGAGAACACGTTGGATGCACCACACTGGTCCTGAAGGTCGTAACCATAGAAACCAAGTCTGGAGTGCTGTTCTTTGTGTAAGTACATGGATAAGTACCATGCGCTTAATCCAGTTTGAGCGTTTCCAGTTGCCATTGCGGTTGAACATCCTGCTGCGGCTGCAACAATGGATGCTCTCTGTGATCCACCGAAGATAGTTTCCAGTAGTGCTGGGTATTCTTCGAACTGTTCTAGAGCGTAGAAGGTAACTTCAGAACCTACATCCAGGACAGTGTCCATGTTGTTAGGTGCTTCGGTTAAACCAAATTTGTCTTCTACGTATTCTTTACCGAAATAGGTAAAGTCATCTAGAATATCGTCAGTGTATGCTGCGGTAGCGTACTGAGTGAATCCGACTCCACCGGACATGTAGGAACCTAGCCAAATCTGGTCGTATAGCATAGCTCCGGAAGCCACCACGTCCAGGGTAACCCGTACAGGGTCATCCCAGTTAACACGTGAGGACTGACAGATATCTGCTAGGTAACCGAAGGCGATTCCTCCAGGTTCGTTTTCCCCTCGAGCTCTTCTTACAGGTAGGTAAGTACCCATGTGAATAACTTCTGCGTGTTTAGCTGCGTATGCGAAGTCACCGGTAGCGGCTTCTCCTGCAGCTTGTTTGTATGCAGAAATCATTGACATACCCACTTGCATTGCAGACCATCGTGAGGTGGTACCACCGTCACAGGTACGGGATACAATGGTTGGTATCCGTACAATAGTCCACATTCCGTCCCCTACTTCTGCTTTTAAGACATCAGCTTGGTGTTCTGGGAACTCTTTGTTGATGTTAAGGACGTATCTCTGGTCAATTTCATCAGCAATTTCGTCGTTACCAGTGAACACTTTAACGTAACTGTCGGCAGTTAGTAGAGGGTGGGTTTCCACCATGTGTTCTTGGACAACTGCTGCACCAGGCATAGCGTGGTTTACAGTTTCCAGGTAGTGGGTTATGGTTTCAGGGGTTACTTCTTTACCTAACCTTTTTTCTATAACAGTGTGTGCTGTGTTTAATCCCACAACAACAGTTCTTCGAATATCATCCCAGAACTGCTGCATGGCGGCATTGTTTACAAAATGAAGGTCGTCACCTTCGACAAAGGTGTCAGTTGTAGAAACCTGGTAGGGCATTAAAACCCTCTGTCCTAAAGGAGTACCCACATCAGGGTCGTACTGAGGAATTCCACGTTTAGCTGCTACTTCTTTACCAGCTTCCACGAATTCCCTTTTCCTTTCAGACTGTTTCCATCCTCCGAATTTGAAGTATTCGGTGGTTTTGTCAGTAGGGTCTTCTTTGAAGGCCTTTTTCAAAGCGTTTATGAACATTTTTTCAGCCATTTTTCCAACTCCTTATTCAGGTTTGTACCCACCTTTAGATCGGCTCACGTGTATTCTGTGCAGTATTTCAACTGCGTCAGCGTCGTCTCGGTAAGCTTCACCATCTTTACGGTAGATAGTGGTTTTTTCCTTGAGAGTGGCTTCATCTAATGGTTCTCCTAAGTCCACTGGTTCGTCGAGTTCGTCACCAATCTGGTTTTTAACTGCGTCTACTTTTCCAGTGGATTTGTTGAAGACTAGACGTCGTAACATGTCAAACATCATACCGTCTTCGTCAAGTCTCAGGGAGTGTCCGTGTACAGATTTTCCTCTGATACCGGATCGGGCTGGGTCAAAGAATTCAGTTTCCAGAAGTTCCTTGGATACTTTTTCCAAGTCTCTTTCACGGGTTTCAATAATTTGACGTCCTGATAGGGTACCTGCGTCGGCTCCTCTGTATCTACATAGGTAAGCCCTTGACCTTAAGAATGGCTGGGCTGGAGCAAAGTACATTGAGTCTGTAAACTGTATGTATCGTACTCTGTCACCGGCTTTTGCACCATCTAATGGTTCAACTAATTCCCTGATGGCATCGTCAGGTTCATCCATCTCTTCGAGAGGTGGGTGTACGCTGGGGTATTCTTCACCAGGAGCTCTGTGACCTAGTATTTTAACTATATCTTCGTCGGAGATCTCCCTCAATTTTTCTAGTCCTATTTCTGGGTCGCAGAATTTTCTCCGGTTTTCTGCTACCTTACTGGTTCCTGGGTAGTATTGTGCCATATTCATGCACCTCCTAATGCTAATCTCACCTTTCTAATAATTTCATCCAATTTCTCTTGGGGACAGGTTTCTCCTCTTATAACTCCGCTGATTATATCCACGATTTCACCCTTAGTTTTAGGTTCTTCGGGCATAACTGCTCTGGTTTTAACATCGATCTTAGCGAAATCCTCAAAGTCCACGGGGTATTCGCATATGATAATACATGGCCGATTTACGTGACGTAAAATCAGGCGGGCCTTGTATACAATATGATGTCGAACCCCTCCCAGGTGCACTACCACAAGTTTAAATCTTCCTATCTGCTCTTTCTCCTTAGGAGTCAGACCAAAAAGGCTTCCTGAACCTGCACTGGGTGCGTCCTGAGGTACTCCTGCACCTGCGTTTAAAACCAGTGTACTGGTTAAAATGTTTGCTTCTCGCAGGGCAAAGGTTATTTCGCATACTGGTTTAGTTATATGCCTCCTTCCTGGAGACATTGCTATGGCCAGTACTTCATTTCCACATTCTGCAAATGTCCCTCGTTGGGCTATTCCGCCTCCTTCACCCATTCCCATTGTTTCTCTACAATCGACTACGTGGGTGCATTTGCCTATCATTTTTAATCCTTCTTCCTGATAATAGTGGCTCTTTCACTGAGTTGTGCGTTTTGATCAGTCAAACCTACCATTTCATCAGGTATTTCATCAGTTGCTTCTCCATATTTTAAGCCGTCACTGACGGTTTTTTGCTTCCTGATAAAAGTTCCAACGTGTATGTTGTACCCAAAAGGTAAATTGTCTTCACAAATAGCTTTAACTTGTTCAATGATCTCTTCTTCCTCAATTTCCATAAATACTCGCCCTGTTTTTACCTGTAAGTCAACTTCTTCACCTAGAATAGTGATGACTCTTCGGTCAGGGTTTTCTTTATCCTGAGGAAGTCTTTGGCCCTGTATTACCATTCGTTTTACGCCTTCAAGTTCTTCCAAGTCATTCAACAACTTTTCAGTAGTGTCTGCGCTTAAAAGCCTGTGTGGAAAGATTTCGATGTCCATTTAGTTATTTACCCCCAAATTTGGATTTCCTTTTTAGACTTGGTTTTTAATCTCCGCTGCTGCTTCGTTCACGTATTTCAGTGGTTCTCGGAACGCGTCCACTTGACTGAACACTTCTTTGATTAGTCCGGAGGTTGATTCAGGTGAGAACAACTGTGTACCGGCGTCTAAAGCCATGGCTGCTGCCACACATGGTATGGCGAAACCTTTACTGTGTCGAGTCACGATGTGGTTACCGTTAAAGATACCAGGACCTCCACCACCGTATATAGAGTGGCTGAAGAAAGAGAATCCTACAGCTACACCTTCAGCTCGACCGAAGTCTACGCTTGGTAATCCAGTTTCGAATTCCAGAATGTCGTTGTAGTATAGAATGGTTGATGAAACACCTTGAGCGGCACGTGCAGCACCTTGGTTTACCATGGTGGCTGCTAATTGTCCTGCAGCGGCGTATGCGTTCCACTTAGCTACGTCATCGGTTCCGTAGACACTGAAACCATTCAGGTCTTTTTCTACACCGATAACATCATCAGCTTTTGCCCTTGCAATCATGGATTCTATGACTGATCCAACAGTACCTTCGGCACCGTTTTCTTTTACCAGATCAAACACCACATTGTCGGCGTTCATTCCTTGGTAAGCCAGTCCTAACAGGTGCATTCTTTCAAATGCTCCTACTGCATCACCCATTTCAAACATTGCTGATTGTTCCAGGATGCTGGATAGAGCAGATGTTTGCATTGTGTTTTTCAGGGTTGTTGCTACCACGTGGTTGACCATGATGTTACGCAGGGCGTAACCTGGGCCTTCCAGTTTCTGTGGTATATCTAGCATGGTTGCTAAGTTTCCACCCATATATTCTACTGACTGTGGATATCTTCCCAGTATGGCTGCTTTAACCATGTTAGCGTCGTACATGTTGACGTCGCACACATTTATTATAGCCTGAATGAATGCATTGGCAGTTACCAGAGAGGTAGCTGAATATTCAGCGGCTGCATCAAACCGAGCGGTTGGAAGCTGGACTAATGCCCTTTTTCCTCCACCCAGTAGTTCGACTGTGGTGTTGTCGCCTTCTTCGACCTGTATCATTTCTTTTGCTTTAGCTGCAATAGCTTCAGCATTACCCACTATGTCTAGATCCAGTTCCCGTCCCAGTATTTTACATGCTGGTCCACCGACTTTTGCGGCTTTCAAAGCATTTTCTGTACCTTCGAGGTTAACTGCTACAGTCCTTTTGATACCTTGTACA
The DNA here is from genome assembly GCF_963665055.1 of uncultured Methanobacterium sp. Taxonomy (NCBI): domain Archaea; kingdom Methanobacteriati; phylum Methanobacteriota; class Methanobacteria; order Methanobacteriales; family Methanobacteriaceae; genus Methanobacterium; species uncultured Methanobacterium sp. The sequence continues at coordinate 1,860,054 of NZ_OY762015.1, forward strand.
ATCGCTTTGATTGCAGGGTTCCTTAATGGACTCAGGGCTTCTATGGGGACTCCTGCTTCGACAAGATTGCCTCTGTCGTCGTACAAGTCGACCTTATCTTCAAACTTTGCCATTTTTTCCCTCCTACAGATTCTTGCATACCAATTCCTTGCACCAAATCAAATTTAAACAGAAAATAATTCTGTTCAGTTGGGGTTCAAAGTCCCCATGGTACAATTTGATATACGAGTCTCCGTTTACTATTTGGTATGTATTAAACTTTCTTCTTGAATCAAATAGAAAGACTTATAAGTGACAATTTCGTAAACTTATCTCGGTGTATATAATAGTTCCAACATAACGTTGGAATTAGAAAATATCCGGAAATATCTTATTTTAACATATTATAACGTACAAAACGTTGATATTATGCAAATAATCGCAGATGTGGGTGGAATCCCTGGAAAAGACTGCAGAGGCTTCTGCAAATACTGTTATTTTAGGAAAGTTAAAGGAGAAGATCCTTTGGGGTGCAAATCCTGCCCTCCTGGTACTTTCGGTTGTCAGCAGTGCACTTCAGGAGTTAGAGAAACAAAAAACGAATTCATTCCCCCATTTATGGTTATTAACTCTGTTAAAACATCTCTGATGATGGGAAATTTCCGTGATGATGACCTTAAAATAAATATCAGTGGAGGAGGAGATGTGAGTTGTTATCCTCACCTCCGGGATATTACCTCTGCATTTTCCCAGTGGGAAATTCCTATCCATTTAGGTTACACTAGTGGAAAAGGTATTGACAACCCTCAAATGGCGAGTGATCTCATATCCCAGGGAGTAGAAGAGGTTACATTCACTGTTTTTTCAACCAACCCCCAACTTCGGAAAACTTGGATGGGTGATAAGAATCCTCAGGCATCTCTTGATGCTTTGAAGAGATTTTCTGAAGGTTGTGAGGTACACGCAGCTGCAGTAATCGTTCCCGGTGTTAATGATGGTGAAGCATTACGCCAAACATGCGCTGATCTGGAAAAATGGGGTACTAAGGCATTCATTCTAATGAGATTTGCCAACTACCGCAACCAGGGACTCATACTGGGGAATGAACCCATAATTGAAGGGGTTGAACCACATAACCTGCAGGAGTTTGAAGAACTGGTACGCAGCATAAACCAGGAATTCAGCCTTAGAGTAACTGGTACACCAGTCTGTGATCCTGAAAATGACTCACCATTTGCGTTAACTCATAAGAAAAACCTACATTACCTGGAAATATTATCCAATGTAACCTCTGAAGCAACCATATTAACCAGTAAAATTGCTAAACCCTACATTGAACGTGTCTTCAATGCCATTGGGGCTTCAGATCTGGTAAATGTGGTGGCTGCTGACCAGGATATTGCATGTCTCATTACCCAGCGAGATCTTGAGGATTTAGACCTTGCTGATCTGAAAGATACTGTGTTAATCCCTGGAAGGGCTTTTGTCCATGATAAAACAGCAACTGAAATCCTCAGCAGAGATGGTATCGAACGCATCGTAGCCAGAGGTCCAGATAAACTCAGTGTTGACGGGGAAATGAGTGGTACCTTAAGCCAGAATGATGTGCTTAAAACAGAATTAATAGCCTTTGAAGAGTTAATTGAAGCTATAAATTTCTTTGGGGTGCGTGTTAATTAAAAATCACTCCTAAACTTAAATTTTATTAATTAAGTTTTACTTATTTCTAGTTTTGTAGTGTTTATGAATCTTGATTGTGATATGATGACTAAAAATTTAAAGATAACCGTTTTAACACCAGAATTCTACAGTTATGGGGCTCTTTTAATAGCTGGAATACTTAAAGATCAGGGATACTCTGTTAAACTGCAAAAAGGTTTTGGGAAAGTAATTGATGCAGATATTGTTTTTATAAGCCTTCAATCTACCATCCACCTAATAAAATATCAACAGGAAATATCATCAATAAATGCTTTTAAAATAGTGGGAGGTCCAGTAACTCTCACCCCTGAACTGATCATGGATTACCTATCGGTGGATCTGGTGGTAGTTGGAGAGGGGGAGGATACTGTATATAATATATTGAAATTTTTAAAAACCCATTCTTCATACCAAATATCTGATTTTAAGGATATTCCCGGTGTTGCATTTAAAGCAAACAACCAGACTGTTATCACTGAAAAAAGCAATCCTTGTTGTCTTAAAAGACCATTACCTTTTATTCCACCTGAAATATCCCGTGAAAACATTAGAGGAGCTAATGTTTATCTTGAGACTCATCGTGGTTGTCCTGGAAATTGTGGTTTCTGTGGAGTACCCTGTTTATTCGGCAGAAAGGTGAGAAGCCGCCCACTTGAGGACATACTGAATGAAGTTAAATACATGTTGAGCAAGGGAGCTCAACGTATAGCCATAAGTGGAGGTACTGGCTCTCTTTACGGCAGTAAAAAGTTCAAAAGTGTGGATGAACAATCTTTCGTTGAACTTTTACGTGAAATATCTAAACTTACAGGCCCTAGAAACCTTATTATACCTGATATTCGGGCGGATTTAACCAGTGATGAAATTATGGAAGCCGTGAAAAATTACAGTAGGGGTTGGGTATTTTTTGGTATTGAATCAGGTAGTGACCGTGTTCTTCGCCATATGAAAAAGGGAATTACTGTGGATCAGGTTCATGAAGCTGTGGAGATGGCCCGTAAACATGGTGTGAAGATTGGAGGTTCATTCATAGTGGCATATCCTGGGGAAGAAGAGGAAGACTACTATGATACCATAGATCTTGCTGATGAGTTAATGTTGGATGATTATTTCGTGAGCATCGCCGAACCAATCCCTGGAACTCTCCTCGGAGAGGAAATATCCAAATTATCTATGGAAGATAACTTATTATTCCAGGATAGCTTGAAATATAAAAGATATGGTTTGAGTATAGCTGAAGAGCGTGCTCTGGATTTTATGATGGATTCCTACATATTTAGAAGTTTTCCAACTGCAATGTCACAAAAACTCATGAGAGACCTTCAAAATGAAGTTAAATCCCAGGGAAAACATATAAAAAGTATTATTCCACTACTGAAAAATCGATCCTCAACTTAAAAATTTTTAAAAAACTAAAAATTAAATAGGATAGAGCTATCTGGACGTTACTGTAATTAATATCGGACTCACAAATGTAATGAAATAATGCTAATGTAATGAATTAGGGACTGAAAGAGAAGTAATAAGTTAATAGTAGTTAAGTAATGGGTCTCAAAGGATTATATTTCTTGTATTTAACACTATTTCTTCTGTTTTATTACCCTCAGGACTGATAAAATGGATAACTTTTCCTGAAAGTGCATATCTGGGACTTTCGCCCACTTCTTCTCCTAAAAGCACATCCACATTTTCGTTAACCAAAAATTCTGCAGTTTTTATTCCTCTCTTTTTTTCCAAATACTGGGCAGGATTATCCTTAATCTGGTAGTTTTTTATCTCCCCACTATGAACCTCCCAGATAAGAAAGTAGGGCACTTTACCAAAATGAGTTGATGGAACCAAGTTCAAACCATCCCTAGTTTCAAGGGGAAGAGCAAACCGGATCAAATCTTTTTTAACAGGTTCCACTTGTACCAGTAATGTTTCCAGTTTTTCAACGTCTTTTCGAACCATTTCTTCCACTTTATCCGATATTTCATGAGCTTTTTCCACTGATAAATTTTTTTTAGTCTCCAGATGAAGTTCTCCAAGCAGATATGAGCCGGAACTTCTCACCTTAACACCATTAACTCCTTCAACCCCCTCCACAGCTAAAGCAGCACCTTTTATTTGATGTATAATCCTTGGATCAATTGATGCATCCATCAGTACCAGAACTGCATTTTTACCAATTTTCAAACCCATCCATATAATCAAAAGAGCTACCATAAGTCCAGCAACACCCTGAAAACTTAAATACCCCATATATGATGTTAATATCCCTGTAAAAACCAGTAAAGATGAAAAAACATCAATGAGACTGTGTTTAGCATCACTCATAAGTGCAGGGGATTTAATTTCATTCCCTATCCTATGTTCATAACGAGTTAAAAGGAGGGATGCAGCGACTGATATAACAGCGACTAAAAAGGCAAATAAAGGTAACTTCAATGGTTGAGGATCAATTATTCCATTCAATGATTGTAATGCTATTTCCAGGCCACCGAAAAGAATAATCACCGCCACTATGAGCGAAGCCATTGTTTCTGCCTTATAGTACCCATATGGAAATTTTTCATCCGGTTTTTTCTGGGAAAGTTTTAAACCAATGTAAACAGCCAAAGAAGCGAATATATCGGAAAATGAATGAATTGAATCTGCAATAAGGGCTACACTTCCAGACATTAACCCAAAAAATCCTTTAATAATACTTAGACAAAGATTAGTTAAAGTGGAATACTTTGCTGCCCTTTGCCCCTTTATTAATCTATCCTTTTTTAACTGGTTTTTATTTGTCATGTCCATTTTCAGTATCCTAATCATTATTACCTTACATTTTAGATTTTATCCATTTCAGACCAGCAGTTATTCATTACTTCGGTGAAAACATTCTGAAGTTTGGTTCATAACAACAGCCCCTTTTAATTACTTTTTTGAATTAAATACTTTATCTTCAATCTTGGAAACTATTTTAATGAATTTTTTAGATATTTCAGAATCAGAATTCTCCAGAATAAATGGTTTTCCCTGGTCTGAGTTTTCTCCCACCCCGGTCTCCATGGGTAAACTTCCCAAGTAGGGTACATCCAATTCTTCTGCCAGTTGTTTTCCTGCACCTTTACCAAAAATATTGATTTCTTCATGGCAATGAGGGCAGGTAAACCCAGACATGTTCTCTATGATTCCCAAGATAGGGATGTTCAATCCTTTAACCATATTAACACATTTACGTACATCTTCACCCGCAACTCCCTGGGGAGTGGTGACCATGACCACCCCATCCAGTGGACTGATAGATTGCAGGACGGTTAACGGTTCATCACCAGTTCCAGGTGGATTATCAATTACCAGTACATCCAGGTTTCCCCATGAAACATCAGATAATAATTGCCTTATAGCTCCTGTCTTTTTAGGTCCCCTCCAAATAATGGGAGAACCCTTGACCGGTAGCATGAACTCAATTGATAGAGCTTTGAGGTTATCCCTGGCTTTTACAGGTAATATTCCCAGTGGTGACTGTTCTAAAATTGCATTTTCCACCCCTAACATATGGGGAACATCAGGACCATGCAGATCCACATCAAGGATACCAGTCTGGTAATTCTTCAAAGCGAAAGCTGCTGCCAGATTAACTGATACTGTTGATTTCCCCACACCACCTTTACCACTCATAACTGCTATTTTATGACTGATATGACTCATACGTTTTACTATGGTGATTTCCTGCTGCATTAAGAGTTTTTTCTGATCTTCTTCTGAATCTGTGCCCATTTCAGTATCTGTTTTCAAATAACCATCCCGCTATTCCTAATAATGACAAATAAGCCATTATTTGAGGATTTTAGTTTCATTAATTTTTTTAATCGCTTTTTTTGAACCTTTATTTAAATTTAGAACAACACACCAACATTCCCAATTAAATTTTCTAAAATCACCCATAATCACTCCTTCATATAAAAAAGTGATTAACTAATGATTCTCCGCACATGCAGTATCTTTACTGGCCTGTTTTAATTTACCATCTGCCCAACTTTGCAGTGATTCTATGACTGTTCCTGATGCACCAACATAAACCTCAATGCCAGCTTTTTCAATCATTTGCACCGCTTTTTGGCCTAGATTTCCACACAAGAGTATGTTAGCTCCAGAACCTGCGATAAATTCACCGGGAGTAATCCTTCCCCCCAAGTGTTTTGATCCGCTTTCCAATACCTTGAATTTTTCTATTTGGTCATTTTCCCATTTGATCAACACAAAGTAAGGTGTCTTTCCCAGATGCTGGGACACCTCTCCCTTTAAACCTTCATTTCCAAGACTGGGAACACATATTACATCCATCTTAGTCTCCTCCATTTACTCAATCCGATCCACATAGTGGAAGCCCACATTCTGGACATTTTGTTTGACGACAAGGAACTCCCGGAGTCTTGGGAGATTCATATCCACATTTATGGCATTTGCATACCCTTGGAGGTCCGCCTCCCATTCTTCTACCCATTGGTTGGTTTCTTCCAGACCCCGTTTGTCCTGTTGGTTTTGTTAGCTGTTCACCTTCAACAGTTATCAATTCTATATCATTAGAATGGCAATCTGGACATTCATCAAATTCTTTCACAGTGTGCCATTGCAGGCCACAGAGTTTACAGTGATACTCTTTTTTATCCATAACTTAATCTCCTCCTATTTGGATGATTTTATAACCTATTTCATATTATTTTCCACCCATTTTGGATTAATTCCAATTATTTTCGATTACGACACCTATTTTCTGAGAGTAAAGTTTTTATTATCTTACAGATCAAGGTTGCCAGACACGTGTTATGAATATATATTCAAAACTCTATATAAACATTACCCACCTATGAAAACATGACCTTCAAAAAAAGTTAAAAAATTATTTAATCAGACAATTAACCGCTGATAAAAAGAATTGATAAATTTAAAAATAATTATGAAAATATCTTAGAATATATATTCATTAAATACATATCCCTAAAGACCTATTAAAAACTAAAAATAATTAACTGGTTTCTGGTTTTAAAGATATTAAAGTCATCTCACACCTTGAACCCAATCTCATGGGAGGCCCCCAAGTACCAGTACCCTGGGATACGTATAATTTAGTTCCTTTGTAATCATACAACCCCTGCATGTAAGGGAACATCAGCTTTACCAGAAAATTAAATGGTATCATTTGCCCATTGTGAGTGTGGCCCGAAAGCTGCAGATCAATGCCTGCTTCATGGGCATTCTCTAACTCCTGGGGAAGGTGGTAAAGCAGTACTGATGGTTTTTCACTGTCAATTTCCAGCTTCGCAAGTGTGTTTTTAAGGTGTTTCTTCCCATAATAATATCCAACACCAATTACCTGTATTCCTTTAAAGTCAACCAGTTCTCCCTGAAGTATCCTCAGATTGGTGTCTTTCAGAACCCGGAAAACTTCGTCCAAGCCTTCATAGGTTTCATGATTACCTGTAACAAAAAATACTGGCATTTTTAGATTATCTATTGCTTTGAATGTATGTTTATGCAGTCTGGCACTACCATCAACCATGTCTCCAGTTATGAAAACCACATCCGGATTTAGTTTGTTGGTCTCATTGACAATCCTATCCATATAACCGGAGTTTCTAACAGAACCAATGTGAATGTCTGACAGGTGAACCGCCCTTATATCTTCATTTAAACCTTTTAAGGGTATTTCCAGTTTTGTAAGTTTCAAAGTGTAGCTATTATAGATGGAATATCCACTGATAACCGTTACCAGTATTGCTATTAAAATACCGGCACTTTCACGGGGAACTGGAACAAACCAGGAGATTATCAAGTAGATGATCAGCAAAAACAAAAGATAAAAGGAGATTCCCATCCATGCTGATGCTGCAGTGTAGAATACTCGAGTGATGTTGTTGGAAACTGTACGTTCAATCAGGGTGGCAACAGGATAGGAAATTGCAGCAATTATCATTACTATGTAAAATCCAGTATCCATGGGCAAACCCAAGAGAAATGACATTCCCATAAAAACATAATAGTTCAGGACTAAAAATCCCACGAAAAATAGGGATATAAACATGGTGTACTGCAGGATTCTTCTCATTTTTAAACCGCCCTAAAATTCATTCAACCCGGAATATATCATTAAATGCGAACAGAACCATTGATTGAATTAATTCATAAATTTTATTTGCAAACCACATTCAATACATTAAATCAATTTCATTACATTTAGGTATTATATTAATTCGAGCAGATACTTTAATTTAACAATAATTTATCTTAAAAAATGGAATTATACCCTAATAACTAATTTTTGAAAATTATGACATTTTTAGATTATTCAGTATTTCCGATTGTCAGTATTTTAGATTGTCAGTATTTTAGATTGTCAGTATTTTAGATTATGGAAGTTTCGGGCAGTAGTTTCACCAGAATGTAATCGTACATCAGAGATTTTTTAATCTCAGAGACATCACCCAGACGGTAATCATCCACAATTACCTCGGCAACCTGATCCTTGTACTGGTCATAGTTCAATTTAACCCTCACTCCATCCAGCTGACTGACTATTGGTGCAGGGGAATATATCTCCTTTACTGCTTCTATCTGGTTTTCAATTTCGGTTTTCACCAGTATGGATGGAACTATAGGTGGGTCATCCATCATCTCTTTACGACGATTATCCAGGATGTCCTCAACAACATCTACCAGGTTCCTAAGGGCACGAATGTTTTCCCCTCTTTTTAAACGACGGGGGATTCTGCCCAATCCACTAACATAAGCTGTGGCCCCTGGTATGTCCTCCACATCCATCTCTGGAGCACCGGTAACCACCACTGGAATGTCAATATCTGCGAAAAGGTGAGTTTTGTTCATGAGACATTCCCTGAAGCTTCCCAGGGCAAAAACAGCTAGATCGTGCTCTCCAATGAGTCTTTTCTCATCTTCTGAAATGCGTGATATTCCCTTACCTGCCCCTCGAGATAGGCCTATCATGTTATCCTTAGCCCCGTAGCGTCGGAGGTACTCTGAGATATCACAGGCAGAGTGAGGTAGGTGCTGTCGGGCCAGTGTGGGGGATACAATGGCAATCTCTGTTCCTGCCATGGGAGCTCTTTTAATTTTCCCCAGAAGTTCACTGGATTTTTCCTCAACCTTCTCCACATCTTCCACTGGCACTGCCAGGGTGAGGACCAGATCCATCTGACTGGTGGTTTCCTGCAAAACGAAACCTCCCAAATCCTCGATAAGCTCAGTAATCTCTTCGTGTTTGTGAACTCCGCCAGTATAAGTTAAGGTTTCGTACATAATCTACTCTCCAGAATATTATATCTCATCTGTGCTCTTTCCAGGGGATTTAAGGAGGCATTTTTATGGGAAGGAATTTCCACAGCCCTATCACCCATAATCTTTATTTCTCTCAGAATATCCTTATTCCCATCATCTTTCAAGTAGTCAGGGAAAACTAAAAATTCTGGTTTTTCTTTCACCAGGGAAAATCCCATGTCAGCTACTATGTCTGTGATAAAATTAGAGTACACCTTAACTTTTATTTTTTTCCTTTCATCCATTGTTTCCATTTCCCTGGAAACATGAACAGAATCCCCCCATTCCCCCATGTCCAGTTTTTCCGTTTTTAAAGTGTTTGAAATAATATCAATACTTTCATAAATTTGTTCAAAAGTATTCAACTTTATTTTAATGGCAGGAACTTGGGTTTTGGTCTCAGATAGCACAATAGCCAAATCTGCACCCTTAAAATCATTTTCCTGCTTTACAGTGTACTCTAAAACACCAGCCAGTCTAACTGCTTCCTGACACATAGGAGTGGTATAAATTTTCATGGACACCTCGATTCATTACCCCTGATCATTCATTGATTCACTGATCACTCATTTACTACATATAATAATAGATCATCTAAATATTTTCTTTCTTACAACATTATGAGTGGTTGAAATATTAGAGAGACTCACTTTAAAAAAATCAGTTTAAATCAATTGAATTTCCATTGTTTAACAGTCCAATCATGCTACAAGAGAGCTACCAAAGAATTTAAATAATAAATAAAACAAAAAAATAACATAACAAGACCTTTTTATACAGGTCTCGGGATGTGAATAAATTGTTTGGAGCAGATGAACCCCCAAAAACGGCCCCTATTAAAGAAGGGGAGGAATATGAGGTTAAAATTGAAGATTTAGGTAAGGAAGGCGATGGAATCACAAGAATTGAAGGTTTCGTGGTCTTTGTGCCTGAAACAGAGGTGGGTGAAGAGATCAAGGTTCGAATAACCTCGGTGCGGAGAAGATTCGCCTTTGCCGAGAAGGTTCCGGAATAAGAAGGAATTCTAAAATCTTTATTTTTTCCCCTTTACTATCTATTTTTGGTGTTATTATGCAGGTTTCCCTGAGTTTTGAGAGATCAATTTCTAAAGATGTGGCCATTATGGTCGATGTACTGCGTGCCAGCACCACCATAAGTGTGGCCCTGGAAAAAATCCCCAATATAATCCCCACCCTGGAAATAGAAGAAGCCCTTGCACTGGCACCAAAACATCAAGCTTTCCTTGCGGGTGAAAGGGGAGGGGCAACTATTGAAGGATTCGATGTTGGCAATTCCCCCATTGAAATCCAGAAATTACATGGCGAAACCCTGATCATCACCACCAGCAATGGAACCCGAATTTTAGAAGGTATCAGTGGTCGTGCACTGATCGGTTCTTTTATAAATGCAAAAGCCGTAGCAAGGAAGGCTAGGGAAATTGCTGCGGATCATATTGAAGTGGTTATGGCCGGAGTAAGAGGCCAATTTGCCATAGAAGATTTTCTGGGTGCCGGTGCAATAATTTCCCACCTGCAGGATCAGGAACTGGATGAAAAGGCACAGGCAGCATGCCTGGCGATTGAAAACCATGAAATGGTTGATCGAGCGGTTAAAAACTCCAGATCAGCAAGGAATCTAAATAAACTAGGATTTGGGGAAGATGTGGATTTCTGCCTCCAGCGGGATAAATTAAAAATAGTGCCTGAATTTAAAGATGGATTAATCAGAATTTTAGAATAATCAAGGGATTAAAATCTGGAATAGTGAATGATAAAATCTGGAAAGGACAAGCTTTTTATAGAGCTACATCATATTTATAGGCTCATTATTATAACTGAAAAAACCAGAAAATAATAATAAACAAAAAGGAAAATTATTAAGAAAAATTCATTTTATCAATTAAGCATAATTAAATAGTTTTAGTTGAATTCGAGTGATTTAATGGCACCAGACAATTTAAAAATTATTGGTACAGCTCACGTATCAGAAAAGAGTGTGGAAGAAGTAAAAAACACCATAATAGAGTGTGAACCAGATATCGTGGCAGTTGAACTTGACGCCGCCCGTTACCAGAACCTCCTCAATGAAAAAAATGGTGTTCAAGAGGATAAAGAGATAAAGATAAGGGAAATTTTAAAGAATAACAATTTCACCATGTTCCTGGTGAGCGGTTTCTTAAGCTACTTCCAGAAAAAAATTGGAGAAGAAGTAGGGGTTAAACCAGGCTCAGAGATGATGGCTGCTGCAGAAGCTGCCACCGAAGCTGGGGCTAAAATAGCCCTTATTGACAGGGACATCCAGATCACCCTCAAACGGGCCTTGAATCGTATGAGCTTCTGGGAAAAGGCTAAATTCGTTTACAGCATCATAGCATCATTTTTCAGTAGCGATGAGGCCATTGAAGATATTGAAGATATAAAACAGGGAGATGCCCTGGAGGAAGTAATGGGATACTTCCAGGAGATGTCCCCCCGCGCCTATGAAGTTCTGGTAGCTGAAAGAGATGCATATATGGCCCAGAGACTCCTTGATCTTGAGGGAAATGTGGTAGCTGTGGTAGGGGCAGGTCATAAAAAGGGTATCCAGAAGAACATGGAAAATCCCCAGGACATACCCCCACTTTACCAGCTGGTGGAATTAAAAGAACCAAGGATCAGTGCCAGTAAAATTATTTTATTCGCAATTCCAGTGATATTCATATTAATATTCGTATTTGCATTCCTTAAGGGAATCAACATCCAATCCGGAATTCTGGAGTTCGTCCTGCTAACTGGAGGGTTTGCCTGTGCAGGGTCCCTTTTAGCTGGATCCAAAATCCCATCGGCAATTACCGCGTTCATAGTAGCCCCATTCACCGCAATACACCCACTTCTGGCTGCAGGATGGTTTGCAGGAATAGTGGAGGCTAAATATAGGGGAGTGTCCATGGAGGACCTGGCTAACTTACCCAAGAGCGAAAGCCTACGTGATATGTGGAATAATAGATTGTTTAGAATACTGCTGGTGGTGGTGGGAGCCAATATTGGAACCACTATCGGAGTCTTCTTATCCATACCCAACGTTCTCATGCCTTTGATCAACAAGTTAATGGGTATGTGAAGTTCAACAGGCCCATGAATTAATATTTTCACAGTACTTGATTAAATGAACTGGGTTAAAAATTCATTTCTTATTTTTTTTAAAAATTCACGATCTTATATCTTCTATAACTTCTTCTGTAAAATTCTATAAATCCCGTATAAAAATGAAACCCTGTATAAAATAAAATATATAGATACTAAAATTAAAGAAGGAAAATATACATTAAATGATGATTTCATCTAATCTTCGAAGTTTAATCTTCGAAGAAATCTTTAAAAGAGCTGGTTAAATGTATTTAATATTCAGATGTGACTGTGGACGGGCAGTTTATGCCAAGAAAGGCGTGGCACGGAAAAAATGTGTCTGTGGGAAGAATTTGAAGGTTGCCGAAAGGAGAATCATAGCCAAAACTGAAGACCATCAAACAGCCTCTGAAAAAGTGCAGGAACTTCAGGAAGAAAAATATGGTGGAGCCTACTTTACTACTGCTGATAAACTATGAAATTTCACAATGCATTTTATAATCAATCCATACTTAAATCCTAAATTCACCCTACTCAATTTAAAAAAAATGCAAAAACTAAACTCTATAAATATAAGTTATCATATTAATTCTTAAGTCTTTCAAAAATAATCTCCCTGATAAAAAATAATATAAAATAGATAAACCCTAAATGGACTATTTTATGAAAGAAAGCATCTACCACCTTACTAGAAAAGGTGAAAGAAAAAACATAGAATTCAAAGAAAGTCTTAATTCCAATACTCATCTTTTTACTGAGCGTGAAAAGCACCTGGCATCCCAGATGAAGTACCGTCTGGAAAGGGGTCACGGTGAGGCTATTTATTTTATTGGAGTGGATGATGACGGTCTGCTGGTTGGGCTGGAAAAATCCATAATGGATGAATCCCTTTATGTACTGGGTGAACTGGCCCGTGAAATTAATGCCAGAATCACCGATGTGGAAAAGCAAACAGCAGGGAAGGGAGAAGTGGCTAAAGTGATTATCAGCCGCCAGGAGAACAGTAAAAGTGACCATCTACTTATTGGAGTTGCCGGGCACGTGGACCATGGTAAAAGCACCCTGGTGGGAACTTTAACCACTGGAACAATGGACACTGGTTCAGGGAGCACTCGCATATTCCTGGACGTTCAAAAACATGAAATAGAACGGGGATTATCTGCTGATCTATCCTTCGCTGTTTATGGGTTCAAAAATGAGGAACCAGTACGTATTAAGAACCCGCTTAACAAGAGGGATAAAGCACTCATGGTGGAAAAGTGCGATAAACTGATCTCCTTCGTGGACACTGTGGGCCATGAACCCTGGCTCCGCACCACCATCCGTGGTATTGTGGGTCAAAAACTGAGTCACGGTCTGTTAGTGGTTGCAGCTGACCAGGGCCCCACCCATATTACCCGGGAACACTTGGGGATAATATTAGCCATGGAATTGCCAGTTATAGTGGTAATGACTAAAATTGACATGGTAAGTGAGGAGAAAATTAAGAATACTCGTCAGGAAATCTTTGACCTGTTGAAACTGGTGGGAAGAATACCCTACATGGTGAAAACCAGGAAAAATGCAGATTTTTTAACAAAAAACATGAATCATCACCTGGTACCAGTTATTAAAGTATCCTCAGTTACTGGTGAGGGACTTGAACTCTTAGATCAACTTTTTTATGGCCTTGAAATGCCATCCCATGATGAAGATTCCCAGAAGCCATTTATGATGTATATTGATAAGATTTACTCAGTTTTGGGCGTTGGAACTGTGGTGAGCGGCACCATAAGACAGGGAAAAGTTAAAAAGGGTGAGAAACTTATTTTAGGACCTTCAAGTTCTGGTGATTTCCTTCCGGTGAATGTTAAGACCATTGAGATGCACCATTACCGAAAAGAAAGTGCTGCTGTAGGCGAAGTGGTGGGAATTTCCATTGCAGGGGTAGAAATGGATGAAATCAGGAGAGGAATGATCATATGCCACCCTGATTACAATCCACGTGCCGTGAGAGAATTTTATGCAGATGTGGCCATACTGGTGCATCCTACCACCATTAAAGAGGGTTACGAGTGCATAACTCACATCGAGACCATAGCTGAAACCACCTGTTTCAGGCCCATTGACAGGGAATATCTATCTGCAGGAGATACCGGATCAATAAGAATGAGATTTAAATACAGGCCTTACGCAATCCGTGAAGGTCAACGATTAATTTTCAGGGAGGGTAAGAGTAAAGGTGTGGGTACTGTAACTCGCTTAGTTGATTGAAAGAGTACTGTAATTCACTTAGTTGATTGAAAGAGTACTGTAATTCACTTAGTTGATTGAAAGAGTACTGTAATTCACTTAGTTGATTGATATAAAAAACAATTACCCCATGTTGATTATCAGCACATTTTTTTAAATTAAAAATGTCTTTCTAAATTTGCAAGAACTTTCTAATTATAAATACGTTTTTTATCCTAACTCATTTTTTATAAATTCCTGCATTTCACAGGCCTTGCAGATGGAAGCAGATGATGGTTCACCACATATCTGGCACTCATTAATTTTAACCTTTTTCTCATGTATCTGCAGGTTTTTCTGGAAAAATTGAAGTAAATTCAGTTTGGTACCGGGCCTGTCCTCCTCCAGATAGTTAAGGTAATTTTTCAGTCGTGAACGGAGGGATTGGTAAGCATAGGGGCATTCTGCTAGATGAACGTCCGCTTCATTCATAACCGCCCACATTCCCACCTCTTTTTCTGGAACCAACCACAGTGGCTTGATACGTGGAACCATCTTAGGATGGATACGCTCCTGTTTCGGTCCGAACTTGGCAAAACGCCTAACATCAGCCCGGGCAAAACTCATTAAGAACGACTGAACTTCATCATCCAGGTTATGGCCAGTGGCCAGTTTATCAGCCCCCAGATGGTGGGCGGTGCGGTTTAATAGGTAACGCCTGAAAACACCACAGGGAACACAGGCAGTCTGGAAAAATTGGGCTGCTTGATCCAGGGAGAATCCCATCTCATTTTCCAGGGATACTTCATGATATTCCACCCCCAGTTCAGAGGCATTATTCCGGGCAGATTCTGTTCCATCTTCACGATAACCAGATATCCCTTCATCAATGGCAATGGCCAGAAGTTCAAAATCAAACTCATTTTCACATAAAAGTTTATCCAGAATATACAGGGTTAAAACACTATCTTTACCCCCTGAAAGGGCAACTGCTACCTTATCCCCTTCATTGATCAGGTCATAATCCATTATTACCTTTTTAACCTTGTTTTCAAGTTCTTGATTGAAGTTCTGGTAATCCAAGTGTTTCATAAAAAATATATTGCTGGCAGAACATAAAAATCAGTATGATATCAGCAGAACTGACCGTAATCCCCATAGGCACCCCGGAGACCAGTCTTAGTAAATATGTGGCCGCTGCTCTGGCTGCACTGGACGAAGCTGGGATAAAATATCAGTTAAGTGGTATGGGAACCCTTTTGGAAGCTGAAAATCCTGATGAACTCTTTGATGCCATTAAAATTGCTCATGAAGCAGTTTTTAAGGCAGGTTCAGAGCGTGTGGTAACCAGTGTCAAGATCGATGACCGTAGGGATCGCCAACGAACAATGGCAGAGAAAGTAGAATCAGTAGAGAAAAAACTGGGATAAATGGACGATTAACCAGTGATTACTGATTGTCTAGTGGTAATTATGAAAAATTCCTAAATTAGATTTAAAGTGAACCTAAAGTAAAATTTAATTTAAAGATAACTGGAAATTGAATTAGAATAAACTAATGAAAATAAAAAAATTACTGAAATTAATTCCTAAAATTAAAAAAAGAAATTGAAAAAAAATAGTTTTTTAACCTAGAAAAACTTGTCTGAAGCTGCTTCTAGTGAAATCACTACTGTTTCCAGTTCTTCTACTGATAAAGAAGGATGCACTGGTAGTGATAATACCTCAGAGGTTGCTTTTTCGGTTTCAGAACATTTATCATTGTATCCCAGGTTCTGGTAGAGTTCCTGTTTGTAAATAGGGACGGGATAGTGTATTCCAGTTCCAATTCCTTCTTGGTTGAGGAAATTCATCACATCGTTCCTTTTTCCATCTTTAACTCTCACTGTGTACTGGTGGAATACATGTTTCACCTGAGGAGAAACAAATGGGGGTTCAATACATGAAATTCCCTTTAAATGCTCGGTAAGGTATTCTGCATTTTCTATTCTCTTCTGATTAAACCCATTCAGTTTTTTGAGTTGAACCAGACCAATGGCAGCAGCTATGTCAGTCATCCTGAAATTATATCCCAGAACAGAATGATGATATCTTTCTTTTTCACCGTGAGCTCGTAGTATCCTGGCCATATCCGCAAGTTCTGTGTTATTGGTGGTTATCATCCCACCTTCACTGGTGGTCATGTTCTTGGTGGGATAAAAACTGAAACAGGCCATATCACCAATGGATCCTACCATCTCATCCTTGAACATTGCCCCATGTGCCTGTGCAGCGTCCTCCACAACGGGAATGTCATGTTCTTCACTGATTTTCTTAATCTGGTCCATCTTGGCAGGTTGACCATAGAGGTGCACCGGGATTATGGCTCTGGTTTTTTCGGTTATGGCTGCTTCAATCTGGTTAGGGTCCAGGTTAAAGGTCTTGGGATCAATATCAACGAAGACTGGTCTGGCCCCAACATATAGTGCGCAGTTACCCGTGGCTGCAAAGCTAAAGGGAGTGGTTATAACCTCGTCACCATTACCCACACCCAGAGCTAGTAAGGATAGGTGTAATGCTGTGGTTCCTGAACTTACAGCAACTGCGTGTTTTGTTCCAACGTAGCTGGCAAATTTTTCCTCAAATTCTGCCACTCGTGGGCCCTGAGCTATGAACCCGGACCTTAATACTTTTTCCACTTCTTCTATTTCTTCTTCACCGATGAGGGGTTTGGCAACTGGTATCATGAATTCACCTAAGTACTTAAATTGTCACTTCAATATTTAAATAAATAAAGCAGGACAAATACGTACATCAAATTACTTTATTTTATAATTAAAAACATCCTATGTATTTTTGTTAACAATTTTTCTTTGGTTTTAATCTCTTAAATAATATATCCCCTTGTAAAAAATAGGGGAAGAAATTCTATTAAAGGAATAATCCATTAAAAAATATATGTATCTACTCAAATCTCAAATTTTAAGGTTTGGAAATTTATTTTAACGGAATATTTTCACTAAATCTTCCTTACGATTCCAGAACAGAATTGTAAGCACTATCAGGGCAGCCAGGATCATGAATGGTATGCCTGAAAAGGGGTCAGATGCAGGAGCTGTAACCAGGGAAGGCAGTTCGCCAAGTCCAGAATCTGCGGAGTTAAAAAATAGGGCAATATAAAGATTGTTGGCTATGTGAATCCCCATTGCTGTTTCTATTCCATTATCCCCCAGTGCTATTACACCCAGCATAAGGCCCATTATGAATGTCGAAGCCACAATGGACAGATCCATATACAGGTTAGTTCCATTAAAAACATGTACAGATCCAAAAATTATGGCTGTGATTAAAATAGGGAACCATGGCTTTGCTAAACGAGAAAATATTCTGGATAAAAGGTTGAATAATGAAGATAAACTACTGAATCTTCTCCCTAAATTCCCAAATCTCTTAGATAACGCATTTGGTAAGAGATTAATCCCCTGCATAAGGTATCCTCTGAACAAAATCTCCTCGAATGATGCCTGCATCGGGAAAACAAGGAGACATAAAACCAGGAGAATGGCAAAACTACCAAGATCCAAGTTTTTCTGGTAATTCTGGGAATTGAAAATCAGATCAGGTAAATTGAAAATCGCCAGAACTGCAATCCATAATATCAGTCCTTTGAGTAACATTTTCCATCGTAAACTGGAAACCGTGTTTATAACTGATAACAATCGTTTATGGTGTAAAAAACGCAGGCAGATGTAGAAAAGGAAAAATGAAACTGCATAGCTAACTCCAATAAGAACAATGAGAACAAATGGACTTTGAAGGGTTCCCTGAATAATTTCAAGGATGTTTGTCACATTACCACTGGCAGATAACACAAAAGCATACACTACCAGGAATAGGACAACTATCACTCCTGCTACAAGACTTCCTGCAATCAGGGATATAATGACGGTTAATAAATATTTCCACCAGTTATTCTGACCTTCATTAGCATTATCTAAAAATGGTATTGACGACATGGTACACTCCTTTTATAAGATGATCTCATTCTATTACCTAGTCTCATATACTTATTAAAAGTTAATGAATTATTATACGATTAGACATATGATTTGAATCCATAATACATCTATAAACTCTGGAATAACATAATAAATAAGATTATAAAAATAAATTTAGATTTAATATATTTCGATTTTATAAAATGATTTAAGATTTAAAACTACGTTTAAGATCATAACTGGAAGTAAGGATTAAAAATACAATCCAAAAATTAAAAAAAATCAAGTAAGGATTAAAAATAAAGCCCTAAAATTAAAAAATAGGTTAGTATTTAAAATATATTTTAGATTTTGAATATAATTAAGAACTTCATGAACACAACTGATTATAATTTTGAGGTTACAAAATGGAATTTTTACAGGTACAGGAAGGTCAAGTAAGGATTAAAATCCCGGAGTTTGAGAAAGTAACCGCTAAAGCACCTGTTTTTTTCAATCCAGTTATGGAACTTAACCGTGACCTTTCGGTGACCGCATTAACCACATACCGTAAGCAAAAAGAGGAGGATATTACCATCTGTGATGCGTTCGGAGGTAGTGGGATAAGGGGAATACGCTACGCTAAGGAAATAGAAGGTGTTTCTCTGGCAGTGGTGAATGATTTAAATCCCCTGGCAGTTGAACTTGCCAAGGAAAATATTAAAAATAATGAGTTGAATAATGTAAAAGCCTGCAGGGAGGATGCTAATCTAATTCTTCGCAAATGTAAGGGTAGATTTGATGTTGTGGATATCGATCCATTCGGAACCCCTGCACCCTATGTTGAGTCAGCTGCTGCCAGTATCAAGGCAGGTGGAATGATCTGTATCACTGCCACTGACACTTCCGCCCTTTGTGGAACTTACAGAAAACCATGCATACGCAAATACGGGGCTAAACCTCTTAGAAATGAATACTGCCATGAAACAGGTCTCAGGATCCTGGCAGGTTTCCTCTCCCGCACATTCTCCAAATATAAAAAGTGTCTTGAGTTCCAGTTCTCCCACAGCACAGAGCATTACATGCGCCTGTACGCCCTGGTGGGTAAAGGAGCTAAAAATACAGATGAATCTCTTGAAAACCTTGGACACATAGCATACTGCCCTAAATGTCTTAATAGACAGGTATTTAAGGGTATAGCTCCCAGAATATCCTTTAACTGTCCAGATTGTGGGGAGGTTTGGAATATTGCCGGTCCACTTTGGTGCGGTGAGATACAGAATTCAGAATTTTTAAGCCATATGCTGGACATGGTCCCTGATATGGAGATTAATCGAAAAAATGAGGTTACTAAACTACTGGAAAAATGTCTCGCAGAGTCAGGTGCTCCCCCCACGTTCTACGATGTGCATGCTGTTTGCCGAAAGTTAAAGATTAGTGCCCCTTCAATGGAAGGAGTTATGAATCTCATTAAAAAAGAAGGTTACATGGTTACCCGAACCCATTTCAATCCCAATGGTTTGAAAACTGATGCTCCTTTATCTATAATCGAAAATGCCATTAATAACCTAAATAATTGAATTAATAACCTAAATAATCAATAATAGGAGTAACTTAAACTACTTTTTTTTATCAATTAATCTAAATTAATTCAAGAAGTATAAAGCTCGTGTGTAAAGACATAAGTTACTATCATCCCTAATAAACAAAAAAATAGATAATCTCATTTTAAAAGTCCCTTTTTAAGGATAAATCACCATTTAATACTTTAATTTCCCTTTTAAGAATAAATTCCGGATTAAGGATAAATTCCTGCTTTAAGGATAAATCCCTTCTTTAAGGATATAAATCCTAATGTTAGAATTATCAACCTTTAATTTCACTGATAATTCAACATGTCATGAGTGTAATAATACTGCAGTTCAGAGGCATGCTGGAGTTCATAAGCCCGATAAGGTAAACTCAAATAGGGAGTTAACATTCCCTTTAAGACATAGTAGTAAGCTGCGAACTGACCGTACTCTTTCCAGGTTATGTAGAAGTAAAGTGGTAAACCACACCCCTGTGAAAATATTGGATTGCCAGATCTTGCAGTTCCATGCCAGACCATTGGGATAGGTCCTTTCTGCCCATTTTGAGCCGCTAACTTCAGAATATATTTATTAGCATCATCCCAATTGTTAAATGTTAATCCATCAGCCTTGAATTTATATCTACCATCCGGAACTCCAAACAGGGCCAGTTTAAGCGAATCCATATAATTGGTTGGCCCCTCAGCACCAGTACCATTGGTGTCAATAAAGGCCATTTCTATTATCAACACATCACCTTCCATGTAGTGACGATAGTTGGAATCCCCTGCAAAATGGACAACCAGTGCACATTTAGAGCCTCTTTCAGTTGCATATTCTGCTAAAAGTTGAGAATGAGGATGACCAGGGTACATGTCAGGATTAGCTAGTTTAACAAAACCCAATCTTCCCACTGGCTCATAAGGACCCATCATAGACGAAATAACAAGATAACCTCCAAATATTGCCAGAACAATTAAGAGAATAACTTGCCATTTCATTGCTTCACCATAAAATGTCGTTGAGCTGAGTCATTACAGGTAAATAAAATATCAAGAGATATAATATATTGTATCATTGATTATAACATTTCCATTTATCTATGTCATTCAAAGATTAGATTTTTTTTTGAATCTTTAATTCTATAATCACGTAAGTTGAGGAGACTATACTAAGATAAGGCTAATGTTAGTTAAGGATATTGTAGTTAAGGATATTGTAATGTAAAGTTAAAGGAGTTTGCCCTATTTTTCTAATCGTTATAATCATTATTACCTTTAAAGATTTGTTGTTTGCCACTCTAAAAATAGTCTTCCAAGCACAAAGGAGACCCTTTAAATGGGATAAGGACAATTACTCTCAAATCCCCTTAATTATTTTTCTTAATCCTGTTGATATTTTGTGAGAGGATTAAACTATTGATAATAAACTATTTTTAGTCCCTGAAAACATTAATTATAATATAACTCTCTGTAATGGAATGAAATGGTGGAAAAAAGCTTGATTAATATAATATTTAATCATTTTTTCCAGAATTAGGGTAAGGAGGAAATTGTATGGATATAGGATATTTGACTTCTGATGCAATGAGATATCCCACACAGGACTGGAAAAAGGTTATAATTCTAGGAATATTAATTCTAACCAGTTTTTTAATTATTCCTGCTTTTTTAGTTATGGGATATTGTTTCAGAGCTCTGAAATGGTCTATTGCCGGGGTTGATCATCTTCCTGAATTCGATGAATGGGGAGAAATGTTCACCGATGGTCTTAAACTATTTGTGGTGGAACTGGCCTACTTTATCATTCCATTCCTCCTTATATTCATGAGCATATGGGCTTCTATCGGTTCATTGGTAGCTTTAGGGGCTTCTGGAAATGACTTAATGCCTGCCACTGCTTTTAGTGCCTTCGGTTTAATGGGAGGACTGCTGGTGATGGGATTGATTGTGGCGGTTATCTTTGGAATATTTTTCACAATCGGAATAGCAAATATGGCTTATTATAACAGTGAAATAGGGGCTGCATTCAGATTCAGGGAAATACTGGATACCATCAATGCCATTGGATGGGTAGACTACATAATCTGGTATATAATGATGATCATACTGGGAATGATCATGGGTGCAATAGCAGGAGTTCTTGGATTAATACCCATTTTAGGATGGGCCTTGATTATATTAGTCCTCTATCCTTACCTTTATCTTTTATATGCTAGAGCTCTGGGGCTTTTATTTGTTTCTGGGATTGGAATCCAGCAGAAATAATGCACCCCCATATATTTTATTCTCTGCATTCATATTTTACATCTTCAGGGTATCTGTCTAAATAAGTTTTAGAATGTGGAGAATTAACTGGAACTTTTTTATAAAATGACTTGCATAACTTAAAATGTTAAAAAATTAATTGGAGGTAAAAAAATGGACATAGGAGAAATTGTATCCGACTCAATTAAGTATCCTTCCTCTAACTGGGGAAAAGTACTAATATTGGGTGTAATATGCATCGCTTCGATTTTAATTGTTCCTATCTTTTTAGTCATGGGCTATTTGTTCAGAATAATAAAAGCAACCTTAGCCGGTATTGACGAGCTCCCTGAATTCGATGAAATTGGGGAAATGTTCGTTGATGGTCTAAAAATCTTTGTTGTAGGTATTATTTATTCCATTCCCCTATTGATAATTTATGGAATTATGTATTTCATAACCCTGGGCATGGTTACTACTGCCAGTTACACCGATTTCGCTGCCGTTTCAGGCGCAGCTTACGGGATGATGACAATACTGTGGATAGTAATCATATTAGTAGGATTCATTATTTCACTGTTTGAACTAATGGCCATCGCCAACATGGCATACTACGATGGAGACCTAGGAGCAGCATTCCGATTCAGCGAAATATTAGAACATATATCCAGAATTGGCTGGGGCAAATACATCATCACCCTCATAGTAATCTGGATAATTGCTGGAATAGGGTACGCCATAGGATCATTGACCATGATCATCCTGATTGGATTCATACTATTACCACTGGTAATAATGCCTTATATCATGATGTTCATGTACAGAGCAATTGCACTAATGGTCGCATCCAGTTTAGAAGGCGAAGCTGTAGAATAAATAAAAATCCCTTATTTTCTTTTTTTTATTTTTAAAATAATATCCACATTTTCACGATCTATTAAGTTCAAAATTTACTATTTTTATGAATGGGATATGATATGGGAATAAACAAAGGGAAATAAAAAACAAATAAAATATAAAAAAATAATTCCCTTAAAAGAATAAGGATTCCCTTAATAAAAATAGTATATCTTAAGGGAACTCTTTTTGACTAGTTACAATCCAGTGAGCCGAAGCCCAGTTATCTTTGCAGTGTCACTGTTTAATGCTCGCAGGTCATCTGGTGTGAACTTGCGGATATCATCGTGCCCAGCAAGCTGGGCCAGCATCTTGGTCTCCTCAGTCATGGATTTAATGTAGTTGGCCACTCTCATGGCAGCCAGATCCACATCCAACCGTTCACGGAGTAATGGATCCTGTGTGGCAACACCCACCGGACATTTACCAGTGTAACACATACGGCAGGCTCTGCATCCCATGGCGATCATGGCACCGGTTCCAATGTACACTGCATCAGCACCCAGAGCCATGGATTTAGCCACGTCTGCCCCGCTTCTGATTCCTCCAGTGATGATGAGATCCACGGTGTCCTTCATTCCAATTTCTTCCAGTCCCTTAACTGCCTCCATGAGTGCTGCCAGGGTGGGGATTCCAGTGTGTTCAATAACCACTTCTGGTGCAGCCCCGGTACCTCCTTCCATCCCATCCACGGATATCACATCGGCCCCAGCTTCTGCCACCAGTTGAACATCATCCTTCACCCGTCCAGGCCCCAATTTAACCACAATAGGTACCTGCCAGTCTGTGACCTCCCGGATGAGTTCTATGTGTTTATCCAGGTCTCCGGGCCTGGTGGCATCCAGGAATCTGGCTGGACTGAGAGCATCAGTTCCTAAGGGTATTCCTCTAATTTCAGCCACTTTAGGGCTCACTTTCTCGGCTAAGAGGTGTCCCCCCATTCCCGGTTTAGCTCCCTGACCTATTTTAACCTCGATTGCATCCCCCACATTGAGGTAGTCTGAAGAAACTCCGAAACGACCGGAAGAGTACTGTACCATCAGTTTATCTGCATACTCCCTTTCGAGGGGTAGCATTCCTCCCTCACCGGTGTTGGCGCATGATCCTACCAGTGAGGTACCTTTGGCCATTGCCAGTTTACATTCCTCTGACAGAGCCCCAAATGACATTCCTGCAATGAGAACTGGTGTTTCAAGTTCCAGAGGATTTTCAGCATACCTGGTTCCCAGGACAACTTTGGTGTTACAGGCCTCCCTGTACTTATCCACGGGGGATACTGAAGCCTGACCGGGCAGTATTATAATATCATCCAGGCTAGGTAATTGCCTTTCTGTACCAAAACCCCTGAGAACATATTTACCTGCCTTGGAGGTGTAACGTATGTCAGCGATGGTTCGGGGATCCCATATACTTCCGGCTCCAGTTGGTATCAACACTGGACATGCCGCTGTACAGGATCCACACATTATACAGCGACTTTTATCGATTTCAGCGTGACTATCCACGATTTCAATGGCATCGGTGGGGCAGACAATTTCACAGGTCCCACAGAAGACACATAATCCTTCAGTGGACACTGCCAGTTCCCCAGATGGAGATAAAGGGCGTTTTGAGGTTGATCCCATGGTGTTATTCATTTCAAAGTTCTGCTGCAGACCGGTGGCGAATTCCTTAATATCCACCACACTCAAGCAGCCTTCTTTACAGGCTTTCACACAGGCGGGTACGTCATCTGGTGACTGCATGCACTGTTGTTCGCATTTGAGCATCTCATCATCAGTGTGGGTGATACTTCCAATGGGGCACATTAGCATACACAGGCGGCAGCCCACGCAAAGGTCCTGCTTGATCTTTACCACATCCCCTTCACGGTAAATTGCATCTCTAAAGCAACCCCGGAGGCAGGATGGGTTTATGCACTGCTGGCAGACAATGGTCTGGTAACCCTCAGTCATTTTATGCAGGAAAATACCACTTTCATCATTTACTGAGACACATGCTTCTATACAGTCATTGCAGCCATCGCACTTTTCAGGATCAGTTAGGAGTATCTGTTTCATTGGGATACCTCCTCTTTACCATAAAAGGGCCTTAACTCTTCAGGCCCAATCTTAACGAAATCCTGTGCCTGGGCATCTATATTGTACTTCTGGAAGATTGATGATAATTTATCCTTATCAGAGGCAGTTATTTCAGTGACAGTTGCATTAGTACCGGTTTGGTACTTTCCAGCCACATATATATTTCCTCCGATCATCCAGTCTCCGGTGTCTTCCCCTGCATCTCCAGTAACAATAATATCCCCACTGAGCATGTAAAGTCCGGCGAGTTTACCCATATTACCATTTATAACCAGAATTCCCCCTTTATTTAACTGACCCACTGCATCACCAGCATCCCCATAAATAACTATGGTACCATTGTATGTTCCGAATCCAACCCCCTCTTCAGCAGAACCTCTTACAATGATCTCACCGGAAGTCATGTTATCTCCCACGTAGCGACCAACATTTCCCTGTATTTCTATAGAGGCCCCGTTATTCAGTGCTGCTACAAAATCTCCTGTATTTCCTTTCAGTGTGACTTCTACCCCTGAACCCAGACCCACTGCAATGGAGTCCAGATTACCGGGATTTTCCAGTACCAAATTATTTTTATCCTCAGATATTGCCTTTTTAATCTCCGTGTTCAACTGGCGGGTGGTATAGTTTTCTGATTTTATAGTATCCATTGTACTCGTTCAAATTCCCCCATGTAATCTCTTTGAGGGTACTAAATCATGATGAACTATAAACTTTACCCTTCGTATAACTTTTAGAGTATACGGTTATATATTAAAATGAGACAATAGATTTAGTGTAGGTGATTTACATGAAAACCCTGATTACCAATTTAAGAGGGCAGTGTCTTTTTAATGTGTCTATGAAAACCCAACCGGATGGATTAATTGTATTGCATTATGGTAAACATCGAAAAACAGAATTGGACTCTTTTCTAAAGGGGGGTGAAATCCGAATAGATACAGAAGACCCCCAGGATGCATTGAATAAGATTATGGAGATTATTAGAGGGGCCAAAATACATGGGGATGTTTATGTTGCCTATGGTTCAGGAGATATAGGTCCTCTTTTGAATTTTGCAGCAAACAAGGAGGAAGTGGCTGGAATTTTCACCTGTTTCGGAGAGAAGGTGGTTCAGCTTCCACCATTCGAGCTGAAGATATCCAAGACCCGTCTTAAAATAATGAAAATGCTCACCCGTAATGACTTTACTGCTGTGGAAATTGGTAAAGAAATTGGAATATCCCGAGCAATGGTTTACAAACATCTTAATGGACTTATAGAAGCTGGAATGGTTAAAAGATCTCATTCCATGGAAAAATATGGCATAACTGATGCAGGGGTGCTGGCAATGACTTAAAATCATATTCTATCATTACCAACACACATAATCACCAATTATATTATAAACAATAATATCTAAACTATAAAATCTGAATTTTTATTATACCAATGATACAGGGATTAAAGTTGAAGTTTATAGGAAATTTTGAAGTTTATTGGATTTATTTAGTTTATAATGGTACTTTCAATCACTGATCAGCCCCTCTGTTGAACAATGATTTAAATAAAGTGGGAAACAACAAAAAATAATATAAAAATAAAATAAATATAATGAAGAATATAATTTTAACAGTTAAGTTTAATTTTTAAGCGAAGTTTAAGATGATTCTGGAGTTAACATGCCCTTAGCCAAAAAAGATAATGTGATTTTTATTCCATTGGATACTCAATTCTCAACTTGTAACTTGCCTTATCACTTAAAAGCACAGTACCTGGTACAAAATAGTCTTCAAATTTTTGAACCTTCTTCACCATACAAGGCTCAAAATCCATCTTTTTGGCATAGGACCTGCATTCCTCATCATCGATCATTCCCTTCTTCACCAGTGCAATATACCTCATTTTTATGGTTTCTTCCGACAAAGCCATTTGATCACCTAATAATAAATTGTACAAACTTGTATTTAAATTATTTGCATTGATATATGAAAAATGTGTAATTAACTACCTATTAAATTAAAAAAATGTAAACAATGTTCATATGAACGGTGAATACGATGAAAGAAGATGAAAAAGTAAATGAACTTGTGGAAATAGATGATGTAGACCGAGAAATCATCAATTTATTCAATAGCGACGGAAGAATGTCTTACAGGAAAATAGCAAAACGTCTGGATGTTTCCATAGGGACCGTGCATAATCGCATGGAAAAACTCACTAAAAATGGAGTTATCCAGAAATTCACACCGGTGATTGATCACAGCAAACTGGGTTACAACCTCACCACCATCATTGGAGTACGAGTAAAGGGAGGAGTACTTGAAAACTGGGAGGACAAAACCGCATACCATAAAAACGTTCTCTGCATGTATGATGTTACCGGAGAGTTTGATGCCATACTGGTTGCCAGATTCAAAGACACCAGCGAGCTGGATCAGTTCATAAAAGGTTTACTCAAGGAACCTGATGTGCAGAGAACCTACACCCAAACTGTGCTTAACATTGTGAAAGAAGACTTAAGTTCAAGTAAAATGTTGTAACAGATTAAAAACAGATTTATAACCATTATATTCTTGATTTATGAACTTAACTGTCCCACTCACGTGGTTTTAATTCAGAATGTTTAATCCCTTTAAATCCTAATGAAAATGCATGAATTTAATCATTGAGGTAATGAGTCTTAATTAAGTGAATATTCACTTAAATTTAAATGAATATTCGTGTTATAAATTGATTATAATGGATAAAAGTTAACTTGATTGAATATTCAAAGAAATTTAATTAGTTATTCAATAAAACTTATTGATTTCACTAAAAAAAATGATTATTCACCAAAATCATTACCGAAAATTTTCGAGAGGCGTTTTGTGTGATTTCCCTGGTTTACTCCCCAGAATACGCACGGCATCAAACTGGACTTCATCCTGAGAATCAGGAAAGACTGGAAATTATGATGAAATATCTCCTAGAACAGGGAGAAGTGGAAAAATTAAATATCCACCAGCCCACCCCTGCCAGTGATGATAACCTCCTGCGAGTGCACACTAAACACTATTTAAATCATTTGCAAAAATTTACAGAAAGTGGTGGGGGTTACTTGGACTTTGACACCTTCGCTTCCCCTGAAAGTTACCAAATTGCAAAGCTAGCAGCAGGTGGGGCAATTACTGCCTCCCAACTTGTTTTCGATCAGTGTGATTTTGCTTACTCCATGGCCCGACCCCCTGGCCACCACGCCACAGCAGGTAGTGCTATGGGTTTCTGTTTAATCAACAATCTTGCAGTGGCCCTGGAGTATATGCGAAAAACCCATGGCCTGCGAAAATTCGTGATAGTAGATTTTGACGCTCATTACGGAAATGGAACAGCTGAAATATTCTACGATGATCCCCAAGTCCTTTACATATCCATACATCAGGATCCTCGCACTATTTTCCCCGGAAAAGGATTTATTGAAGAAACTGGTAGTAGAATGGGGGAAGGTTTCAATCTTAACATACCCCTACCTCCGGGTTCTGGAACTTCTGATTATATTTACATCTTAGAAAAAATCTTAGAACCAGCTTGCCGGAAATTCCAGGCAGACTTCTACTTTCTGGATGTTGGTTTTGACGGACACCGGGACGATCCCCTTTCCAGTCTCCAGTTGGATGATGATTTTTATCCATGGATAACATCCTATATGCAGAAGATAACTCCAAAACTGGTGCTGATCCTGGAAGGGGGTTACAGTCAAGATGCCATGGCCCGTTCCAACCTGAAAATGATAAAAGTGTTGAAGGACAAGAGTACCAATGAAGACCGGTGGCGACCATCTGGAAAACTGGTGGTGAAAGATGAAACCAAAAGAATTTTTAAAAGAATTCAAGACATATTTTCACCATTTTTCACATTCTAAATCAATCACCCTGAAATTAATCAACATGAAATTTACGAATTTAAATAACCCCCCAAAAAAACGTGCGAATTAGGAGTTACCTTTATAAAATGCAGTTTTAAACAAAACACTGCGAAAATAACTCAAAAGAATCTAACTCAAAAGAATCTAACTCAAAAGAATCTAACTCAAAAGAATTTAAATCAACCAGAACGTAACTTTTTAATTATAATTATAATGTAATCACATTTTGAGGAGATGCCAATGGACAAAATCAGGTTCAAACAGGCCCAAACACTTCTAAAAGAAGCGGGCCAATCCAAAAAAAGTACTGAAAAACTAAAAACTCCCCAAGAGGGTATTGTTGATTCAGTCGCCTATGCTGAGATTTTGAATAACATTATAAAAACCGAAGAATTTATTTACTCCAGCAGACCCAGCCATAGACTACTTCAGGAAGATGCTGAAGAATTCTGCAGTCAATTAATAAACATCCGGAATAGAATTGACGATATTTTAGCAGATTTCGGTGTTTTGGAAAAGGAAAATGTGGAAGAAGAAGTTAAAAGGCTTTCAGAAAGATTCATCTTACTCACCAGTAAGGGAAACTTCAAAAAAATATTAACCAGATGGGGAGTTGAACCCTTGAGGATTGTTGTGGCAGGGGTGCCCTTGGAAGCAGAGGACATGCGTATTCTCAATCCTAAAATTCCTGAAACTGCACTTGAACCCATAAAAAAGAAAATATCCCATGTTAAAAATGATATTAATCGTAAAATGGAACAGTTTGATGTGCAGGAAATCTTGGTGGTGGTTGAAAATGACAAATCCGGAGAAATCCTGGCAAAAAGAGCTGAAGATATTTACGGCGCCAAGGTCCTGATAAGGGATAGTTTAAAAGACATAGATGCCATTGAATTCAAAAAGACTCTAGAAATGTGATTAACAATCCTTTATTCCTATTTTTTAGTAATCTTAACCTAAGTAATCCTAACTCAGCTAATCCAACACATATAATCCTATTTTTTGGAATAGATTGAAAATTATTGAAAATCGATTTCAAAAAGATGATTATATGGAGAAAAATGAGGAAAATTAAATGAAATGGGTAAAAGATTGGAAACTTAAATCATTTCAACACTGCGAAAATTAATGAAAAAAATCGTGAAAACATAACTCTTTTTATATCCCCTAATTTATAACAGAAATATACGGAGTATAATCTGTAATAAAAATTTAGGTTATAAGGTAAAATAATTCTATCAAATAATCTAAAAAATTCATTAACCAACAATTCCTTAAAAAGCAATTCCCAATAATGAATAAAAAACCAGTGCTATAAAACATAGCAATAATTAATTCATCAAAAAAAAATGAGAAACAACCAGTTGCTTTTTATGTTTTTTAGTTAATTTATGAGTAATTGAGAACTCAAGGGGTGAAAAAATTGGAACCACCGTGTTTACCTGATACCCAGGAAAAGTTACCTACCATCCCCGTACACCTCACCAGAGTAGGGGTGAAAGGGGTTAAAAAACTCTTAAAGATTGAAAGGGATGGTAAAAGACCTATTGTTCTTTTACCAACTTTCGATGCCTTTGTGGACCTGCCCAGCACTCAAAGAGGCATCCACATGTCACGCAATCCCGAGGCCATTAGCCATGTCTTAGAGGAAGCTGTAGAAGACAATGCAATGGAAGTAGAGTCGTTATGTGCTGAGATAGTGAGTTTACTACTTGAAAAGCACAAATACGCCAAGCGGGCCGAGGTCAGTATGAAGAGTGACTTCATGATCATGAAGAAGTCACCGGTGACCCAACACAAAACCCAGGAAATGGTAAATATAATGGCTGATGCCATTGGCTACCGAACCGAGGAAGGAGTGGTCATTCGGAAGATGATCGGAGCAGAGGTGGTGGGGATGACTGTATGTCCCTGCGCCCAGGAAACTGTGAAGGAAAGCTCTAAACAGAAGCTCCTGAAATTTTTAGATGAAGAAACCACCGAAAAAGTCCTGGAAACTGTCACCTTCGCATCCCACAATCAAAGGGGTAGGGGAAGTATCATGATTGAAGTACCCGCCCAACAGACAATCAGGGGTGAAGATATTATCAAGATAATTGAAGACTCCATGAGCTCCTATGTCTGTGAACTTTTGAAAAGACCCGATGAGCATGCGGTAGTGGTTAATGCCCATGAGCATCCCATGTTTGTGGAAGACTGCGTACGGCATATGATACATAAGATAGTAAAAGAATTTTCTCACTTACCTGATGACACTCTTATCACCGTTCAACAGGTTAACGAGGAGAGTATTCACCGTCACAATGCATTCGCAGAAAAGGTAGCCACTATGGGTGAACTGAAAGCAGAAATTAAAAATGGTGGAGGAAACTAATTGAACACACGTAACATTGCCGGGCAAATCATGGGCAAGTTAGAAGCATTTGAAGGCTCCAAAGCAGCCATGGACAGCACCGAATTACTGATAGTCAGAGGAAAATCGCGCCAAAAGATCAAACCTGAAGAACTAGGTTCCACCATCTCCCAGATACTAAAAGATATGGAAGCTCGAGAGCTGGATATGTTCTCTGATGAAACCGCAAATATCATCTCCATAATAGACGAACAGATCCGTTCTCAAGTACAGATACAGGGAGAAACCGATATATACGGAATATATCGTCTTAAAGAATCCTTTGAAAACATGAACTGCCATGCAGATTATGGTATGGGCCTGGCGGATGATATTGCCATCTTCATAGTCCTTTGGAAAGACAAAAGTGGAATAGGACCCTTATTTGTGGAACTGGTGGTTTCAGCACTGGAAGGGTAACCCCTTTAAAAGAACAAAACCTGGAGAATAAGAGCAGGTAAGGATAAAAACCATTTCTTTTTGAGAAAAAAATCTCCTTATTAAACTGAATTAAAAAATAAAGGGATAAATCCCAGAATAGATAACAAAGAAGATAAAAATGTTATCCCGAGACCAGTTGATTTCTTTACTGGAAGTAAAGGGTGAGGGTGTTCTGCAGCTGATGATGCAGGCCAATTCACTCCGTCAAACAGACAAAATAACCTATTCTAAGAACGTTTTTTTACCATTAACCAATATCTGCCGAAATGATTGTGGATACTGTACTTTTCGCCGAGAACCGGGAGATCCAGACGCCACACTGATCTTACCACCCCAAAAAGTTATGCAGACCATTCATGAAGCTGACCATTACAGTTGCAGGGAAGCTCTTTTCACCTTTGGAGAACAGGCAGATTCCACACCCCAGGTCCACGATGCTCTGGAAAAGCTGGGATTTGAAGGGATGTTGGAATATTTATATCACCTCTGTGAGCGGACGCTTAATGAAACCAATCTTTTACCCCACAGTAACCCGGGTATACTCCAAAAAGATGAGCTTAAGATGTTAAGGGAAGTAAACGCATCCATGGGCCTGATGCTGGAAACTACGAGCAGCAGACTGATGGAAAGCCCTGCCCACATGAAGAGCCCGGGTAAAGATCCCAAGTTAAGAATTGAAACCATTGAAAATGCGGGAAAATTGAAGATACCATTTACAACAGGACTTTTAATTGGTATTGGAGAGACTGTGGAAGAAAGAGTAGATTCTCTCCTGGAGATCAGGAGGATTCAGGATAAATATGGTCATATTCAGGAGATAATTATCCAGAATTTCAAACCCAAACCAGGGATTGAAATGGAATTTGAAAGTGAACCCTCACTCCTGGATATGATTCGAATGGTAGCAGTTACCAGCCTGCTCTTCCCGGATTGTGGGGTGCAGGTCCCACCTAACCTCAACCGGGATACTGCCGGGATGTTTCTCCTGGCAGGAGCAGATGACTGGGGAGGAGTTTCGCCCCTCACCAAGGACTATGTGAACCCAGAAGCACCTTGGCCAGAGTTAGATGAACTAAAGGAGTTAACCCAAGAACTAGGATTCCAATTGGAAGAAAGACTGCCAGTGTACCCTAAATACCTCACAAAAGAATTTTTAAGCAGCCAAGTACATGAAAAAGTCGGAAATTCTAATCTACAATATTGATCTTCAATATTTCCCAATCTACCTGCTTACAAAAATAAGGGGATCATCCAGTGAACTATCCCACTCTTTTACCCTTGATTATTCTTCATTACTTATTGACATCAGGGATGTTTATTTATCAACATCCAGTACAATCCAAGGGTTGAAACTGCATCTATAAATTCATCAAATTCTACTGGTTTACTCACGTAACTATTGACCCCTAACTTGTAACTTTCCACCACATCCCTATCCTGCTGTGAAGAGGTCAAAACCACCACTGGTATTCTTTTAGTATGTTCACTGGCCTTTAATTCTTTTAAGACCTCCAAACCGTCCACTTTAGGCATGCGTAAATCCAGAAGTATCAAATGGGGTAAGTCTTCGGGATCCCTATCTTGATACTGACCTTGGGCATGAATGAAATTAAGGGCTTCTTCTCCATTTTTAACCCAGACCAGCTTGTTCGCTAAATTTTTCCGCTTCAAAGCTCGCATGGTCAGTTCAGCATCAGTGGGATTATCTTCCACCAAAAGAATATCTAATTCATCTAAATTCAATTAATAGCCTCCATTTATATTATTTCCAAGTTATGTAATTCGAATCATGTGAAATTTACTAAATCGAAAAGTTCCAAAAAAGTATGGAAACCAAAAATCATTGCGAGTTAAGTTAATAAAGTTTTATCTTATCACGAAGATTGGAGAACAAACATAATTTATCCCTATTTTAACCTCAAATATTAAGTTATTTCCCTGAATGAGACATTATTCTGACGTTCCCAGAAATTATTTTTTATAACTCCCTTGAAACTCCCATAACCGCGTATATTTCACCTTCATCAGTTTTTAAGGGTTTTAAACGGGTATCTAAGCATAATTCACAGTCAGGGAAAATGAAATGATTTTTAGTACGTATGGGATTTCCAGTGCGGAATATATCTTGCAGCGACTTCATCTGCATGTCAAAAACCTGTTTTGAAAAAATATTCTGTACTGGTTTGCCAATAATTTCATCTTTTGTGAGTTTCAAATGTTTTAGTGAAGATTCATTAACATAATCCACCAGTAAATCCTTATTTATGATGAAAATCATGTCCTGAGAACTTTCGGTTAAAATCCTGTAGTGTGCTTCACTTTTTTTTAGGTTTAACCGGGATTGATGACCATAAAAAGCCATTTCAATGGCAAATTTCAGTTCGTTTTCATCAAATGGTTTGATGAGGTAGGCATGAGGTTGGGTGACCTTGGCACCCTGGAAGGTTTCAGAATTGCAGTAAGCAGTCAGATAAATAATTGGGATTTCCTTATTTTTTTGGATAATTTTTGCAGCATCTATTCCGTTCATACAACCTTTGAGTAGAATATCCATTAAAATAAGGTCGGGTTCCATTTCTAATGCTTTTTTAACTGCATCTTCTCCAGAAGAAACAATATCTACCACATCGTAACCCCATAAAATCAGTTTTTTTTGAAGTTCCATTCCAGTGAGGGCTTCATCCTCCACCACCAAAATCTTGGACTGTTGTGACATAACTACTCCCACATTATCAATATTACCAGAATACTATTTTTTATGTTTATAAATATTACGTTTTTGAAATTTACTAATTAAATTAGCACCAGTAACTCCTTTAATTTTATAAAACGCTTCTATTACTCCACAAAGGTTTAATCACATGTAAACTGAAATGAATCAGGTTGTAACTGGATGTGTAGAGATTAACCTTAGTATCCTGAAAAACAAATGACAATATTGTTTGATGCTACCAATATATTCCTTAACCCTATTTATAATTTAAGACTCAGTTGATGATATTACTTGAATTTTAGAAAAAAAGAATAAAGATTTAGATGGAAGTTTGGATGGAAGTTGGAATTAAAAAAAGAACAATTTAATATTTTTCAAAGTGCAAAAAATCAGCTAAATCCCGCCTGGGAGGAGGATACGGTTTTTCATCAGGATAACCCATTGAGACCAATGCTACTGGCCTCACATAAGATGGTGTGCCTATTAAGTCTGTTACCTGTTGTTCATCAAAGGCTCCAACCCAGCAAGACCCAATGCCAAGTGCATGGGCCATTAGGAGCATGTTTTCTATAGCACAAGAAACATCCTGTATGGAGTAAAGTTCCACTCCCCGGTTACCATAAACAGTACCAGAAACACGCTGGTTAACACATGGAACCATTATTACCGGTGCTTTAGCTATGAATTCACGCATATATGCCGCTTCAGATAGTTTTTCTTTGGTACGGGGATTTTTAACCAGGATCAATTCCCAACTCTGCAGGTTCCCTGCTGAAGGTGCCCAAATACCAGCTTGGATAATTTTCTCAATTAAAGATTCATCAATATCTTCTTTTTTAAATCGTCTGATACTTCTTCTTTGACTTATGGTCTGGAAAACTTCCATACTGATCACCCCTACTATTTCTTTAAGTTTAACCTTCCATGATTGTAAAAACCCCAACTCCTTCATTATCCCAATCAATGAAAATTATACTTCAATCAGTGAAAACATGTTTCAAACCAGTACCAACCTACATTCCAATCATGAAAACCATGTTCAAACCAGTACCACATTATACTTAAAATCATAAAACTTTCAACTCTTAATTAAACATCGTAAACCTATTAATAACCACTAAATATCAAGTTAAACTGTTGTAAATCGCAATATTAATTTTTATACACTTTAGCATCTACAACCATGTGATAAACCCCTGGAGAATATTTTTTTATAATTCTCTGGTTTAATATATCCACTTCAAAACCATTTGCAGCTTTTTTAACCCGTTCTGCAGGCCTTATATATTTCAATTTATCTGGAACAGACTCATGATAATGAATGATCCCTTCATCTTTAACTACTTCCATTGCCACATCAAGATATTCATCTGTATTCCCAATATACCCCATTAAAACCCGATCTGCAATATTTCGAGGAGCTACATCCCTGCAGTCACCCAGAATAGGTTCAACAACATCCTGAACCTTGTTGAGCTTTATATTTTCAGATAGGTAACCATGGGCAACTGGATTTATCTCCACGGCATGAATTTTCAGGGGATGGGCATGCACTGCCATGGGTATGGTGAAATATCCAATCCCTGCGAATAAATCAACCACCGTCTCTCCTGGACGGACTAACTGACCCATTCTCTTCCTTTCTGTAGTGTTTCCCTTGGACCACATTACCCTGGCCACATCCAGTTTATACTGACAATGGTTTTCCCGGTGAACAGTTTCTGTGCCCTCGCCCAGAATTATTTCCACATCTGGCTCCCTCTGAAGTCCCTTTATCCTGCCCAGGCGTACCACCCGATTTACCCCTGGAATATTAAGTAGTTCCTGGGGATTGTCCACCTGCTGATTTTTCAAAACTAGAATGTCACCTATTACCTTACCTTTCATATTATATATTGGAACTCTGGGAGGGTATAAAATTAATGGGAAATTTAAGTAATGTGAATGGTCTCAAGATCCAGTATACTCCTCTGTAATACCATAATAAATTAATTCAAGGAATAAATAAATACTTATCCTGTTCGAGATGCCAAATAATCATTTTTATAAGCTGATTCAAAGAGATGAAAGAATATACAGTCCTTAATTGATCATAAAAAGAGAATTTTAGGGGGATAACTTATAGTATATAAAAAATTAAGGAAAACACTTATATAGGCTGGGCATGAAAAAGAAGGACAGAAAAGCTGGTAATTAGATTGAATTTAACCAGTAATATTAAGCAATATTTATATACAATGAATCTTAAAGTAGCACATAGAAAGCTATTTTTATCTTATGTTTTTTTGAGGTGTATTCTATGAATGATGAAAATCGACTTAAAGGCACTACAACTGTTGGTTTAACCTGTAAGGACGGAGTTGTTTTTGCTACCGAAACTAGAGCTACCATGGGCAATCTTGTAGCCCACAAAGTGGCCGACAAGATCTTCAAAATAGATGATCACATTGGAACCACCATTGCTGGTGCAGTTTCTGATGCCCAGAGCCTGATGAAATACATCAGAGCAGAAGTGGCACTTTTTAGACTCCGAAATGGTAAACGAATCAATGTAGAAGCCGCAGCCACCCTCACCTCCAACATCTTACACTCATCTAGAGGTTATCCATTCTATGTCCAGACACTCCTGGGTGGAGTGGATGATAAAGGCCCTGCTCTTTATTCCCTGGATCCCACTGGAGGAGTTATTAAAGATCTCGTGATATCCACTGGTTCTGGTTCACCAGTAGCTTACGGTGTTTTAGAAGATCGTTACAGTAAAGATCTCTATGTGGAAGAAGGTATAGACGTGGCCATTCGGGCAATTAAATCCGCTATGGAAAGAGATACATATTCAGGTAATTCAATTCTGGTGGCTACCATTACCGAAGAAGGATTTAAAAGATTATCCGAGGAAGAGGTTAACCAAAAAATAAAGGAACTTTAACTAATTTTTTTATTTAACAGCTATCTTAAAAACAATATAATAACTTTAAAAAGAGCCCCTTATTTGGGCTCAAACTATTTTCTATTTTTCTAGAAGTGATTTTATGGGTTCAGAGATTCAAGAAATTAAAAACACAATAGTACAAAGATTACCCGATCGAGTTCAAGTGGCAAAAGTGGAATTTGAAGGTCCGGAAGTGGTGATTTACACCAAAAATCCAGAGATCATCACCGAAAACGGTGACCTCATCCGGGACCTGGCTAAAGACATCAGAAAACGGATTATCATCCGTTCTCACAAGACTGTTCTCACCGAGCCAGAGGAGTCCATCAACCGCATCCACAGCATAGTCCCTGACGAGGCTAAGATCACCAACATATCATTCGACGATGTGACCTGTGAAGTCATAATCGAAGCCAGAAAACCTGGACTTGTGATCGGGAAATATGGAGCTACA
Organism: uncultured Methanobacterium sp.; assembly: GCF_963665055.1. Lineage (NCBI taxonomy): Archaea > Methanobacteriati > Methanobacteriota > Methanobacteria > Methanobacteriales > Methanobacteriaceae > Methanobacterium > uncultured Methanobacterium sp. The sequence goes on from NZ_OY762015.1 coordinate 1,897,916, forward strand.
TCCAGAGAAATCGTTAAAAAGATAGGATGGGCCCCTAAAATCCTTCGTACACCGCCTATATCTTCTGAAATAATTCAAAGAATTAGGAGAACACTCCGAAAGAACAGTAAAGAACGTAAAAAGTTCTTACAGGAGTTAGGTAATAACATCCACCGGCCAGTGACCATGGAAAATGAATGGGTTCGACTCACCGCACTGGGAGGTTTTCGTGAAGTGGGAAGATCCTCACTATTTATGCAAACATCCAACAGTAAAATACTCATGGATTGTGGAGTTAACGTGGCAGGATCAGATGATAAAAGCTCATATCCATACCTGAACGTTCCTGAATTTGTCCTGGACGATCTGGATGCAGTGATAATATCCCATGCCCACCTGGACCACTCCGGATTCCTACCATACCTTTTCCATTATGGTTACGAGGGCCCGGTGTACTGTACCACACCCACCAGGGATTTAATGACACTCCTGCAGTTGGATCATATTGACATAGCCCACCGGGAAGACAGTCCCCTGCCATTTAACGTGAAACACGTTAAAAAGAGTATTAAACATACGATAACCCTGGATTATGGAGAAGTTACCGATATAGCCCCGGATATACGCCTTACACTCCACAATGCAGGTCACATTCTGGGTTCAGCCATCACTCATATGCACATCGGGGATGGTCAGCATAACTTTGTTTACACCGGAGACTTCAAATACGAACGTAGCCGACTCCTTGAACCCGCAGTATCCAAATTCCCACGTATAGAATCAATGGTAATGGAGAGTACCTACGGAGGCCACGAAGATGTGCAACCAACCAGGAACGATGCCGAGAAGGAACTCATAAAAACCATCTACCATACTCTGGAAAGAAAGGGTAAAATACTAATCCCTGTTTTCGCAGTGGGAAGGGCACAGGAATTAATGATTGTTTTAGATGAGTACATACGCCACGGTATCATTGATGAGGTCCCTATCTACATTGACGGTATGATCTGGGAGGCCACAGCCATACACACCGCCAGGCCAGAGTACCTAAGCAAAGACCTTCGAGACCAGATATTCCACATGGGCCGTAACCCATTCATCTCAGAGGTGTTCCATAAAGTTAACAATGTCGAAGAGCGTAAGGATATTGTGGAAGGCGAACCCTCAATCATTCTCTCCACATCAGGTATGTTAACTGGTGGAAACTCCGTGGAGTACTTCAAATGGTTATGTGAAGACGAGAGAAGTTCACTGGTGTTTGTAGGATACCAGGCAGAAGGATCACTGGGACGCAGACTGCAGAAAGGCTGGAAAGAAATACCCCTCAAGGAAGAGGGTAAAACCAATGTTTACCATGTCAAGATGGGTATTAAAACCATTGAAGGATTCAGTGGACACTCTGACCGCAGGCAGCTCATGGATTACGTGCGCCGTATAAGCCCCAAACCAGAGAAGATCTTAATCTGCCACGGGGATAACTACAAAACCCTGGATCTGGCCAGTAGTATCTACCGGAGTTACAAAATAGAGACTAAAACTCCGATGAACCTTGAAACTGTTAGGATTCAGTAAATATCCCCCCAAATCTTTTTATTTTTTAATTTAGTTTTAAATTCTTTTTTAATTTTATCAAAAAAAATCACATTATTGTTAAAAAAATTAGTAGTTTATACTCACCTTATTATCAAAAAATAACCTATTTTAAATTCTCCTAACGTTAAAAAAACTATTATTGTAACTTAAAAATTCTTGTTAACTTACGATAATAAATCAATTTCATCATTTATTTTTCATTTTCCTTGTTTAAATTATACTAAAATTAAAATTGGAATATTCATAACCGTCCCCCAATATTACCGTAATCTTTAATTATCATAATCACCAATATAATTAGATGTAATAAGGTGAAAAAAGATGCTATAAGATGTTATAAGCTGGATTTAAATATCCTGATCTCATGATCAGGGGGTGAGGTGATATGGGGCCGAGTTGATTTATGAAAGAAATTCTCCCGAAAAGGGTCTTAAACAGCTCCAGAGTACCACATGGCAGATATACCAGGAAAATTTAATAAAAAATGGGCCAAAAACTCACCACGACTTGGAAAAAAAGTTAAAAATCGCCATTGACCAAACCCATGAACACCGGGTAAAATTAGGGTTAGAGATTATTTTACTCCTTATATCACATCCCCAAAAAGATGTTAGAGCTTTCAGTTTAGGAAGAGTATACCCCTTAATCACTGAAAAATCATTAAGTGAACTTATTATTAAAAATTTGAAGGATATGCGCGATGATCCTCAATTAGATGTTAGTGCAGTTGCACAGGAATCATTAGAGGACATATCATGCATAGTTCATAATTTAATGTTAGTAGATATAATTTTGGAAGTTTTGGTTGAGTTTTCTGTTGATCTGGAAAAATATGGCCGCAAAAAGGTCATAACATTCCACTCGCCATTTTCATCCCACCCCCTTAAAGAAGAAAATTTTCCTGGAGAAAATTCTTTTTTTAATTCAAAAAACCGGTATATTTTTCCTTTTATACGATGGTACCGTCAAATGAATGTTTTTCTGGACAAAATACTTTTTTCAAAACAACTAGAAGAACTATTCCCTGAACTGGAAGAAATGGAAGAGTTTTCCATGGTAAACCTTTGGGAAGAAGGCATTATTCCCTATTCAGACATATCTAATTTCCAGTGGAAACCTTCTGATTCCTTAGAACGATTAGCACATATTTATGCCCACACCTTCATGGAAAATGGACATTTAAACCACTTAAAAACATTCCTTGACGATGATGATTACCGTGTTCGGCAGATAGGAGTTAATGCCCTAATAGATGTGGTGACATTCCTTTTAAATTGTCCCCATGAAAAATCTGAAGAAAAATTAACCCACCCTCAGAACCAGCACCGGAAAATTAATCTCCCATCTTTGGCCAAACTATCTATTATCCATTTTTTACCATTCAAAAGGCCATAAGACGAAACTACGACCATAATTTAGTGGTTAATTTTTGTTCAAAAGAATCTAAAAAGTTTTATTAATGTTTAACCAAATAACGTTATACAATACTCACGAATTTATATTTTATTTTAAATCATCTGGTGATCAAATTGGTAACTTATTCAGAATCAGGGGTAGACATCGACCTGGAAGAGGTCACAGTCTCTGCCCTCACTAAAAAACTAAAAGAAACACTCCAGTATCAGGATATTATAACCGAAAGCGGTCACTTCGCCGCCCTGGTCCGCCTAGGAAATCAGGGCCTGGCCATGAGTACCGATGGTGTGGGAAGCAAGATCCTGGTGGCAGAAATGATGGAAAAATACGATACTGTAGGTATCGACTGCGTGGCCATGGTAGTCAACGACATTATCTGTGTAGGAGCCCGTCCACTGGCCATGGTAGATTATCTTGCCGTGGAAAAACCGGACCCAAAAGCAGCAGGACAGATCGCTGCAGGGCTTGCTGAAGGATGCCGTCAGGCCAACGTGGCCATGATTGGAGGAGAAACTGCCTCATTACCTGAGATAGTGCGGAACTTTGACCTGGCTGCCACCGGTATTGGACTGGTGGACCTGGATGGAGTTGTTGCCGGTAGCAAAATACAGGACGGCGATGTTATCCTGGGCCTCGAAAGCAGTGGAATCCACAGCAACGGACTGAGCCTGGCACGTAGGGTGTTCTTTGAGGAGGCAAATCTTAATGTGGATGATCCACTACCCACCGATGAAAACATCACTGTGGGAGAAGCACTCCTGGAACCAACCCGTATCTATGTAAATGCAATCATGGACCTCCTGGAGAATGTGGAAGTCCATGGCCTGGCACATATTACTGGAGGAGGATTCACAAACCTCAAAAGACTTAAAAAAGGAGTAAGTTTCCGTATTGATAACCTCCCCTCACCCCAACCAATATTTGAATTCATATCATCCCAGGGAGTGGAATTTGAGGAAATGTACCGGGTTTTCAATATGGGTATTGGATTTACGGTTATCCTACCTCAGGAAATAGCGACAGAAGCCATTAAAATCCTTGGGAAATACCATCCAGTCCAGGTAATTGGAACAGTTACTGAAGACCCTGAGGAGAAAGTTGAAGTTAAAACCTTCCATGGAGAATGGGTACAACTTTAACTGGAAAAATAGTTTTAATCTGGGAAATAGTGATTGAATAATTATTATTTTCGAATTTTAGGTTTACAATATAGTGAATTAGATTGCTTGAACTAACTTTAGGAAGGTGATATCATATGAAAATTACTCCAGAACAGGAATTATCCTTGATAATTGATATATTAACTCATCTGGATGTGCCATCAGAAGAAGCATCCATAATTGCCGAAGTAACCCTGGACGCAGATCTTAAGGGCTTCACATCCCACGGGATTGGCAGGTTCCCCCAGTACATTAAAGGCCTGGAAGTTGGCACCATCAAACCCCAAACCGAAGTAACTGTGGAGAAGGAAAGTGCAGCCACCGCACGGGTAAACGGTAACCATGGATTCGGGCACGTTGTAACCTACAGGAGTATGGAAATGGCCATCCAGAAAGCTAAAGAAACAGGAATAGGTATGGTAGGTATTCACAACTCCAACCATTTCGGAGTGGCTGGTTATTACTCAGACATGGCTATTATGGAAGATTTAATCGGTATTGTAATTGCCAACACAGAACCAGCAGTGGCCCCTATTGGAGGAAAAGAACCCATACTGGGAACCAACCCACTGGCCATAGGCATACCCTCCGATAGCCATTACGTCTCAGTGGACATGGCAACCTCAGCATCTGCCAGGGGAAAACTCTTGGAAGCCAAACGTAAGGGAGAATCCATACCTCCAAATGTTGCCCTGGATGCAGATGGAAAACCAACCACAGACCCAGTGGAAGCCCTTAAGGGATCTATATTACCATTTGGAGCCCACAAAGGATACGCACTGTCATTCATGATTGAAATAATGGCAGGACCCCTGGTAAATGCATCCTATGGTAAGGCCGTCACTGGAACAGCCAACCCCGAAGTTACCTGCACCAAGGGAGACCTCATCACCGCCATCGACCCATCCAAGTTCGTGGACATGGACGACTTTAAAAGGGATGTTGATGAGTTCATTGCTGAAATTAAAGCCACACCCAACGTGATGATACCAGGGGATTTCGAAGTCAGGAACGTGAAAACTCATCAGGAAGAAGGTATTCCCCTGGACGATACACTGGTTGAACAGTTAAGAGAAATAGCCACCAAAACAAATGTAGATATGGATGACATATTGGGATAATTACCCCAATAACTTTTAATGAACTCACATTAAAAACTAATCTCCAAATATCATTTCATTGAGTTAGATCTACAAAAGTTAGTGTAATCTTTTAACTCCACAAAAATAGTGAATCTTTAAATCTAGAAAAAATTTTGCAATCTTTAACTCAACAAAAAATGAGTTTAATCTTTTAAGATATCATTTTAGAAGAACCTGGCGATTAATAATGGTATTATGTAAAATCACGGTCCTAAAAACAACCGTACAAAGTGAACTGGCAGGGGATTATTGTCAGCAGGAAGTTGGTCCCTGCCCCCTTCTCCAGGAAGGGCAGGAATTTGTTACTGGATTTGAAAAACCAGAAGGATTCTGTGACTGGGCATGGAACGATATTTTAAGATTTGTAACAGCCCTATTAACTGGTGGTAACTTTAAAGAAGACTTGTTCCAGGGTTGGATGAAAGATGAAAATACCATGATTGCCTGTTGCACCGATGGAATCCGTCCTGTAATTTTTCTACTGGAACGAGTGGAGGATTAACAGAGGATTTCTAACAGTATTGGGGATTTGGGAGAAATGGATCATTTCAACATAATAGGATAACATAATATAATTTCATTAAACATGATATTGCATGAAACAGATGTAATTGTTTAAAACATGATTTAATTGTATAAAATAATCTAATTTACCAAAAAATAGGGAGATATTAAAAACATGGACAGCAGCCAGGCAGTTTTTGATGGACTGAAAAAAGCCGGAATCAATTTTGTGGTCAGTGTACCCTGTGTGAACCTGGGTAAACTCATGGAAATGGTGGACTGCGACCCAGATATCATCCACGTTCCAGTTACCAGGGAAGAGGAAGGATTTGGTATGGCAGCCGGGGCTTACATGGCAGGTAAAAAACCAGCCATCCTGATGCAAAACTCTGGACTGGGAAACTCAGTTAATGTCCTGGCCTCTCTTTTTAAACTTTATCAGTTCCCCATACTTATGATCATCAGTCATCGAGGTACTGAAGGAGAATTCATGGGTGCTCAGATTCCCATGGGAGAAGCAACCACTGGAATACTGGACACCTTGGAGATCGCTTACATAAATCCCAAAACACCAGAAGAAGCACTTAAACTCATACCAGAATCATGGATACTGGCAGAACTAGGTGGATCACCACTGGGAATACTATTGGAGATCAGTTTCTGGTAGTTCAGGCAGTAGAACTCAATTAAATAATAATAAAAATTTAAACAAGGGAGATTATAAAAATGGAAAGAATAAAAGCCCTGGAACAGATAACCAGTCAGTTGGAAGATGAGTTGGTTGTCTGCAATATAGGATTCCCCTCCAGGGAACTTTACCATGTTAAAGATTCCCCGAAACATTTCTATATGATGGGATCAATGGGTATGGCATCATCCATAGGGCTTGGACTGGCCCTAAGCCAAAAGAGGAAAGTGATTGTTTTTGACGGTGATGGATCACTGTTAATGAACCTGGGCAGTCTGGTAACCATTTACAACCAGTCACCCCAGAATCTGGTGCTGGTAGTGCTGGACAATGAATGTTACGGTAGTACAGGTAATCAGTGCACTTACTCCTCCACCACCGACCTTAAAAAAGTAGCAGAAGGAGTAGGATTTAAAAATATTGTCCTATACGTTGAATCTGAAGAGAAAATCGATTTTTCCCCTGTTCTGGACATGGAAGGACCTGTTTTTGTGCATGTGAAGATACAGGCAGGTAATGCAAAGGTTCCAGTGATACCAATGGAACCAGAAGAGATAAAAGAACGGTTCATAATGGAAGTTCAGGGTAAATAAAATAAAAAATGGTAAATAAAGAAGTTAGAGGATGGTTTATTTTTTATTCAACTCTTTTCCCTCAGAAAAGGCTTTCCCTACCATTTTACCGATACCATAATAAGATAGATTATCAGGGCTGTAGATGAGTGGCTTGATTTTTTCAATCAATGAGTCCTCATCAGCAAAAGACTGATCCACCTTAACATCTTTTATTTCACCTATAAACTGAGTGTGTAATCCAATTTTCACACTTTGCAGTAATTCACATTCTATTACAAATGGAAACTCACCCACGTAAGGTGCATTCACCACTTCACTTTTTACAGGGGAAAGCCCAGTGGCCTGGAATTTATTCACGTCCTTTCCAGATGCTATTCCAAAATAATCGGCTTCTTTCACGTGTTCTTCAGAAGGGATGCTGATGGTGAATGCTTTACTATCCATAATATTATGGTAAGTGTGGGTTGCTTCTCTTAAAGAAATGGCTATGCACGGTGGAACAGAACAGCAAATCCCACCCCATGCTGCAGTCATGACATTAGGGTTTCCTTCCGAGTCATAGGTCCCCACCACAAATACTGGAGTGGGATAAGTTATGGTTTTGGCTCCTAAAGATTTTTTCATGTTTTAACTCCTTATACTCTGATTATCTCATTAATTTAACTCAGTTATTTAATTCAATTATTAACATACATTATTTAACAAAATATAATCCATTTTATCCGTGTACTCTTGTAGGTACTTTTTAATGGATTTTTTCATTGCAAGCTCATTTCACAGCTAATCTCACTAGCTAATCTCACTAGCTAATCTCACTAGCTAATCTCACTAGCTAATCTCACTAGCTAATCTCACAACGTAACTCATCACCAGTGCTCATAACGGACCAGTTCACTCAGATCTTTGCGACCCATTCCCCTTGGTTCTGCATCAGGATATCCCAGAGGAGTAAATAGAAGTGGTTCCACATCTTCAGGTATTTTAAGAACTTTTCTAGCCTCTTCAACATTGAATGCACCTACCCAGCAGGTTCCCAGTCCCAGTTCAGTGGCTGCCAGTATAAGGTGATCCATGGCAATGGCTGCATCCACTTCCACGTAGTTACGTCCGTCTCTACGGGTCCAAGACTCTGATTTAACTGTGCAGGCACAGATAACCAGAGGAGCCTCTGTGAACCATTCAGCAGGATAAATAGTTTTTAGTTCATCTTCCCTACCTTCAGTTTTCACTACTATGAAACGGAATGGTTGTTTATTAACTGCAGTAGGTGCCATGCGGGCGGCATCCAGTACTTTTTCCAGTTTTTCTTCTTCCACTTCTCTTGACTGGTAACCACGTACACTGTATCTTTTTTTAATTAAATCCTCAAATTCCATGTTCTTAACTCCAATCGAATAATTTTTTAATATTTTTTGGTTAAATCACTTGTTTTTAAACTGTTAAAACACTGCTTTTTAACTATCAAATCAACATTTAAATTGCCAATCACTTCATTTTAACTGCCAATACTTCTTTTAAACTGTTAAACCACGTCATTTAAATAAACCACTCATTTTAAACATTTTTAATGATCTCCTGGAATCTATCCAGTTCAGCCTCACGTTCTTCCTCAGTCATGTCACCGGGTCCGAAGATAGCAAAATAAGGGAGGGCTTCCATGCCCACGAATTCAAACAGTAGATGGTTAAAGTACTTTATGAGAACTTCAATTTCACCATGTGGTCCTTCATCGGTGTAGAGTTCGCGGGGTGCTCCGGTGGTAAATGATAACATTGCTTTTTTACCCTTTAATGGCCCATTTCCGTATAATTGCATTTCTGCCAGGTTGAATGCAAATCCATTGTAGAAAACACGGTCTACCCATCCTTTCAAGATAGCTGGGAAGTTACTCCACCATATGGGAAACTGGAATATGATCATATCTGCCCAGAGGACTTTATCCATTTCTTCCTTAATGTCCTGAGGTATGGTACCTTCTTTTACGGCATTGAGCTGTTCAAGTATGGGATTGAAGAGTTCCTTGTTCATTCTCTCTGGGAAATCCTCTTCACCCAGGACTGCCTTCCAGTTCATGGCGTAAAGGTCTGATACCTGTACCTGGTGCCCCTCATCGGTTAAAGTGTCTACTGCCAGGTCTTTCAAGGTCCCGTTCAAAGATTCACGCTCCGGATGTGCGTAAACTATCAATACATTCATTTTTTACCCCCAATTTTTAAATTCTACAATATCCTTGACTTTTTCAATAACATGTCTTTACTAATTATTATCTTCCTAATATCAATTCATTTTATCCCCCATACTATTTCAGGCTGGTTTCTTTCAGGGATTCTCTGGTACTGATACCGAGGATATCCAACCATGAATGGATAAATTACTGTATTTCCTTCAGGAACTCCCATCAAACCCTTCAAAGAAGGATTTTGGCTGCAAACCATGTTTAAAATACCTGCCCAACATCCACCCATCCCAAAGGAGGGCAATAAAAGGTCAAGGTGAGTTAAGGCAATTATTCCATCGGTTGATGCGCTTTTTTTATCTGATGGGGCATGGGCCACCACCAGACAGGGCGCTCTTCTCAGGATTGGATCCCTCCCATTATCCCATGCTTCAACCAAGGGCGCTATTGGCACCATAAATTTAGATTTTTCCTTTAAAGCTTCCCTCATCCAATTAATGGTACTGGTACTTATCTGGTTAACTTTTTCAGGGTCGTTGATCACGGTCCATTGCACTGGCTGGCCATTATTTCCTGTGGGTGCATACCTTATTATTTCAAAGATTTTTTCCAGTTTTTCCATTTCTACTGGTTTATCACTGTAATTACGTATAGATCTTCTTGATTTCATGTGCAATCCCATTTCCAGGGGTGTGATGTGGAAACTTCCATTCACCCTTCCTCCGGAGTTTGGTGATCCGATTGCTCCTTCTGGACAGATGGACATGCAGTGTCCACACTGAACACAGAAGTCTGCTGCTTCTTCCAGAATTTCAGGATAATTCTCTATTTCTATCAAGCCTAGGGGACAGTTCAGGGCGCAGACCCCACATTTTATACATAGTTCCTTGTTTAAATTTTCCATTTTTGATTTTCCCCATTATTACGTCATTTTTTCTGATTGAATATTCGAGTGAAACACCCAAAACTATTAGTTGTATGTACAAGCAATAACATATAAAGTTTACCTAAAAAATCTTAATTCTAAAAATTTTAATAAAAAAGACGAACATACCTAACTTGAGGTGCATTCCCACCATGAATGAAAAAAAACAATGCCCGGTCATGTGCAGTTGCCTGTACTTCACCAGTAACAAACTTAACCGGATTCTTAACAAAATGGCAGAGGAAGAATTTATTAAAACCGGTCTTTCACCCTCACATGCTTTAACCCTCATGAACATCAATCGGCATCCTGGTTTTTCTCAGAAAGAGCTTTCAGAAATCATGAACATCAAACCATCCACCACCACCCGTTTCATTGACAAACTGGAAGGAAGGGGAATGGTTGAAAGAAAAATTGAGGGAAAATTATCCTATCTTTATCCCACCAGCAAGGGAGCTGAACTCCAGAGTAAGATTGATAAATGCTTGGAAAACCTGAATAAACGTTACTCAGAAATTTTGGGTTGTGAAGAAAGTGTTAAACTAACTGAAGCTATTGATAAAGCAGCAACTGAACTGGAAAAAAATATTTAATAAAAAATAGTTAAATAACAAATAAAAGTTGGTTGAACCCTAAAAAAACTGCTATTTTAATTTCCCATTTTCTTTTCCACATTCCGCAGTTGTTCACGTATGTGAAGGTGCTGGGAGCACAGTTCCTCACAAAGTCCACATTCCAGACAGTTACCTGCTCTTTCAAAATCCTTTAACATGAAATAGTACTGATTTTTCACTTCAGAATAGTCCTCCAGCATTTCAGCCTGGTTCAGGTAACTGAAACACCGGGGGATGTTTATTCCACTGGGGCAGGGCATGCAGTATCCACAGCGTGAGCATTCCACACTGATTTTACCATGATAAACCTGTTTCACATCTTCCATTATCTCCATTTCTTCTGGAGTTAATGATTTTGGTAGGCCATCTTCTGCAATCTTCAGGTTCTCCTGTAACTGTTCCATGGTGTTCATACCACTTAAAACCACACTTATCTCTGGAATATTCCACAGGTAACGTAGCGCCCACTCTACAGGTGTCCGCCCTACGGGAGCACCAGCCCATATCTTTTGAACTTCCTGTGGCACGTAATCTGCCAGAACCCCACCTTTAAGGGGTTCCATAATCACCACCCCTAATCCTTTCCCTGCTGCATATTTTAAGCCATCTGAACCTGCCTGAATATTTTCATCCAGGTAGTTGTACTGTATCTGGCACATATCCCACTGGTAGGAATCCACCACTTCCTTCACAAAGTCAGTTTCATCATGGGTGGAGAAACCAGTGTATTTTATACGTCCATCAGAGATTGCTGAATCTAAAAACTCGAAAACCCCAAGATCTTCCAGGTGATACCATTGTTTCTCCTTCAGGGAATGCAAGAGATAAAAATCAATGTAGTCAGTCTTCAGTCGTCGGAGCTGTTCATCTAGAAATTTATCCATATCCTGCTCATCTTCCAGAAGCCAGGTGGGAGACTTGGTGGTCAGGTAGACTTCATCCCGCCTATCATTTTCAGTGAAGTAATCCCCCAGGAACACTTCACTGGCCCCTCCTTTGGATGTTTCCGCACTATGATAAGGATAAGCAGTGTCCAAGTAGTTTATTCCTTCATCCAGAGCATGATCCAGTAACTGAGTTGCCTTTTCAACATCAATCCGGTCGTATGTTCCCATGATAGGGAGTCGCATACATCCAAAGCCCAGTATGGAAATCTTTTCACCAGTTTTACCCATTTCTCGATACAGCATGATTATATCCTCATCTTAAATTAAACGAAAAAATCATTTAAAATTAACCCACAATTTATTTAAAACCTAAATTTATTTAAAATAATCAAGCACTCATTTTGAATAAGATAAAAAATTAGAAAGACAAATCACCCCAAAATGGAAAACACGAGGGTAAATCACCTTAACAGGTAAGATCACCCATCTGGCCATTTAAACCCATGTTCCCTTTTTATAACCAATATTTTACTAAAATCCCATTTAAATCCCATATACTGCTAAAACACACCTTTAAATCCAATATTCTACTAAAGCACCATTTTAAATCCCATATACTGCTTAAACCATCACATTAAAACTGATATCCTATTAATCCATAGATATTTAAAATCCTACCCTATTAAAAATAGGGTATTTAAGAGGTATTTAACTCCTCTTATTTTTCAATTCCAGTCCGATATTCCAGGCTTTACCTACTTTCTTTTCTACAGTCCAATAATTATTATCAGGCATGGTTAAAAGCAGTGGATTGAGTTTGCCCATGTCTGGTTTTCCACTGGTGAGAATTTCCTCATCAGCGTATGTTGCAATTATCTCCCCTACAAACAGGTTATGGGTTGGCATTTCATAAACATCAACCAGTTTGCATTCCATAGAGAGGGGACATTCCTTGATCAGTGGTGCACTTCCCAGTTCACCATATTCAACTGTGAAAAGCTGGCTTTTATCTTCTTTTCGTCCAGATACCAGCCCACAATAATCAACTTCCTTAATCATATCCACCGTAGGATAGTTAATGCTGAATACCTTATTTTCCTTTAAAAGCTCAGTGGTTAAATGGGCTTTATTTATCCCTGCTACCAGTAACGGTGGATTTCCATTAGCCTTAGTTAACCATCCTAATGCCATGAAATTTGCTGATTCTCCATGTTTAGTGCCCAGAAGTGTCACCGGCATTGGATAAATAAACGTGTTTTTACCCAGATCTGTTTTTTCCATTTTTTTCACCCCTTCAATTCACAGATTGATAATATTCTTACCACAAATAATCATTTGTATGTACAAATGATATAAGTTTTTGTCTGTGAAATTAAATACAATCGGATATCTGAAAAAAATAAAAAAATTCAAAAAAATGTTTGAAAAATAAATGATTGAAGATAAATGTCTGAAAATAAAAATTGTTAGTTAAAAATGATTTAAACCTTTTTAAAGTACTAAAACCTTTTAAAAATAGTTAAACCATGAAAAAATAATTTTAATGCCTTCTCCGCTCAAATTCAGTGAACAGCTCATCCAGGTCCACTCCCTTATAAACTAGAAGCAGGAGGGTGTGGAATATAAGATCAGCACTTTCTGAAACCAGGTTTTCATCATTTTTAGAGGCAATGATGACTTCTGCAGCTTCTTCACCTATTTTTTCCAGGATCTTATCCTCTGCTTTTTTATCATCATCCTGCATGATACGAGAAGTGTAGGAGTCAATTGTGTGGTCCCTTCGATCCTCCAGGACCTGGTAAACTTCCCTGATAATTTCATCCTTCATTTCTTAATCACCTTATCATCTTTACGTAATGGACCAGTTATGGCTATTAAAGGGTGTTGTGCATCATCTATGATCTCCACATCATCTAATGAAAAAATACCCTCTTTATCTGCGGTTTTTTCCATTCCCAGTTTTATGTCCTCATCCAGAGTTATGACATAGGAATCTATTTCCTTAAATCCCAGTTTACGGGAGGCCACAGTACGATGATGGCCGTCCACCAGGATGAAACGGTTTCCTGTTTTTACCACAATGGTTGGTTCTGCCAGTCCTCTTCTAAGTTCGTAGGTACGTCCCTGAAGCTCATCAGCATACACACGGTTCTGGGTGGGCCTTAAACGATCAATGGGCACCTTCTCATGGACTAGCCTGGTTTTAATGTTATAAAGCTGTTCCAATGTCTTCTTAAAGTACCTAACCTTCATAGGAGTGGAACGTTCTATATGGGAACGTACAATATCCGTGTTGGTTATAATACCCACTAAAGTGCCTTTTTCACTTATGACTGGCATTCTAGAGATTCCCATGCGGAATAGGACCCTGGCAGCGTCGTTAAGGGACATGGATTCATCAGCCACCACCACATCGGTGGACATGATATCCCGGACATAACCCGCCCATTTTTTCAGGAGGAAGTCAAAGGCAGTTATCATACCAATAACTTCGCCATTGTTTATAACCGGGAACCCATCGTGACCAGTCTTCTTCATTAACTGGATTACTTCCTCATTGGGAGTATCAGGTGTGACAGTTATGACCGCTCGGGTCATGTAATCCTTAACCAGTGTGGATTTAGTCATGAAACCTCCCTTTAGGATTTTTCTTCCATATAACTCTTTTATCAGATTCTATCTTAATTATACGATGATAAGGAACCATAGATCCATCAAACATAATCATAAATCCTCCTTCTAAAGCTTGAATGTTGGTGGCTGGAATGGTTTTAAGGTTACCCGGACTTCCCCGATGCAGATAGGTAACCTTACAATCTTCAAAGTTCATTTCGGGATGCCATCTCAACATATCCAGGATTCTTTTGGCCATTAAGGATTAACCTCAAATTTGAATTTGTTTAACCAGTACAAATTTGAATATTCT
>NZ_OY762015.1:1917500-1965000 GCF_963665055.1 uncultured Methanobacterium sp.
TATACTTAACAGAATAACCAGTACCATACGCAGGTAATTCCCGGTGAAAAGGTCGTAAAGCGCCAGCACAGTGTAGGTGGGCCAGTGACCAATGAATGGTATCACCTGGGTGAATCCAGTTAAAATTCCTAAAAAGAGTGCGTATGGATATCCGAGGATGTAAAACCCTATTCCAGAGATGGTTCCCACGATCATAGCTGTGAGGAAGTGTCCGTAGAAAATGCTTTTCAGGACATTATCCGTCTCTTTAATTAGGTTCTTGAAAAATCCCTTCCTTTCAATGGGTATGGCCATATCAACATAGGCCCATATTCGGTCACCATCCCGTGCTATGTAGAATGTGGCCATAAAGAAGACAAAAAGTTCCAGAGCCAAAGTAGGTATGGACTGTACTAAGCTCACCAGGTATGATGCAATCCCCCTAAGTATATCTGATACAGCTGTCTCCACCACTCCAGAGGCTGATCCCATGTAAGGATACATGTTGGAGGGGAAGTACTGGGCTAACTGGGATGAATTCTGGAGGGAGGTTGTGGTTAAGTTCCCAATGTTACTGGCTTTTGCCGCAGTTATAAGGGCAGGGGCAGAGTGTATTAAGGAATCTATGCAGAAAATCACCAGGAGAATTAATGGAAGTATCACCACTGCCATTGCCACCAGTATGGCCAGAGACTGGAAGCGAAGGAATGGTTGCAGTCTCCGGGCTATGGGACGGACCACATAAGCAAAAACTACTGCCAGTACGATCATACTCAGCATGGGGGTTAAAACCACCACGGATAAAACCAGAAGAACCGCCAGCACAAACAATGCCGAGGTGAGGGTTCCCTTTATTTTGTAAATCATTATTTTCCAGTTTCCCCAGTCATCCATTACTTAATCTAAAATAATTTTTTAACAGCATCAGTTTACCTGAATTTTAATTACAATTTCCTTTCGCTTTAAACTTTAATTAAAATATTATTTACGATTTAAACTTTAATTAAATATTTATTTAACGTTTGAACTTTAATTACAATATTATTTACGATTTAAACTTTAATTATAATACTCATTTAACGTTTGAACTTTAATCACAATACCATTGAACTTTAAATTATTAAATCTATTATTTAAAACTTATTTTTGATTCCAGAGGCATCTCTGTGGTATTTTCCGAATTCTGATATCATACGAAGCTGGTCTCCCCAGAACACTGGTCCTTCTACACAGATCCTCCAGCCCACATCATCAACACAGCACTGGCCACATATTCCCACGGCACACTTCATGTAGCGCTCCAAGGAAAACTGTGCCGGGATCTGGAATTTCTCGGTGATTAGGGATAGTTTTTGCATCATTATCTCCGGGCCGCAGGCCACCACCATATCGTAACTACCCTCATTAAGGAGTTTTTCAGCTAGTTCCGTGGCAAAGCCACAGAAACCATGACTACCATCATCCGTGGTGGGGAACACCCTGGCACCTGCCGTTTCAAGGCGTTCTGCGAATAATATTTCACTCTGGGTGGTGGCAGCGGTGATGGTATCCACTTTCACTCCTCTGCTGGATGCTGCTTCAGTGAAGGCAACAACCGGTGCCATTCCAATACCCCCACCTACTGCCAGGATACGAGAACCTGCAATCTCAAATCCTCGGCCGTAGGGACCTCTTAATCCTAGTTGGTCGTTTTTATGGAGTTTGTGGAGTGACTGGGTGAATGGACCCACCATTTTCACGGAAATACCAATTTCTTCCTTGACTGGATCAATACGGGATATGGACATTGGTTTTTCATCTGAGAAATTCCAGACCATGAAAAATTGCCCCGGAGCTGGAAACTGGTTGTTATCCTCATCTTTAACCTCCCATGGAAAATAGAAGGTTTTCACAGTGGGTGTTTCCTCAACTACCCTCTTGATCTTCAGTACCTGTGGAACATGCATGATCTTATCCTTTGCCATATTGTACACCTTCCCTTTTTACATTTGGTGGGCCATTCCCACCATTTCCTCCACAGTTTGATAATTTTTATCGGTCATGAATTTCTCCAGACCAGTGTTTATGTTATGGAAAACTTCCAGTCCATGGTACATAACTGCGGTTCCAATCTGAACGCAGCTGGCCCCGGCATATAAAAATTCCACCACATCCTGGTAGTTGGTTATACCACCCACCCCCATTATGGGGATTTTAACATTCTGATAGGCATGGTATACGCAGCGCAGGGCTATGGGTTTTATGGCTGGACCGGACATGCCACCGAAGCGGTTGGAAAGTACGGGGTGAGCAGTTTCGGGATCGATCCTCATACCAGGACCCAGTGAGTTGATAAGGGTGAGTGCATCAGCACCAGCACTTTCTGCTGCCCTGGCAATTTCCACGATATCCGTTACATTGGGTGTTAACTTGACAATAACTGGAATTTTTACCGATTTTTTAACTGCCCCTACAATATTACTGGTTAGATCAGGATCTTGACCTATTGCTGCTCCGCATCCTTCCATGGCATGGGGGCAGGATACATTGAGTTCCAGGGCATCCACCAGGCCTTCAACCTGGCTGGCTAGAGATGCAAAGTCTTCCGGTGTGGAACCGTAGATTGAGGCGATATGTGGAACGTTGCCCTCTAATTTTTCCAGTTCTCCCTTGAATGCTTCCACTCCAGGGTTTGATAAGCCTATAGCATTTATTATACCCCCCTCCACTTCCACAGTGGTGGGGTTGGGGTAGCCCTTATTGGACTCTAATGCGAAGGATTTGGTTACCACTGCCCCAGTTCCACTTCTTGCTGCCCAGTTAAGGGATGAAGACGTGCTTCCCAGAACACCCGCCGCTAGAACAGTGGGGTTTCTCATTTTCATATGGCATATTTCAACTTCCAGCATGATTACACCTTATCCCGCATGATTACACCTTAAGTTAGAAGGTTTAAATTCCATCAAGTACAGATTAAATCCATGAAGTGTTATGTAGTTGGTTGTTTTGCAGGCTTCTTAGTCTTAGATGAAGATTTTAACCTACTGGATTATGAACTTTTCCCACAATCAGAACTCCTGGAAAAATGGTTCCTGATGGCGGAAAAGAATGTAACTTTAGAGGAAAAACATCTTCTGGAAAAAATAGGTAAAGATTGTGATGAAATCATTATCGAGACTTCCCGGAGCAGTTATCACTACCATGATCTTAAATACAATTCTAAATTCACTTACCATATTCCCAGTAAAGGTGGGGATTATCTGCGGAGTAATTTGGGGGAAGTTCTCCAGGAAACTGGTTTTCTGGATAAAGCAGAGGATCTGTGGGGTATCAGCCATAAATTAGCCCTCCAGGTCACTGAAAGGAAGTTAAAGGAAGCATTCCTGTCTGATGATCTTCTACTTATCCAGGCCATACACGCCATTGAGGAGCTGGAAGAAGCAGAGGTTAAACTGGTGGAACGGATAAGGGAATGGTACCCAGTGCATTTCCCTGAAATGGATGAAGTACGTGACCATGCTAAGTATGTGGAGTTGGTGGCAGAGTACGGTGACCGTGAATCAATTATAAACTCCGGTACCATTGATATCAGTTCTGGAGTTTCAAACGGGAAGATGAAGCCTGGAATGAGTTTGGGTGCGGAGTTATCACCAGCTGATCTGGAGGTGATCCAGGGGTTTGCCCGAACTATACAGTCCATTCAGGAATCCAAGAAGTCCACCACTGACTACGTTGACAAAAAAATGGAAGAAATGGCCCCTAACCTGCGGGATCTGGTGGGTGGCTCCCTGGGGGCTAAAATCATAGCCCATACCGGAGGTATTAAACGATTAGCTCTCCTGCCCTCCAGCACAGTGCAGATTTTAGGGGCAGAGAAGGCCCTGTTCCGTCACCTGAAAACTGGTGAACGACCTCCCAAGCATGGTTTGATCTACCAGCACCCCGATGTCAGGGGCTCCCGCTGGTGGATCAGGGGAAAAGTGGCCAGGACACTGGCCAGTAAGATCACTCTGGCAGTGAGAAAGGATTACTTCTCAGGAGAATATGACCCTGCTGTGAAGGAAAGTTTCCAGAAAAGGTTGGAAGAGATAATCAAAGAACATCCCTTCCCCAAACGGGCAACTAAATCCAAAAAGGGGAAAGATAAAAAGCGTAAGAAGAAAAAGGATAAATTCCGTTTTAAGAAGGGTGATTATGAGTATTGAGATTTTAGTTGAATTTAGATTTTAGTGATTAAATTGAGATCTAATTGGATTAAGATCAAAGCTGAATTGAGATCAAAGCTGATCATTTCCATCTTTAAATCAATACATTGAAACTTGCCAAAATCCATGTTGATGATGTGTATCTTCTGATATATGGAATGGGTTTTGCAGGGTTCCTTTCATTTAATCTTAAACAGGTGAGTTAAATGATAGATATCGTGGTTATAGTATCAATAATATCCAGTGTTTTTTCAATTATATTGGCAGCGTATGCTATTCTGTTTTCCCGCAGGGTGGAGGAAAGACTTAAGACTAACTTTTTAATATTGAAGGAAAGCCTAGAAACCAACCAAAAACATGCCGAAGCATGTCTTTCCAACATTGATCGGGAAGCAGAGGCCATTAAAAAAACAGTAGATAATTCACATAAGAAACTACATGAAACTTTGAATGATATTAAAAACAATAATAAGCCACCAGAATAAAATATTAAGCTGTTAAAAACATGTTAAGATAATCAGGTATGTTAAACCTATTGAATACAGCTTAACCTATTCAAATCCATATCTATTCAAATGTACAATGTCACATAATGAACTTGATATAATTATTGGTAGCAACATTACTTTTAAAGAAATATCATCCCTATTACTGCAATAATTCTAATTTTCTTATATTCAGTTTTTCCAGAAATGATTAATAATCCGATAACATATATTTATATTACTTGAGTATGAATATGGAATTATGGTCAATGAATCCACCTTTGAAGCCGTGAAGATAAGATATCTGGTTTTATGGATCATTTTACTATTTATAGTAATGACCGTCTTCGTGCTTGCATCCCATCGACTGCTTAAGGGCGCTGAATGGTCTGTAGCCTTCGGGTTACTGTTTTATGCCCTTATTTCATACTGGATGCTTCGAAACTTCCGGAAAATCCACCTGGATTACTCTAGATTCATTGGCCACATACCACATGATTATAACTGGCTCTTTTTCCTGACCATAGTATTTGCTGTTATCATATTTTCCCTGGGTATAAGTGAGCTGAGCCGGTACATAGTATCTGTTTTGGACCCCGGCATCCTGGGAGAACTTCCACGCACCAGCCTGTTTTACACACCCCAGGACACGCCACTGGCACCCTTCATGAACTTCCTGGACTTTTTAACTGGAGTTATAGCTGCACCAATAGTGGAGGAGTTACTCTTCAGGGGAGTGATGCTACACAGATTCACCTTCAAATGGGGCCTTAAAAAGGCAATACTCGCATCATCACTGATCTTTGGAGTCTTGCATGCAGATTTTATCGGGGCATTTGTCTTCGGCCTGGTGATGTGCATTCTCTACATTAAAACAGGGACCATTATTATTCCCATCATCGCCCACATGCTCAACAACCTGTTAGCATATGGTATGCAGATGTTGAGCAACATAAACCATCAAAACAGTGCATTAATATCTGCAACACCTAATCCTAACATAGGCATGGCTGTATTCCTCCTGATTGTAGCTGTAATGGTTATATTTTACTTCATCTATCGGAACTGGCCCAAAGCCTACTGGAATCCACCTTACTTCCAGAGAGATTACCAGGGAGTTCCGGAAAACTATTACTATTAAAAATAATACATTAGTAATAGTTAAATGGTTAATTCTAAATTATAAGATGATTAATCCTGAAAAAAGATTAATTCTGGAAAATTTAATATGTTCCAAAAACCAGTATAATAATCCAGGAACTTCAAATATTTTTTAGTACAGTTATTTTAGTACAAGTTGAATTTAGAAAAACTTGAATTTCAGTAAAACTTGAATTTCAGTAAAACTTGAATTTCAGTAAAACTTGAATTTCAGTAAAACTTGAATTTTCTGACAAACTGAAATCTGTACAAATAACAATCAATATTAAGAATTAAAAGAGGAACATCATGGAAGATAATCTGGATCTAAATAACAGCTTCACCGGAGTGTATGAACTGGAAGGTCACCTGGCCACCAGCAACCTTAACCCCGGGGTGAAGATTTACGGGGAGAAACTGGTGGATTATAAGGATGTAGAATGCCGCCTGTGGGACCCTCGCCGTTCTAAACTGGCAGCTGCCCTCCTGAAAGGACTGGAAACATTCCCTATTGAAGTTGACTCCCACATACTTTATCTAGGTGCTTCTGCAGGTACCACTCCTTCCCATATCTCGGATATTGTTACTGATGGAGTGGTTTACTGTGTTGAATTTGCACCCCGTATGATGAGAGAGCTTCTAGCTGTTTGCAGAGGAAGGAAAAACATGATACCCCTACTGGATGATGCTAGTAAGCCTGCAAATTACATGGGACTGGTGGAAAAAGTAGACACTGTTTACTCTGATGTGGCCCAGCCCAACCAGACTGAAATATTCATGGACAACATGCGAATGTTCCTGAAAGAAGAGGGTCAGGGAATGATCATGATTAAAGCCAGGAGTATCGATGTTACCCGCAAACCAAAACAGATATTCCGTGAGGAATCATCCAAGCTAAAAGAGCACGGCTTCCGGATAGTTGATAAAGTAGATCTGGACCCTTACGAGAAGGACCATCGCTGTTTAGTCTGTGAGTTTGCCTTTTAAGACATTTACTTTTTAAGACATTCATATAGCCCCTTATTTTAAAACCATCTAGACAAACAGTCAAACATTCTAGCTAAAATAACCCAGCTAATACCCTAAAAATTAAAACTTTCTAAAAATAAGATAATAATGGGGTGATTAAATCACCAAATTTACTCTTTTTATTTAATCAACCCGTTTACCTGCATCTGGACCTGGCTGTACTGAATATATTTCCGTGACCTTGAGTAAAATTGCTGCTTTAGGTGCTAACTGAGTCATTACACTTTTAGCCCATTCAACTGCATCATCGAAGTATTTACCAGATTCATGGATTTCCACGGTGCCCTTAAACTGGTAGGGGCATTCAGATATATCAGCAACAGCTACACTTGCCTGGGGATTGTTTTTAAGATTTTCAAAGCTTTTGTTCATGAAGTTAGCCACCAGTAGGATTGTTTCACTATCTAAAGGTTTCACAAATCCAATTGGAACCAGGTTAGGAGTACTTTCATTACTGGCAGTTGCTAACCATACTATGTTATTTTTTTCTATTGCATCCATCATTTCCTTGTTCATTACCATATCAATCACCTTAGGAGTTCTTTCATTCTGTAGGAAGTTATTTTATTAATTGTTGTGATAAGATAATGTACTTAATGGTCAGCAGAATGTAGTAGCTATATTTTAATTACCCACTTAGTGTTAATACAAGCTTAGTGCTAATTACCCGCTTAGTTAGTCTAATATTCCCATGAATCCCCTTTTTAAAAAAAAATAGTTTAAATTAAAAAAATAGTTTAATTTTAAAAAATTATTTTAATTTCAGCTGATCCACTAATGTAACTATCTCATCAGCATGTTTTTGAGTCTGTTCTACTGATTCATAGGTGTAGGTTTCATAGATAATTGCCGGGACCCCAGCCTGGATCAGGGGAATGGTTACATAGGCCGGACTGGTGGGGTTAGGGGGACTGTAAACTGTTAACCAGTTGGTCTCATTTTTAATGGTATATGCAATTGATTCTGCCTTTTCAGATGGACCTGGGATGAAGAGGAACCATTTTTCCAGGTAGTTACCCTCGTTGGAATGCACATCAATAGCCAGGTCTATTGAAGAGTTTTTCACATCTGGCACCACATATTTATAGGCCAGTGACTGGCCGTTGGCCCTTCCCTGGTCGTAATCATCAGCCCCCTGAGTGACATTTACCCTATAAATATAGTAACAGTTCTTAAGAGATTGATTCTGCTTTTTTACCGATTCAACCATGGCCTCATGGGCCTGGTATTCCAGGGGGTGAACACCAACTATGTAGGCTATCCTGTTGCCAGAACTGGCATTTCCATAGGGGCCCTCCCTGGTAACTGTTCCGTACTCAGTTTGCCCCAGAACCACACTGCTAAAGACCGGTACGGTTGAGGTAGTTTTCTGGACAGGGAATAAATAAAATGAGGATATTAACGTTGCACCAAATAGAACGACCAGTACCAAAAATAATTGAAGTTTCTTACCCATTTTAACCCTCATATTACCATAAATCTTATTTTAAGACATAAATCATCTCATATCCTTAAAAAAGGTTTAGGGTATGGTTACACTGGTTGGTAACTGGCCAGTTGATTTATACTCAGTTAGTGCCTTTGAGTACAGGTTCAGTAAAGTATCCGGGGATAGATCAGGTTGTCCTGATACTTTTATACCAATGTAGTTGGGTGATTGACCATTGTTGTCCATCCAGGTGTAGGTTCTCTGGGCCATGTCCACGTATTCGGTTTTAGTGATGGTGGCAGAGGTGACTGTTCCGTAAGCATTATCTGGATTTTTGTACTGGTTTATAGGGATATTTCCAGTCTGGGCATTGTTTATCATCACAATACCCCTGGACAATATGTAAAGGCACTGGTTTTTATCCAGGGTTACCCCACCATAGGAAATGGTGGTGGATCCAACTCCGGTTGTGGATATTTCCTGTGCAAGACCAGGAACCTCTGAAACAGGAATTCCAGCTGTTAAGGATATTTGTGGGGTGACTGTGGAATTATTGACCGTGGTGTTGTTTGCCACTTTTGTGGAGTTTCCAGGGAGTTTTAGGAGAATTCCACCCATTATTCCCAGTATGATCACCAGTGCAATGATGGCAACTATTAAAATATGGTTAGTTCTCTTTGAACCTTCTTTTTTTGGTTTTACTGGAGGACTTCTTCCAAAAGATGGCTCCCCCACCAGTTTACTACCACATTCTTCACAGAACGCGGCATCCGCGTCATTATCATGCCCACAATTTCTGCATTTCACATCAAAATCCCCGTATCTGAATTGATTAATATGGGGTTTTCCCCATAAGTCAATTATATAATGGAAGTATATTCTTCTACATTATTAAATATAAAGGGAGTTCTTGTGAATTTCCAGAAAGGGAATTTATCTAAACTCATAATGAAAATTTCCAAAAATAGATCTGCTAACGGATACTTGATTAAAAACATTTACTTGATTAAAAACATTATCAGACCACCTAAATAGATGAACAGGAAGACAATGCTCCCAATGTATATTGTTAAAAAAGCATATTTTTCATAGATTTGTGAACCATAATGCGCTTTTTCTTCGGTTATTTCTTGATTAGTAGGATTGTTCTTCTTCTTTTCGGTTTTATTTTTTCTGGAAGGTTTTTTCTTTTTCTTTCCCATTGAAATATGCTCCTGTGAATTGGACATGGTTATAAAATTAACCTTAAACTGTCTCATTCACCAATAACCATCATAGTTTTATGTTCAAAAAAAGACCTCAGTATTAATATATTAAGGAATAAGAACCATTCATTGATTTAAAAGATAAAATTATATAATGGTGCAACCTAACTTAGTCTTTATATGGAATTATTCCAGTAATACTTTCACTAAGTTAATAATATAAAATTATGATGGTTAAAAGTGAAGCCTTGTTAACCATCACTTTGAAAAAAATCACAGATCAATAGTTATTATCATTTAATCTTCATTAGGCGAATTATTTATGAGTAAAAAAGTCACAGGAATCAGATACTGCCAGTGGTGCGGTGATCCATTTGAGGTCCGATCACCCAATCAGAAGTACTGCCCACAAGATAAGAAGAACTGCAGCAGGGAAGCTAAGCGTGAAAGCTGGCGGAAAGCATCCCACAAGTATCGAGATAGATATAAGAATGTTTTATCCATTTCCCAGGTTTACAAGCTGGGATCTGGATGGTTAAGTAGCAGTGCTAAAAATGATTTTAATGAGGAGTACCTGGCCATTCAGAAAGAGAAAAAACGTTTGA
The DNA here is from genome assembly GCF_963665055.1 of uncultured Methanobacterium sp. Taxonomy (NCBI): domain Archaea; kingdom Methanobacteriati; phylum Methanobacteriota; class Methanobacteria; order Methanobacteriales; family Methanobacteriaceae; genus Methanobacterium; species uncultured Methanobacterium sp. Next base: position 1,927,557 of record NZ_OY762015.1, read on the forward strand.
AGATAAACGGCATAGTGGCAGGGGCCTGTTTATGGGCGCAGATGACCTGGCAATTTTCCTTTAGAAACATCTTTAACCGGACCAGCATAACCATTGAAGAATTATGGCCACTTTTAATTATTTTAGTGGTGTTTCTGGCATCTATTTTAATTTTAGGTTATTACCATAAATAAAAAGTAATACATTTTCTTTCTTTTTTATATAAAAATATGATGGTTACTTTTGAGGTAGGTTGCTTGAATACAACCTACCTACCGCCTCCAATATAGTAGCCCTATAAAAAAATAATTAACCATTATAATGAAAATAGGCAATTTAATTGAATTTTAAGAATAAATTCAAAATAATAAGGGAATAAACTGAACTGAGGAATAAATGAAAGGCAAAGTTATGTTTTTTTTAAAATGTAATCGAAATGGTGATTATTATTCGTTCAAATTTTAAAGGAGATACCGTTTATATGGATTTCAAGTCATTTCTGGAAATGATCGGATTGATTGGAATTGTAATTGGATTTGAAGTGTTAGGATCGATGATTTTTTACTTACTTATACCCTTTGTCCAAAATCCAGATATTGCTGCAGTTATAGGGAGTATCTCATGCATACTTATGACTTTGGGTTTAATTGCTTACTTCCTGAGGAAAGGGTAAACCTTAAAAGGGATGATCTAAAGAAAAGTGTACTTGGACCAGATCAATCCACTATTTTGGACCAGATCAATCCATTAATTTGGACAATCATAGTACTTAAAGAAAAATCAATCCAGTAATTTGTACAAATCAACTTAGTACTTTATGAACAATGAATTATAGTACCAAGACAGATCAATTCCGGGATAAATCCAAATTGTAAAAAAAGTTAAATTATATATACGATAGCCGACCATCACTGTATATTGCAGGGGTACCCAAGCGGTCAACGGGGATAGGTTCAGGGCCTATTGGTGTAGGCCTTCAAGGGTTCGAATCCCTTCCCCTGCACTCCTTTTATAAAATATTACTTCCTGTTTTTACTAAACTTTAAATAATAGCTTAACAAATCATGTACTACCCTGTTTATTTTAAAATATAAATGTGGATTTAGGAGCCTATAATCCAGGTTCAATTCATTTCAGGGCATTCAAGAGGGCCCGTAGCTTAGTCTGGCAGAGCGCTTGGCTCTTAACCAAGGTGTCGCGGGTTCAATCCCCGTCGGGCCCGCTTTATTTACATAGAAATTCTTTAATAGTAATTTACAGTATGATTTTGTTTATTGTAATTACAGATATGGTTCGTTTATAGAGTACGTTGCAGGGGTACCCAAGCGGTCAACGGGGGTGGACTCAAGATCCTCTGGCGCAGGCCTTCAAGGGTTCGAATCCCTTCCCCTGCACTCATTAAAATTATATTCCTTTTAGATCATTTTTAGAATAATTAATACTCCATTTCAAAAATAACCGTACCATATTTTATAATAGTGTAAATCCATTCCTAAATTTCATTTAATCTCCCTGAATGACTCCATAAACTCTAAATGAGTTAAAACATTTTTCATTCCAGCAGAAAAAACCTCTTCTTTAAATTAGTATATCTGGATATGAATTCGTTCAGCAATACACCCATTATAAGTGTAAAAATACCAATACCTTCACATTTCAGTATGAAATATAATACACAAAAAGAATAAGACTAGTATCTTCAATTCATTAACGTATCATGTTCTTAAGAGCAATCCATTTAATATTAACATGTCTTCAATTGCCAAACTTTAAATAATAGTTTGATAAACCATTTACTACCCTGTTTTTGTGTTGAGTATTATGGAAAAATGTGGGATGCCCACAACTTAAATTCACTCATTTCAGGCATTTTAAGGGCCCGTAGCTCAGTCTGGGAGAGCGCCTGGCTTTTAACCAGGTGGCCGCGGGTTCAACTCCCGTCGGGCCCGCTTTAATTATTTAGAACCTAGATTTTTTTATAATCTATATTTTATTCTCAATTTCATTTTGAACTGGATTTGGAGTCCATTATTCATTTTAACAACCCTCAGTCATTTTAAAATATAGTGTACCTGAATTCAAGGCGTTCCACTCGCATCTAACACACACAACACCCATCTAACACATACCCCCACACATTAAACATATATCATTATAAACTGATTTTCCATTACCCTTCCTAGGTTATTTCCTGCATTCAGCAGAAATGAATTTAAAGAATATTTAAATATTCACTTTACATAATACTGAGTGATATTAACTTAGGGAGGGGATTAGAGAATGAATAAAAAAATAATAGCATTAATAGTTTTAGTTGCCGTGATTGTTGGGGGATATGCCAGTTACTATGCTTATGCCAGTATGACACTGCTTCCAGAAGATTTAGGAGTATTAAAAGAGGAGCTTAATGCCACATCAAGCCCGGGAATTCCTGAATCTGAGATAACAGAAATTGAAAACTCAGCAAACATGGTGGAAAGTTACAACGCCTTATCCATGGTTTCACAAAATGAAAGAAATAATATCGCCGAACAGATGAGCGGTGATAATGGAAACTACACTAAAATGATGAATGAGTTTAAAAACAATTTCACCATGAACCATGACATAGCAATGAGATATGACGTGCTGTTAAAGGGAGATGTAGCCCAAGAAATAAGGTTAACCTATACTAATGAAACCTTAACCCTGATTGACCAGATCAAAAGTAACATAGATAAACAGGCTGCAGATATTAAAAATGGTGATAGTACCGCTTATGCCAATGATCTCCGTGAATTCGCAAAATTAGCTAGAAAAATCAATACTAACGAAGCACAAGCCCATACACACCTGCAGAACATTGTCAACAAACTCGGTGGATAAAAAAATAAATCCACCAAAAATATTTCATAATCTGTTTTTTAATAAACCCAGGGGCCCATAACCAGGTGTGGTAAACAACGCACCTCCCCTGATCATACTGTTTTATATTCTACTTATTTTAGAATCAAATAGAGAATTCTACTTATTTTAAAAATAAATGGATATATTGATTATACTAATGGGCACTGATAATATGGTGGATAAAGATAATTACGTGATAGATCTCAAGGAAAAAGATTTATCAATTGAAAAAATTGGTGGTAAAGCACTTAATCTAGCTAAAATGTCAGCAGCTGGGTTTAACATTCCCCCAGCATTTACCGTTTCAGTAGATGCCTATGATTTTTTTATTAAAAAAGAATTAGAAGGTAACATATCTGAAATACTTAGAATTATTGATTTTACCCGTGAAGATTCCATTTCTCAGGGTTGTTCTGTCATTCGGAGCATGATAAAATCCCAGGAATTACCGCAGGATCTGTTTTTGGAAATTACTCGGAAAATATCTGGTCTTCCTGACGGATATTATGCTGTAAGATCATCAGCAGTGGCTGAAGACCTGGTAGATGCCAGTTTTGCAGGGCAATTGGATAGTTTCCTGAATATAAAGAAGGAAGATATTTTAGAAAACATCATTGAATGTTGGGCATCTTACTGGACTGATCGGGCTGTGAAGTACAGGCATGATTCTTCCATTGGGCATTTAGACACCGAATTATCATCGGCAGGATTAGCAGTACTGGTGCAAAAAATGGTCAATGCCGATGTCAGTGGAGTTACCTTCACTGCCAATCCAGTTAATGGAACAGAGGAGGTGGTTATTGAGTCCAGTTGGGGTCTGGGTGAAGCCATTGCATCAGGAATAGTAACCCCGGATATTTTCGTTCTGGGAAGAGATGGAGAAATCCTTGAAAAAAATATTAAAACCAAGAATAAAGGATATTTCCTGGTTAATGGCCAGAACACTTTAATTACCATTGATGAAGAGTACAGGGAAAGATCAAGTCTCAATGACGATGTTCTTAAAAGGTTACTCCAGATCGGGGTAGAACTTGAAGATTTTTTCGGTGTTAGTCAGGATATTGAATGGGCCATAGAATGTGGAAAGAATGAGTTCAATCAAGATAAGTACAAAATGTTGGATAACCCTGATAAAAACTCTTTAAACATTTATATCCTGCAATCAAGACCAGTAACCACTCTCACCGAGGATAAAGATGATATTCTATGGACCAGGGCTTACGGGGATGAGTACTGGGCTGATGCAACCACACCACTCTTTTACGATGTTATGGGTAAAATGCTCACCGACTACGTGAACCATGAAGGTGCCCGGATAATGGGATATAAAGAGATAACCGATGCTGAACTTTTAAAACTGCATAAATCAAGGGTTTATTTCAATAGCTGGGTTTTGGAGAAGGCGTTTTCTTATTACCCTAAATTTGCACGGTCCAAAGAGTTGTTAAATTATTATCCATTGGAAGATCAAAAACGAATATCCGAGTATCCTTCCATACTGCATAAAGCATTAATTTCACAGGTTCTAGTGGCTATTCGAGACCCGGACGGGATGATGCACCGGACAGATAAGGCCTACCGGAAATGGTCCCAGGGATTCATGGAAAAATGTGAAGATTTCGATAAAACTGATCTGGACACGTTATGTGATGAGGAACTCCTAGCACTCTATCATGATATTGAAAACTCCGGGATCAAGCATTACCAGCTGATAAGGTATGGTATGGTTTCTCATTCCATAGCCACCAACCTCATGATCAAGAATTGGCTGGTTAAATGGTTGGATGATGAGGATGGCTCCTTCTACGCTGGTTTGATCTCAGGGTTAGATGATAATAAAACCGTAGAAATGAATATAAAATTCTCGGATCTAGCCAAAACTTTAAGAGAAGACCAGGCATTACTGGATAAAATGAATTCAATTGAGGATATGAGTTTCCTGGATGAATCAGAGATTGATGAACTGATTTCATCCAATCCTGATTTTAAAAAAGATTTCGATCTGTTTATTGCAGATTATGGTCACCGGTCCAATACCCGTGAAATACTGTATCCCCGCTGGAGGGAAGATAAAACTTACGTTCTGGAAGTTATTAAGTTACTGTCTTCTTCAGATCTGGATTTGAGAAAGAATGAATCAGAAAGCCGTGCCAACCGGTTCAAAACTGAAAATGAAGTTTCAAGTAGGATAAAAAAATTAAGAGGCGGGTTTTTCAAAGAGAAAATATTTGGAGTGGTGCTTAATTTAGCCCAAACCTATTTAACATTCAGGGAAAATCAGAGATTCTACCTGGATCACCTGCTTTTCCGTCAGAGGCTGATGCTACGGGATATGGGGCGGAGATTAACTGATATGCAAATCATTGGAGAGGTGGATGATGTTTTCTTCCTTTATGAAAAGGAGTTATTCTCATTTTTTGATACAAGTGATTTACAAACAGCAGAGGTAAATGGAAATATTCTTTCACAAAAGCTTAAGGGAGATACACATTCTGAAAAGTTAAATGGAAGTATTTCTTCAGAAAAACTAAATGGAGATACTCTTTCTGAAAATGGAAGTACCCTTTCTAAAAATATTCTCTCCTTGCAGGAGGAGATTCTAAAGAGGAAGAAAGAATTTTACAGATACAAATCGTCACTTCCACCAAAATTCCTTAAAAATGGTATTGAATTTGATGATACTGTCACTGAATATGACCAGAATGCAATTTATGGTGCAGCAGCCAGTCCTGGAATATTCACAGGCAAAGCAAGAGTTGTGGAATCCATTGAAGAATTATCACAGCTGGAAGATGATGAAATCCTAATTACCAGTAACACCGATCCAGCCTGGACCGCAGTATTCTCAAAGGTGGGTGGCCTTATCACCGAAACCGGGGGAATACTATCCCATGGGGCAGTTATTTCCAGAGAATACAGGATTCCTGCAGTGACTGCAGTTAAAGGAGCTACCACTCTATTTAAAACCGGTGAAAAACTGGTGGTTGATGGTAATGAAGGTGTTGTTTATAAAAAAGAATAACATTAAATCAGGAAATACTTACAAAAAAATTTATTGATTTAAAAAAAAATTATTGGTTTAGGAAAAAAATCGGGTCGGTGATTTGTAATGGATGTTGATCTAGAAAGTCTGAAAAAACATGAAGAATGGAATGAAAGCTATTATTTTAATTTTCATGATAAAAATAACGATTTGACCGCCTTTATGCGTATAGGGAACAAGGTCAATAAAAATGAAAAATCAATGTTCTTCTTTATAATGTCTCCCCAGCAGATAGCTGGTATTAAATTAGAAACACCCTGTGATGATAATCCACTTGAAATCGCCGGTTTGGATTACCAGGAGCTTGAGTCAGGTAAATGGAGACTTAAATACAATGGTTCCATTTTTGACCCAAGAGGAGAAGTTCCCCATGAATTCAAGGTTAAGATGGATGTAACCTGGGAAGCTTTAAACCCAGTTATGGATTATGTGGAATGTGTTGATGAAAAACAGACTGAAATGTCATCTAGTGTAGCCTCAGAACATTATGAACAGTTTGGGAAGGCATTGGGAAAAGTTGAAGTTGATGGAGAGGTATTTGAAATTGAAGCACTGGGTGAAAGAGACCTGAGCCGTGGGGTAAGGGAATGGGGATCTCCCAAGATGTGGATGTGGATAAACTCCGAGTTTTCTGATGAAGCTGCTTTTAACATAACCAAACTCTCAGTTGATGAGGGAGATATAGACGCAGGATACTTCTACACCGGTTCAGCTAACCAGCCACTAACAAAATCAGACATAGATCTAAAATTCAATAATGGAATCCCATCCACGTTTAAAATGAACTTATTTGACAAAAAAGGTTCCCATTATTCAGTTGATGGGGAAGTTATCCGATTTGGAATGGTTCCCGTTGATGAGAAGATGATTCTCATAGAAACTATTTCCAAATATGATTGGGATGGTAAGGAAGGTTACGGTGTGGCTGAATTTTTAGTGGGCAAACCATAAGTTGATTAAATATAACCATTTGTTGATGGATAAGGGTGGGATTCCCACCCAGTACTGTTCTTTTAAACAGCCATGGAATTATTTTAATTGAATTTGTAATAGTTGGCCCTAATCCATTGGACCGGCATAGGTTGCAAAGAATCCATCCGTATCTGCATATACTGGTTTGAATCCCTGTTTTTCAGAGTCTTTCATGGTTTTTTTCAGATAATCTCTTCCCCAGGCAGTTATGGATTCTGAACATTTCAAGCTATACCACCTGAATGTACTGTGATTGTATAGTCCATAGAATGTGTTGGCCAGTCGTTTAAGGGCTTCCTGTTGATTGTTCAGGACACTGATCTGGTAATCATCATGGGATTCTTTCATTTGAGATTTGATTTTTATCCGATCCTGGAGTATCTGGCCAATGGCGGATGGAATAAAACCCACTGGTTCTTTAAGGAATTTGTGACCGTACTCCGGTGAGATATGACAATCATCCCCGCTGGTTAGGCTGTCCGGGGAAATGTTCTTGGAAATTATTATACTGGGGTACAGGCTTCTAAAATCAAAGTAAACAATATTCTCGTGCAAGCCATTCACTGGTTCTTTAACATAACCCCCCACCACATGCTTACCTTCCCGCTGGATTAATTGATCAGGAGATGGTTTATTCGGCACTAAATATCCCCATTCAAATGATTTTCTTATTAAGTACCACTCAACCAGTCGTCCTGATGCCATGCGGGCTGTATCAAACAATGGCTGACCCACAATACGGGTTAATTCAGTGCTGAGGGGTAGCATCCTCTCCCCTATCCTGGTAACTGCCACTGCATCGTGCAGGGAGTAATGGAATAGTGTTTCCAGTCTTCTACCCCCTTCATCCCAGTAAAGGTAGATCTTATCTCCGGGGATGTCCAGTTTCTCCTCCCCAAATAGTTCCAGGTAAACATGCTCCAGGGTGTGACGGGCCAGATGCATATAACGGCGGATATTGGAGTAAAGGTCAATGTGAACCCTGCCCCTGATCATGGTGGAGTTGCTGAACCCTATCCGGGTGAACTTGGGTGAGGATCCGTCTATTCCCAGCTTGAGAGGCACCCCTAGTTTAGCTGCCCGGTCACGGATATAGGGGAAGTCGAATGAATCGGAATTGTAGCCCAGGATGATGTCCGGGTTTTCTGATTGCACAGTTTCCACGAATTTCTCCAGTAATTCCTTTTCATGAGCTACTAATTCCACAAAGTCAAGGGGTGAACCATTGGGGTCAGATGAATCAGGAGTATTTTTGGTGGATAAAACTTTCCTGAAGCCCTGGTTACTGGAGAAACTAATCATGATAATGGGATCCAGGTCCGATTGGGGCATGCCCCGGGGGTTGTAGACTTCAATATCAAAACTCAAAACTGTGAATTCGGGTAAACCGGACTCCAGGGGGGTGGGAGATTTTTCCACCTGGAAAATGCAGGGTTTTTGTATGGAATTACAATCTCCTGTTTTGGGTGGTACTTGTGACTTTCGTGACCCCTGTATTCCCTGTGAAGATCTGTGAGAATTTAAGATATTAGCCTGAACCTCCACCACCTTAAGAGGAAATAATCCTTTATCTATGAGGTATCTACGGTAAAATGGAATATCATGCTCCCTGATTTCCTTCACAGACTTCAAATTCAAGATTTTATCCCGGAGTTTGGGGATATCTTGGGGATGTTTGAAGGTCACCTTCAGGAATTCTTTCAATTCTCCCCTATCATTTTTACTCACTTTTTCCACTGATAGAATTTTTAATCCACTTAACTGACGAGTGCAGTCATCCAGGTGGGAATGATCAGAATGAATTACATAGATGTAAGGTCTGAAGCTCTTATCCAGAACTATGATATGTCCTTCTTCATTTTCTCCCATGAGCTTTCCAAAAAGTCTTATAACTGGTTCCTGATTTCTGGTTATGTAATCAATGTCCAGGAGAACGAATTTTTTAGTTATTATAGGGCTTCACTTCCCATCATAGAGCTTACTTTTTTAAGATCCACTAACACCTTGATGAATTTACTGTGATGGATGAATGTCAAGGCAGTTGAGGTAGAGGGAGTGGGAAGTAATGCATATTTACCACAAGCTTTAAAATTTCCTTATAAAAAAAGTAAGGATTTGAGGAGATTATATAAAAAATTAGACATTTTAAACTGTTACCAATAAGAATACAACTGTATTAAACTGGAATTAGTCTGAAACTACAACTGCATTAAAACTGAAACTAGTTTAAAAACTACAACTGCACTGAAACCGTGACTAGTTTAAAACTGCAACTGGTTTATGCTCTGAATAGTGGAGCATAAAAAAGTAACAGTCCCTTTCTCTTTTTCAGTATCCCTGATAAGTTTTAGGGCAGTTTGTCTCCAGAGTTCCTCAGGATTTCCCTGTTCAACACCAGCAGAGCGTATCCTTTCCCCATCCTCCCATTGGAGTTGATCCGGTGGGGATATGTCTTTAAGCCATAAATCGACTTGAGCTTCTTCTCTGGATAAGTTTTCAGGCCAGGATTCATCAATTAAGATTCTGAATCCATCTTCTTCATGGGGGAGTTCGTATATTCCTTTTATTCTTAACATACACATCACTTAAAACTGATTTAATTTATCATGATAAAACATGATAATCAATTTAACATTATTAATCATTACATATAAAATTAACTGCAATTCCATCACAAAATCAACAAGAAATGGATCCCAAGTCCAGATGTAAGTAATTTTTTCACATTGATCATGTGAGTTTTTCCAGATGAGTATCTCACTGGAGGACCTTAGTAAAATTAAAAACGAATCCTATCCTCATTTTTGGGTATTCCATTTTTTACCTTAACCCATTGTTTATCCTGACATAATTCGTATTCCCCAAAACAACAGGGAACACCCCGGGCAGTGGTTGCATCAGGACCATCCATGAGGTGGAAATGAAGGTGAGGGGCTGTTGAGTTACCGGAATGACCCACATTCCCGATGAGAGTGCCTGATTCGATTCTATCACCCTTTTTCACCTTTACAGAACCAGTTTTCATATGACCGAGAAATGCCCATATTCCATCCCATATTTGGTCACATTGAATTATAACGAAATTGCCCCCAATATCCTGGATGTTATGTTTGTGGGGGTCAAAAAACCAGGCATTCCTGAAGGCCACTGAAATATCACGGAGTGGCTGTACAGGGTCGCGTTCAGGGTATCCGTCAAGGGCTTCAACTACCCTGCCAGAAATAGGTGCGTAAATCGGTTTTCCATAGGAGTAACAGTCCTTCAAATGCACCCTACCTAGAATATGATCTAAATTGTTTTTCCTGTGGAATTTAACATGTTTTTGGGTCCAGTCAACCTGCATGAGGTCGTAGGCATAGGTTGTTGCAAAAGAATGGGTACCATGACTGGGAATTTTTGTACCAGGACTATTTAAGACCATCCACTCACCCTTAACAGGAAATTTTATGGGTATAGGTTCCATATTATTCATATCTTTCTCTTTTTTTTATTTTGTGCTAGAATTATATGGATTCTGATTTTTAAACTTAACCACACTGTTACTTCAACAATTCACTAAAATTAGATCATTAAAACAAAAATCAATAAAAAAAGGAATACTAAGGTATTGATTGCCTGTAACCCCAGTTTTACTGTGTTAAATTATGGATTTAAGAGATATACTGTGTAGTTGAGGTAACTGACTATTGTAACCCATATTATGTAAGGTACGAGGAGTATGCCTGCCCATTTGGATATTCGGTAGAATACAATGATGTTGGCCAGTATTGCTATCCACAGCATTACTACCAGTACCACTCCACCTCCTAGGGAATGGAGTCCGAAGAATACCACCGACCATATGGCGTTTATGGCCAGCTGCACTAAAAATATTGCTACTGCCACCTTTGCAGGTTTGGTTTCCAGACCTTTCCTCCACACCAGGAACAGTGCCAGTGCCATTAAGATGTAAAGAGTAGTCCATACCACCGGGAACACCCAGCTTGGTGGTGCCCAGTCTGGTCTAATTAGAGTCGCATACCAGGTTGGTATTTGAGAAAAGGTAGCCAAACTACCTATGGCTGCAAAAATAATAACGATTATAAAGGATCCTGCCAGCTTTAAAATATCATTCTTAGTAGAACTTTCCATTTTTTCCAACCCCCCTTTATTATAAATTGTTTTTTTATGAATAAAAATGTTTTTGGGAAGGGTGCTTCCTATGGGTTTAGATGGCAGAGTGTAGTTCATATGAAGCTGGGATTTGTAACCTAAGGGGATTTGTAATCTCAAACAAAACAAGACAAAATAAAAAAAAGTGAAAAAAAATAGGGGATATGCCATAATGATTAAGCCCGGTCGAACCGGTCCAGGTTCATAACCTTATCCCAGGCCATTACAAAGTCTTTGAGGAACTTATCCTGGGCATCAGCAGATGCGTAAACTTCTGCCACTGCCCGAAGTTCGGAGTTTGAACCAAATATGAGGTCCACACGGGTAGCAGTCCATTTGGATTCACCAGTTTCTCTGTCACTTCCCTTAAACACGTTTTCATCTTCGGTTGCGTTCCATTCGGTTTGCATGTCCAGCAGGTTCCTGAAGAAGTCATTGGTAAGTGCCCCTGGTGTCTGGGTGAAGACTCCGTGGGGTGACCCTTTGAAGTTGGCATCCAGGACTCTTAAACCGCCAATTAAGACTGTCATCTCTGGAATGGTTAGGGTTAAAAGTTGTGCTCTGTCCACCAGTAACTCCTCTGCTTTTTCTTCGGTTTGCATCATTTGGTAGTTCCGGAAACCATCGGCAACCGGTTCCAGCACCGCAAAGGAATCTGCATCAGTCTGTTCCTCCAGGGCGTCCATTCTTCCCGGTGTGAAAGGCACAGTTACCTCTTGACCTGCATTTCTGGCAGCCTGTTCAATACCAGCACAACCGGCCAGTACAATGAGATCAGCCAGTGAAACCTTCTTGTTACCGGACTGTGCCTGGTTGAACTTGTTCTGGATGCCTTCCAGTGTTTTGAGCACTTTCTTCAGCTGGTCTGGCTGGTTGACTTCCCAGTCATTCTGGGGTGCCAGTCGGATGCGGGCACCATTGGCACCTCCACGCTTGTCTGAACCACGGAAGGTGGATGCTGATGCCCAGGCAGTATACACCATCTCTTGGATGGAGAGATCTGAAGCCAGTATTTTGTCCTTGAGGTTCTGGATGTCCTCTTCATTTACAAGCTCATGGTCCACTGGGGGTATGGGGTCCTGCCAGATGAGGTCCTCGTCTGGTACTTCTGGGCCGAGGTACCGGGTTTTGGGGCCCATGTCCCGGTGGGTTAGTTTGAACCAGGCCCGGGCAAATGCATGGGCAAGTTCATCCGGGTTTTCATAGAAACGTCTTGAGATCTTCTCGTATTCTGGGTCAAAACGTAACGAGAGGTCAGTGGTTAACATACCAGGGGTGCGGCGTTTTCCTGGGTCGTGGGGATCGGGTACTGTGTCTTTACCGGCACCATCTTTGGGTTTCCACTGGTAGGCACCTGCCGGGCTCTTTTCAAGTTCCCATTCGGATTCGAACAGGATCCGGAAGAAGTTGTTATCCCAGGCAGTGGGTGTGTTGGTCCAGATAACTTCCGGGCCTCCGGTGATGGTGTCATTTCCTTTCCCGGTTTTGTAACTGCTCTTCCAGCCCAGGCCCTGTTCTTCGATTGGTGCAGCTTCTGGTTCTGGTCCCACATACTTGGGGTCCCCAGCGCCGTGGGTTTTACCGAAAGCGTGGCCACCAGCAATGAGGGCCACTGTTTCCTCATCGTTCATGGCCATACGGGCGAAACTTTCCCTGATATCATCTGCTGCGGCAAGGGGGTCTGGTTTGCCATCGGGTCCTTCTGGGTTTACGTAGATTAATCCCATTTCAATGGCGGCCAGTGGTTTATCCAGGTCACTGCCCTTTTCGTGGCGTTTTCCTCCCAGCCATTCTTTCTCGGAACCCCAGTAGATGTCCTTTTCCGGTTCCCAGATGTCTTCTCTTCCTCCACCGAAGCCGAAGATTTCAAAGCCCATGGATTCCAGGGCCACGTTTCCAGCCAGGATCATCAGATCGGCCCATGAAATTTTCTGGCCGTATTTTTGTTTGATGGGCCAGAGCAGCCTGCGGGCTTTGTCCAAGTTGGTGTTGTCGGGCCAGCTGCTTAAAGGTGCTAAACGTTGGTTACCATGACCTCCACCTCCACGGCCGTCTCCTACTCGGTAGGTTCCGGCGCTGTGCCAGGCCATACGGATGAAGAGGGGCCCGTAGTGGCCAAAGTCTGCTGGCCACCATTCCTGTGAATCAGTCATGAGTCCATAGAGGTCCTTCTTCACTGCGCTTAGGTTTAGACTCTCAAATTCACGAGCGTAGTTGTAACTTTCATCCATTGGATTGGATTTTTCTGAATGCTGACGTAAGATATCGAGATTTAAACGATTTGGCCACCATTCAAGGTTTGTAGTACCACCACTAGCAGTTATTTTGCCTTTTTTATTCATAATTTCACTCTCTTATTTTCACGTTTTAATTCAGGTAAGAATGTAGAATTTCGTGTTTTTTCCAGAGCTTCCTTACTAATTCAAAGCTTCCTCACTGATATTTCACAATATATTTTTGGAGAAAATATCCGTTTTTTTAATATTTCCTAACATTTATTTATTAGTTCCAGGTTTTTATTAAAAATTTTTATTTGATTGTTCTGCTTTTTTACTGAATTTCTACAACCTGAATTGTTACACTATCTGAAATTCCACTTTGTAGAACTCAGTACTATTTAGGATTTAATACTATATAGAACTTAATACTATTTAGAATTTATGGGTAGAGGTGATCTAAAAAGAAGTAAAGTTGAGAGTAAAACACCATTAAAATCCATTTAATGGTAGGGTGTGGATTATTTTCAATCATCCAGTAATGAGTAGGTTAATTTCCTCAACCTTCGGTTCATTTCCACCATCAGGTCTTCATAAGGAAGTAATTCTTGCTGTTGAAGGGTTTCTAAATAAGTTATGTGCCTGTTTATTTCAATTAATGAATTTTTAACAGTAGTCTGTTTGTATTCCCTGCTTTTTTTGAGATTGCCAAATATTTCATTGGCCAATTCACGGCCACTGGTGGTTAAACTGTATTTTCCATTATCTTCTTTGGTGATGAGATCATCGTCAACCATTTTTTTTAGCATGGGATATACTGAGCCAGGGGAAGGGCGAGAATGACTCATTTTTAAGGTTTCCTGTAACTCTTGGGCACTGTATTCTCCTCCCGTTTCATTGAGGTTTCGCATGTAATCCAGGCGGTGAATTACCTCCAGATGTTTCTGGATAGCATCCATTATTTCCACCCCATTTTTGGGGCTCTTCATCAGAACGTGGAGTATCCATATCCTTAAACTACTACCTACCTTCTGTATTTTATCCAGTACTTCCAGGATAATTTCCCCTCTTTTGAATCTTTCCTCTCCTCCAGATTCCAGATCATCTGGTTTCAAATTCTCCTCCATTGGCTCATCTCCAGCATTTATTCCCCATATGTTCTGTTTAATTCAATTAATACATCCCTATTAATCATCATTGATCCCCTATTATAAGGCGAAACTTTAACCATATCATTCATGATGACACGTATCATAATCATAAAATGACACTTTCATTCTAGTTCATGTCATAAGATGACACTTCAGTCCAGTTCTGTCTCTTTTAGGAGTAAGCACATTATAAAACCGGCTACACCAATTATCAGCCCTGCAAAAAATACATTATGAAGGGCATTATTTAAAAGTACGGGTGAAACCTGGGAACTGGCACTTGCCACACCCAGGGTCATGTTTACAATTACTCCCAATACTGTTAAACCCAGCACATTACCCAGCATTCTGGATAATTGAATTGAACCAGTTACAACACCTAAATCCTGTTTTTCCACCGCGCTTTGAGAGATCACGGTAAATATGAGGATTGAAAGACCCAGACCGATTCCTATTAGAATCGAGTAAATAACCACTTCCAGGTTGCTGGTGGTGAGGGTCATGGTGGAGAGTAATCCCATACCCAGGATGAAAAATATGAAGCTGGATAATGCCATTATTTTATATCTGCCTGTTTTTTCAAGTATTTTTCCCCCTAGAATAGACATGACTGTGACACTTATAAACAGAGGGGCTATGAAAATTCCCGCAGCAGAAGCAGTCATTCCCTGTACTTTTTGTAAGAAGAGGGGAATATAAGTGGTACTGCTTATCATCAAAGTTCCGATTAAAAACATGCTGACAGCAGATATGGTGAATATATTATTTTTAAACAGGTGAAGTGGCAGGAGGGGTTCTCTAGCATTCTTTTCAGCCCATACGAATGCAAGTAACATGACAGCTGCGCAGGCAAATAGGGCTATCAGAGTTAACATACCTGTGTTTACATTCTGCTGGATGAAAGTTAATGCCAGGAGTAATGTACCTAAACTTATTATGTAAGTTATCAGACCTTTGTAATCGAATATTTTCTGTGTTATATCTTTCCCCATATCTGGAAGGTATTTCCAGAGTAAAACCATTGCCACAGCACCGATTGGCACATTTACGAAGAACACCCAGTTCCATCCCAGGGTATCTGTAATAAAACCCCCTACTGTTGGCCCCACAATGGTGGAAATTGCTGATACCGATGAGAAAATTCCAATAACCATGCTTCTTTTCCCGGTTGGTAGCATTTCTCCAGCCAGTTTAAGTGGAATCATCATGAGCAATCCACCAGCAAAACCCTGTATTCCTCTGAACAGTATGAGTTCTGGCATGTTATGTGAAAGTCCGCAGAGGGCAGAGCTTATTATAAAAAGAGCTATTGCACTTATAATGATCTTTTTTTCGCTGTAATAATCGGATAACTTTCCAGAAAGCATCATAGAAACTGATAATGTGGCAAAATAAATTGTAAACGGCCAGACATAGTCTTTCATGTCACCAATACTGGCAATAATACTGGGCATGGCTGTACTGGTGATGGTACCGTTTAAGGAGAATATAAACACCGCTACCATCAACCCAACAATGATCATCTTGATGTTCTGGAGGAATTCTTCACTTTTATTCTGTATTTTGGTCATAGGTTATCATCATCCGATATCATTATATCAAGACTCGATATCTGAATATCGGTAGTCGATATGGTTTTTGTGGTATAAGTAGTTTGTGGTTAAATAATTTTAAAATCATTATTCCTTTGATATAATACAAAGAAAAAACCAGTCTGATTTTTTTACAGTCTTAAAGTTTTTTTCAGTCTGATATATTCATAAATTATAACTTTTAATTTTAACAGATATTAGAATAGTTTTAGATAATCTAGTATAGAAGGAGGTTTTAAATGTCTAATGAAAATCCGCCCAACGTAGGGGAGGACTATATCCGTTTTCACAAGGTTATGACTCGTGGCCTGGCTTTGTCCATTCAGAATGTTGATAGTTTTTTAAATAGCGGTGAATTAGAAACACAACATCGTGATGGTTTCCTTAAATATGTTCAGACCTTTTCATCAGTCCTTAATGGACATCATCTGGTTGAAGATGAGAAGATATTCCCTTACTTCATGGACAAATTACCTGAAGTACCATACCAACGATTGATATCGGAACACAATATATTTAAAAGCGGATTGCAGGAAATAAACAGCGGGCTTGACAGTTTAAAGGTAGAAAATGACGAAATGAAGTCACTCCAACTTCTAAAATCAGGTTTAGGTAAAATAGATCAAAAATGGCACGAACATATACAGATTGAGAATACGCAGTTATACGGGCGAGTAGGAAGTTTGAAAATTGACTCTGAAGAGATGATGAGAATACAAAAGGAGTTTGTAGAGTTTTTTCAGGAGTACGCTGGTCCTGAATATTTGTTGGGACCCTTTGTGTTATACAACTTATCTCCTGAAGACCGTGCCATAGCAGCCCAAGGATTACCGGAGATAGTAACAAAACAACTTATACCCATTGAATGGAAAGGCAAATGGGCACCAATGCAGCCATTTCTACTTGAATAAGGTAATATTAGTTTATTTAATGTTAGAGATCGACGTTTTCACGACTACAATTAAAAAAAAAAGAATAAATGATAAAATTACCATTTCCATAAAAAGCCCTTTGCAATTAAGTGTGTTGATCTTTTAAAAAAACAAAATTAAATTTCAATTAAGCTTTTTTCATCAAACCACATACTACCTTCGGTAGGATTTTTAACTAGATACATCTTGGTATACCATGATCCATCAGTTGTAGGAGGAGTTATGGTCATTTTTTGTTCAAAGTAAACCTTATGTGGATGTATTCGTTCCTTCTTATCAACCACAACACCTTCAAATCCTAATTTTACATTTTTTACTTTTTTACCTACGCTTATCAATTAAATCCCTCTAAATTTACTTAATTTCAAACGGTTTATCTGGTGAGAGATGCAAATTTCCCCATCGATTAAGGGTTCCCAATCAATGAAAGTTTTAACTTAACACCTAAACGTTTTACATGAGTATAGTCATCGATTGACAAATAATCATCGACAATTTTAGAATATTCCTATACTCACAAATACCATATAATATATGGCAAATTCTATAAAAACGCATTTAAATAATCTATACACTTAGATTAAAACCAAATATCCAAATTTTTATAGAAATTCTCCTTATTTAATTGAAATAACCTTTTCCATATTTAATATTTGTGATCTGTTGAATTAAAAAAAGTTACAATTTTTGTCAGTTAGACATGTTTTTGCAATTCGTATTCTACTTAAAAAATAAATATTCACTAATGCATTTATCCATACATAATAAAAAAAAAACAACGAATTCGTGGAAATGGAAGAAAAAACATACCAGAGAACTGGACTTTCAGAATATAATTGAGGAGTATCCTGACCTTATAACAGGGAACAGATAAATGGAGGGAACCCCCAAAGATGACTGCACAAAGGCAGTGCAATGAATCTCCCGCATATGGCGTGGGATCATTACTTGGACCAACTTTGGTAATCTCCTTAATCCACATCTGATTAACTAATCACATATTAATCCATATTCCAGAGTTCTAGAGCTATTCTTAAAAGATAATTGGCACGTTTCGTAATTCCTTCTTTATTCCACGTATCAAAAGTTGATAAATAAGCATTCAATCTTAATCCACTTTCTTTAAAACCATTTTCCATAGTATTCTTTTCTTTGAAAGTTCTGTTTGAATATTCAGGATTATAACCAGTTAAAGTTAGATTACCAATAGTTTCAAGATATTTTTTATGTAATAATTCCCAATTTTCGCCTAAATCATTTTTCCAGTCGTTAGTCAAAGTTTGAGGCATAATATGTTCAATTTGGAGTGTTGAAGGGTCCACTAACTCTTTATTGTCTGGATATTTCTCAATTTCTTCTAATACATACCGTATTGTTTTTTTAGGCATTACACCATCTTTAAAACATTTTTTAAATTCTTCTGAATCCGGCATTCTACGAGAACCTTTGGCATTCTTAAACATATCTTTTAGGGATTTGCTTACATTTTCAGGATCCAGCGAACTGTATATAGTCGGTAAATATTGGTTAAGCGCATTAACCGGAATTTTACAGACAGCTCTCCTCAAAACGTAAGTTTCGATAGATTTCAAACAATCTAAGAACACTTCAGTGTCTATTTTACCTTTTTCGCCAGGTTCCTTTGCATAATCATTGTATAATGCTAATAATAATGGATAAGGAGTAGTAACTTCTAATCGCTTAAATTTTTCAAAATAAGACCTAATATTCTCGTTGCTTTCATTTTTTGGGTTTAAAAATTTGGAATAATAACCAGCATATCTATGGAGATCTTCCATTAATTTGATTATATCATCTTGATTTTTGGCTTCGACATCATATTTTTCCTTGAAAACGGAATATATCTTATTAAAGGTAGGTAAAACACCGTTAATGGATAAGAAATGTCTGATGAAATATTCTAAATTATCTTGCAACTCTTGTTGCATTGGATACCATAATTTTCTATAATATTTCTCCTGTGATTCCTGATCATTCTGATCAAACTTCATAAAAAGGTAATTTCTTATAAGATCTGACTGTGTTAACGGTTTTCCAGTACCGTTTAAGCTTTCAAAAATTAAATAAGGATCATCACCACTTTCAAGATAAATATCTACAACCATAAAACGTGATAGTAATGCGTCTTTATATTCAATAAGTTTATCAATATTACCTAACAAAGAAAATTCGCTTTTAAAATAACTGTATACATCAAATAGCATGTGTGAATTATCAATGAATGGATTTAGGTCATCAATTAGAGTATTGAAGATTGTTCTGTCTGCTTGAGTCGGTGCAAGTTTATATTTAAATTGCGGTTGAAATTTATTTATGAGATACATCTCGTCTATTTCATCTTTGTTTGGATAATCTGGATCTAAGCTGATTATTTGATTCCTTAATGCAATTAAAAGGGTAAAAATGGTAGTTAATCGTTGCTGTCCATCTATGACAATATATTCATCTGGAATTCCGGGACCTGTTGGAATCGGCATTGTAACAAAGGATCCAAAAAAATGAATATACTCAGGATCATCCCTAGTAGCCTTTAAATCTGTCCAAAGTTTTTTTATATCCTCTTTTTCCCAACTGTAAGTTCTCTGGAAAAGAGGTACTACAAATTGCTTGCTTCCCTGTAAAAATGTCTCTATTTTTGTGTCATTTGCCTTCATATCCATTCCTTCAAAAATTAATAAATATGCCCTAAAATTAAAACAAGCTCAGAATTACTTAAACAAACCCAATACCCCCAATAAAAACCCCTATTTCAATTCAACATTGCTTATAACTCCAAATAGGAATTCTATTCAGTGAAATTCTTTTAAAAGTGTAAACCCGTAAATATTCAGATGTAAATCTTTAAGTGAATGTATCTTGGAAACAGGTTTTCCACAATCTTTTCTATACGGGCAAAGTATTTAATACTTTATCCCCATATTATCGGGCAAAGTCTTTTTCTCTATAAATTCATGATATTCACTTGAACTATTGAGATAATCATCTTTTGAAGCATAACTCAAAGAGCGATACAGTAAAACTCATTTACATTTGTGTATAGTTCGGGATAAGGAAAGTTGTTTGCCCTGCCTAATGTTTAGAGGTTACATTCCATTTTTTAAAGTATTCATTCAAATACTTACTAATATTCATCCCAATTATCATTTTCATCCCATTCATTTGTTATATTCATGTTTTCTAATTGTTCACCAATGTCAACATCTTCAATAAATTTAGGATTCAAAATTCTTTCTGCAGCATTACTAACATCTTCGACAGAATCTATAGATAGCTCAGATAATAATTGATCAGCTAATTGAGGAAATAATTCGTAATTCATTTTAATTATTCCGCATGCAGAAAGCCTTAAATCAGAATCTTCACTTTCAGATAAACTTATAAGCAAATTTTCAGATAAAAAATTGTTTTTAGAATAAAATAAACTAAAAATATCTCCAATTAACAATTCTAAAGCAGGATCCTCATAACCCGAAAGCATTTCAATATATTTTTCACCTAGATCAGGTTTTTGTACAAATATTTTTGCAAGGTTTTTTCCTAACGACTTTTTAACGTTCAGATCTTTGTCTTCGGTAAGTTGTGTAATTATGTTCTCAGCGAATTGTGGGAATGTTTCAAAGTTTTCTGTGATGATTTCTCCGGAGGTTATTCTAACTTCAGTGTTTTCATCGGTTGACATTTTTTCAATAATTTCTTCAGGGACTTCAGAAAACTCATCGAAATGTTCAAAAACTATCTCACCAATCAATTTTCGAATTATTGGCTCTTCATCATCTAACATTTTAAAAACTATGTTCTCAGCGAATTGTGGGAATGTTTCAAAGTTTTCTGTGATGATTTCTCCGGAGGTTATTCTAACTTCAGTGTTTTCATCGGTTGACATTTTTTCAATAATTTCTTCAGGGACTTCAGAAAACTCATCGAAATGTTCAAAAACTATCTCACCAATCAATTTTCGAATTATTGGCTCTTCATCATCTAACATTTTAAAAACTATACGTTCAATTGATGTAGGGAGGTTAATAAAATGTTTCTTTATATGGAACCCTAACGAGTTTCGGACACTAAGGTCACTATCATTTGATAGTTTTTCCATAATATTAGCTGCAAATTTGGGGAATATTCCAAAGTTTTCTGTTATAACTTCACCAGATAACATTCTTACGAGGGGATCAACATTTTCAGACATGGATAAAAGTGAATTTTCTGTGAATTCTTTAAACTTATTATAATTTCTTGCAATTTTTTGCCCGGTAGCTTTCACCACGTCTAAATCTTTGTCTTCGGTAAGTTGTGTAATTATGTTCTCAGCGAATTGTGGGAATGTTTCAAAGTTTTCTGTGATGATTTCTCCGGAGGTTATTCTAACTTCAGTGTTTTCATCGGTTGACATTTTTTCAATAATTTCTTCAGGGACTTCAGAAAACTCATCGAAATGTTCAAAAACTATCTCACCAATCAATTTTCGAATTATTGGCTCTTCATCATCTAACATTTTAAAAACTATGTTCTCAGCGAATTGTGGGAATGTTTCAAAGTTTTCTGTGATGATTTCTCCGGAGGTTATTCTAACTTCAGTGTTTTCATCGGTTGACATTTTTTCAATAATTTCTTCAGGGACTTCAGAAAACTCATCGAAATGTTCAAAAACTATCTTACTAACTAATTTCCTAACATTAAAATCAGAATCAGATAATAATATTTGCAAAATTTTAGGTTCTGGAAAAACATCAAAATTTTCAAATAAAAAATTTCCAATTTTTAATCTAATTTCTGATCCATAGTTAGCTAATTCCATTAAAAAATTGCTAAAAATTTTATTATATAACTCGGGATTATTCTTTAAAGCAAAAGAAAAGCCATCAGAATAAGATGGATGGGAAAATTTTAACAATTCTAAAGTTTCTTCTGAATAAATATCAATTTCTTCTTTAAACCAGCCTATGTGATAATCAAAATCGTTTGCTTGTATTAAATCA
This sequence comes from uncultured Methanobacterium sp., assembly GCF_963665055.1. Lineage (NCBI taxonomy): Archaea > Methanobacteriati > Methanobacteriota > Methanobacteria > Methanobacteriales > Methanobacteriaceae > Methanobacterium > uncultured Methanobacterium sp. The sequence continues at coordinate 1,949,480 of NZ_OY762015.1, forward strand.
AATTTATACTTGTCATTTAAAAACAATAAAAATTTTTCGAATGTTATTTTAATAAACTGAGTATCAAAAGGAGCAATATATGGAAAACTTAAAAATACTATTTTTTCGTACTCTCTAGATTGAAAAATTGCTTCAATTTCCCTTCCAAATGCAATATTTGTTTCTTGTGAAGCGTTTTCAAGTACTCTTTGAATTATTTGTTCATCTTCAGTAATTTTAGCTTCATGAGATTCTATTAATTTTTTAATACTCATTGGAGTTTTTAATGTATTATCTGCAATTGCATCCTTGACCAATGATACAATTGTGGGATTTTCATGCCATTCTGGTCTGAAGGTCTCCAAATAGTTTTCTAATATTTCAATAAGGTTTTCTTCAGTATAAGCTAATTTGATACTTAGTTTCTTAACATGCATCCATAAATCTTTAAGTGACTCTTTTTTCTTTTCAATTAATTTAAAAATGTTTAAACGAGAAGTGATTATAACACGAGCGTTAACTTCTGAAATTCTATTAATTAAATCGCTGACATCTCTAAATACATGATCAAATACTTTGAATTCTGTTTTTCCCCACGGATCTTCAAAATAAACGACAACATCGTCTTTTACTACTGAATCAACCTTTTCTGTCATTGCTTCGATTTGTTCACTTAAATCATGTCCCTTAAAATAAATTGGGTAATAACCATCATTTCGGTATGAATCTAAAAGTAGTTTTACAGAAGTATATGTTTTCCCAATTTCGGGATCACCTACTATAAAAACTATTTTATCATCTCTTAATTTGTTATAAATTTCATTATAATTTTTTGGGGGAACAAATAAATCATCAATTCTTTTATATCTCTTTTCTTGTAGTCCAATAATGTTAAAAAACGTCATCAATTCTTTTTTTGCTTTAGTACTGTATGGATACTGGGGGATTATATTCGGTGAATTTTTTATATTTCTAGGTCTTGAAGGTTTTTTATTTTTAATATCAAAATCAGCCACAAGCATATTTTCATCCATAATTTCCATAAATTTGTACTTAACCGAATGATGTAATGTTTCATCTAAATGGATATTATCCATGATTCCAAATATTGCGCTTTTTCCATCCCCATATTCATCCATTACCGAATTTGAGTAAAGTACGTATAACCCATCTTCATTTTTTTCACAGTTTCTATTCATGTCAATATGCCAAGTATCAGACTGTCGATTTAGTGATATTACAAATAAAAAATCAATAGAGTTTTCATAAATTTGATTTCTTATTTTATCATCCAAAAAATCGGCACAAATTAACACAGCAAAGGATCCAAAAATGGAATTTTTAATCACGTATATTATTTCACCTTTTGAGGGCCTCATATCAGCATAAGGAGAGTCCTCAAGAGGAGATAAATTAATCTTTTCAGAAAAAAAAATTTCCTTGTTTGGAATAATTATCGGACAAACATTTTTTCGTTTATGATCATAATAACTTCCAGCAATTATTATCATTTTATTTTCGTCTGAAAACACTTTTAATTCATCTAATAAATCTGAGTTTGAAGATAATTCAGGGAAACAAAGAATATTAATATCACGATTCTTAGCGCATTTCATAAAATTTTTATATTTTTCAGACGCTAAATTATCATTAGCACATAATAATCCTTTACGTTCTGTTAAATATTTATTTAAATTAAATTGAACGACCCCTACTCTAACCGAGTCTGGTTTATCATTTTCTAAATTAATCTCAGTTATCGGGCTCATTAATCAATAAATTAAATATTTTATTATATAATACTTTAGATTAACAATTCAATTAGATAAAAATTAGTGAATTTAGTTTAAGTTTCTTCAATGAAAAATCCAAATAACATATGAGCTTTTATATTATCTGAATTTTTTACATTCATACTCTCTTATAAAGAATAAATGAATTTTTCATCAGATATCTAAATCTTTCAAACCAGCAATGATTTTTTCCTCCAATTCCAAAATCTTCTTTTTAATTACTTCTGGAGGTTCATATTCAATCTCTTCATACTCAATTTCCTTGTAATTAGAGATGCTGAGACTGTAATCATTTTCTTTAATCTCATCCAGCGGAACCACAAAACATTTTGCTTTCCTATCTTCCAGATCTTCTTCATTTTTCTTGTTGAATTTTTCAATAATATCTGGAATATCTCCTTTTCCATCAATAAATGTCCTTTTATCATCTAATGAATATCCATCGGCTTCCATGTCATAGAACCAGACTTTTTCAGTGGGTTCTCCCTTGGTGAAGATTAAAATACCGGTGGAGACCCCTGCATAGGGCTTGAAAACACCAGAAGGCATTGAGATCACAGCATCTAACCTGCAATCCTCTAAAAGTTTCATTCTTATGGATTTATGGGCTCTTGAATTTCCAAATAAAACTCCTTGAGGCACAATAACTGCACATCTTCCACCTATCGTTAGGATATTGTACATTAACTCTAAAAAGAGAATCTCAGTCTTGGTAGTGTTAATTGAGAAATCATCACTTAATTCTTCTTTATTTATGCTTCCCTTAAATGGTGGATTGGCCAGGACAATATCATATTCTGGTTTCTGGTTGTATCTCATAGAAAGGGTGTTAAGCTGATCAATGTAAGGTTCGTTGATCCCGTGCATCATCAGGTTCATTAAAGAGATTCGAACCATGGTCTGGTCGAAGTCATATCCATAAAGTGTTTTACTCTTCAGAAACTTGAATTCTTCTGGGCTTAATTTGTCTCCTTTGAAGTTGTATTGGATACCTTCATCATCAATTTTAATTAATTCAGGGGAAGTATTTGATTTAAGGATGTGCTGGTAAGAATTGACTAAAAAACCAGCAGTACCACATGCTGGATCACAGACAGTTTCCCCAATTTTAGGGTTTGCCAGTTCCACCATCATCTGGATGATGTGCCTAGGGGTACGGAACTGACCATTTTTACCAGAGGTTTTAAGTTCAGATAGGAGGTACTCGTATAAATCCCCTTTGGTGTCCATGTTCCGGTCTTTAATATGCATATCATCGATAATTTTGGTGGCTTCAGTCAGGAGAGTCCCGGTGGGAATGGCAAAGACTGCATCCTTCATGTAGCGACTGTAAAGTGAATCAGAACCACAAAGATCCCGTAAGAAAGGGAATACTTTATCCCGAACATGTCCCAGCATCTCATCAGCAGCCATGTTATTCCAGTTAGACCACCTGCAATCAGGGTAGTCTTTAAATATAGACTCATATTCTCCCCCTTTAAGCTGGACATTCTTCTCCCTGGAGATCTCATCATCATCTAAACGTTTCATGAACATTAAGTAGGACATCTGTTCAATGGCCTGCAGGGGATTGGATATTCCACTACTCCAGAACTTATCCCATAATTGGTTTATCTTTGATTTAAGGTCAGAGTCTAGCATACGAGTTCTCCTTTGAAGGCTTTTTGCATTAGGGTGTTAAATAGGTTGTCTATTTCTTGTTTGGATTTAGATTGGTAAGATTTTAGGGTTTCAACTTGTTGGACAATTTCTGCAAATTGATTTTGGAGTTCTAAATGAGGTAATGGGATCTCAGTGTCTTTCACCATTGTTAAATTTAGGTTTTTTTGCCTTATTCCTCTTTGACGACTCATAAAAAACTTTCTGCCTATTTGAATTGCATAATAAACATAAATTATATTTGAATTTTTGTTTTCTAATTCTGAATAAGCGATTGCTTGATTGCATGATGAATAAGTTGTTGTGATACTCGATTTTAAAGCAGCAGTATCGTACATGCCCAATAACAAAGAATTAGGTTTAATTAATTTAGCATTTGAATTTTCAATTGCTTGTTCCGTGATATTTTCAATACTATCTGAAATATGCGTATTGTTTAATTCTCCAGAAGTGTACCATGGAATTTCTCCAGTAAAAAATTCTTTTCTCTGCCTTGATGGTGTTCCACCACTCTTCCAAGTTCCTAATTCAGATAATTTGGCCCTTTTCCAACCCTTTTTATTTTTAACAGGATCTCCAAACATTTCCAGAAAAACACTTTTCAAATACTCATCGGCCAATCCATCAGCTTCAGCCCGCCATTCTTTCAGTTTTTCGGCCTTTTCCATGATTTCGACGATTTTCATTTGGTTTTTGAGTGATGGTAAATAGATATAATAATTTTTAACAAATTGAGTGTTAATACCACCGATAGCTGCTCCTCTAAAGTTTTTCATGATTTGTAATTGGCCAAATGGTGAAAAAATATGATAAAAAAGAAATTTAGGATGGATTAAATCTTTTTTTCCTCTTAGAATAAAAACATGTTCATTTACCGCGGCTTCTTGAAAAGGGAAATCCTCATCAACAAATGAAACTTTGCCGGTGGTTGCTCCATCTTTTACAATCAAAACATCGTTTTGTTTTATTTTCCCTCTTTTTAGCGAATAATAATATTCTTGAGAAACTAATCTCAGCTTTTTGAAATTAAATCCACCTAATTTTGTTAAATGTTCACCACCTAAACTTGGAACTCCTTCATCTAAATCTTTAATTCCGCCTTTAGGACGATTTCCATTTTCGATCGTGTCGAGTATTCCTGATAACTTGATTTTGGACAGTTCATCATTTGATTTTTCATTAATTTTCATTCAAATGCCCTCAAAATCCATGCATTTATGAAATCATAAAATATATTTAATTTACATATATAAAATACTTCATATTGATAGGTGGATTGTATGGAAAATAAATCAGATGATTTAGATAAAATAATAGAGGATAATTTGGATTTAGATTTAGAAAATAGCGTAATTGATGTTCAAGAAATGGATATTAATGAATGGCTAGAGTTAATATTTTCAAAAAAAGACAAAAAATATCTTTTCATCGATTATATGTTTCCTAATGAAGATTTTAGAGAAAAGTATTTAGAAAGTATTCATGAACGTGAGGAAAAAGAAGTAATTAATTTGATCAGAAAATTCTTAATTCGTTCAGGAAGTTTTAATGGAGATATATTTAAATTAAAATACTTGTTACATTGTCATAAAAATGATAAAAAACAATTTATAAATTTGATTCAACTTGAATTTTATAAACGCCTGTTAAATGGATATTTAAACAAAAATATAGAACCCTGGGAGGGAAATACTTGGATAATTGATCTTCTACCAAATCATCCTAAACTAGCAATAGAATCTATAGGGGCGTATTTCACCGCACATATCCAATTATTACCGGATGGTAAATTCAGCGGCCTTCTAGATGCTAAAGCGTTAATACGTGCAAAATTTATTTATGCAAAACATCCTGATGAAATACTACTTTCAATAGATCCCTATGACTTTGAATTTTTAATTTCTGCATTATATTCTGAAATGGGCTACGAAACACAAGTGACTAAAAGATCAGGAGATGGTGGAGTAGATATAATTGCTAAAAAATCATCTGTTGGTGAAAAAGAAATCTTATTAATACAATGTAAGAGGTACACAGGAACTGTCGGAAGACCAAAAATTATGAATCTTTATGGTGCTTTAAGTGCTGCTAAAGCCAACAAATGCGTTTTAGTTACTACTTCTGAATTTTCTAAACCTGGAAAAGAATTTGCTTCCGAAAATGGTATTGAGTTAATTAATGGAAAAGAACTACAACCTCTTTTGAATAAATATTTTGGGACAAAATGGCCATTGAATTTAGATTATATTATTTCTAACGAAAAGAAGCGAGTTAAACTAGATTAGAATTATAGAAAATATTAATAACAAAATAATAACGAATGGTGCTGTAAGATTATGTAGCAGGATGAATTGGCTCAAATCGACACCCTTTAAGAGACCTAAAACTTGTATGAATGTGAAAATACCTACTACAACAGTTAACCAAAATATTTTTTCCTGAGATTTTCGAGTATAATCCATATTTTTTAATTCTAAATTAGCCTGTGCTTGTTTTGAATATTTTAAAGTAATATTCTCTATCAATTCTAGTTTTACTTTCATGGTCGTTTTTAAAATATCAAAAAACTCATTTTGTTTATTCAACGAAAAAAATTGACAAAAAGATAAATTTTGCACATAACTATTCGTTTCAATTTTAAATCTTTCAAATTCGAATTTACCTCTAAATATGATCTCTGTTTTTTCTAACAAACTTTTAATATCTTCATTTTTTAAATTACGCATTTCTTCTTCGATAATGCTATTAATTCTATTTATAGATGTAATTTGGCTATCAACTTCTCGTTCAACAGCTAATAATGAAAAAGGACATTTAATCAATCCGTTTATAATATTTACATTTTCCGGATTAATCTCAGCTATTTTTTGTTGTTCTTTTGTTTTTTTACTTTTTTCTGCTATTGCCTGATAACTACGAGCGAATATTAGATAATTCAGATCATCTCTTAAACTTCTATCTTCTTTAAAAAACAAATAGCGTTCAAATTGAAATGCAGTGTCTGCTGAAAATACAATTGAAAACATACTAAAAAGATTTTTTTTAGTTTCACACCATTTTTCTACATTATTAATCGGGAAATCTAATGAAAATATGTCTATTCCAGGTACAATAGAATAATCCTTTTTTTCAAGAGAATTAGTCATAAATTTTCCTTTAAAATAGTTGGAAAATATATCGATCATTTCTTTTTTGATTAAATATCTCAAATCAGTTATTTTCTTCTCTTTAAGCCTGTCAGGACTAATTTGTTCATTATAATCCCCTTTTAAATTAGTACGTTTTTCTAAAATAGATTTAGGAATTCCATTAATTATTGAATTTAATTTTTCTGAAACTTCTTGGTTTAATAAACATCTTAAATCAAACAATGTACGATGGAGAAAAATTGTGAACACTAATTTGAACATGATCAACATTAGTTCCCAAATCTAAAAAAACCCTATTAACTGGAGGAATTTTGCCTCTAAATTTACTATGTGATATAAAAGGAAGCACGACTTTTTTATCTCTAAATATCTGTTTATTTTGATTGTTTAGCATTTCTTCAACTTTTTGAATTTTCAAATAGTCTATTGGGTCTAGTTCTGAAAATATAGTTTCTAAATTTTTTATTAATTTATCATAATCTTCTATTTTTATTATTTCCATTAGTAATATGGAATTATACTGAATATCCGGAAATTTGGCTGTGAATCCCTTAATTTTATTCACCGCACTATTTTTTATCAACTTATCATCAATTTTCATATTCAGCACATCCTAATTCTATTACACTTATCCACAATCCCCACTAACTCCTCATAACTAAATAAATCCAGTGGATTCTCATCCTCAAATGGAGGACTACCAAGGTCCTTCATCTCTATGTGTTTCCTCTCTGCAAACACCTTCTTCAACAACATTAAAAATTCAAGCTGTCGGGAGGTGTATTGGGGATTGTTTGTTATGTAACTGTCGAAACGTTTCTCAATCATGGCCCGGGGATCATCATTTCGCTTTATATTAATAATATCCCTTAAAAATAGCAGGAAGTCAATATTTTGCTGTTTTTGAATGTATTCAATTGTTATTTCTGGTTTGAGTGATGAGAGTTCCTTTTCCAGGTCCAGAAGTTCTCTGGAGGTTATCCCTTCACCTTCCTTTAACTTGCGGACTGATTCGTTTCTCTCTAAAAGTCTCTTCAGGGATTCATCTTCCTTGACCTCTTTTTCAAACTCTTTCCAGTCTACTATCATGTCAAAGGCTGAAATATCAACCACTGGTTTGCTGGTGGGTTCAAAGTATTTCATCACAGGTGCAATTTCCCTCACCAGGAATTCCACGTCTTCAAATGTCAGGTCTTCCCAGAACTCCATCTGCTGTGCTCTTATAAGAAGTGGCTTTTTCTCACTTATCACCTGGAGGTTGTCCTTATCAGCCACGTTGCGGATCATGAAGACCAGTTCCCGGCGTATTTTATCGATCTTCTCCTTATCCCGATCCAGCACGCAGGTGAAGAGCTTCTCTGCCTTTAAAATAAATGATGAGACCTTGGAATTACTTCCGAACTGAGTTATGATGAGGGGTGATACTTCATCCATTAACTCATCCACCAAACCATCAAAATCATCACTTTCCTTGATCCTGGATATTACCGATGATTTTTCCCGGACCAGGAAGAAATCCTCATCCAGTGCATCTATAGTGGATCTGATCTTACCGGTTATGAGTTCCCTCTCTTGCGGGGATAAGTTCTCCTCTAACAAAGCCACCCGGTTGTTGAAAATCTTGGTTAGAACATCGTTGGGCACTCCAGTACCTTTACCCCTCTCCAGTTCATGGAACTCAATATTGGAGTGTCCCCCAATTACGAAATCAAATATCTTGAAGTCATCCTTTCTACTGTTGGGCAGCCAGTCTTTGTGCTTGCAGGCTTCCAGATTCCGTGTTCCTCGGCCCAGCATCTGCCAGAACCTTATGGGTGAAACTACTGGTTTTATAAACACTAAATTGCAGACTTCAGGGATGTCCACCCCGGTATCCAGCATCCCAACGGATAAAGCGATTCTGGGGCTTGATCTTAGTTTAAAACGTTTCACTTCGTCGTTACTTCGGTACATATCCGAGGTTATAACCTGTACTTCACTGGCGAACTTGGGGAATAATTCACCAAAGACTTCCTTCATTTTATTTGCATGGTTTTTACTGGCGCAGAAGAAGATTGACTTGGTAGGTTTGCCTTCATCTGACTTGTAGCAGTTTTCCATGAAACTTTTAATTATAAGGGCGTTGGTCTTGTTATCCATGAACACCCGGTCAAACTGGGAACCAGTTGGTTCAAAGGTGTCCGGATCCACATCCTGCCGGCGGAGCTGGTCCTTTAGAAATTTATCCAAGTCTTCCTGTTTTATTCCCTCATTTAAGACTTTGGTGGAAATAATATGGGCAAAGTATGGAACCAGAACCCCCTCACGAACAGCCTCATCATAGGAGTACTCGGCAGTGGCCTTTCCAAATAAATCAAAGGTACTCTGTGTTTCCCTTTCCCTCGGAGTGGCGGTTAATCCAATTTTTATGCAGTCAAAGTACTGGTAAATTAGATTGTTTTTATCATAGATTGACCGGTGTGCTTCGTCAAAAACAATTAAATCAAAAAATCCAGGAGAATATCTCTCAAACAACCTGGTTTCCTTACCACCCATTAGGGTCTGCACTGTGGAAACATACAAACGGCTGGAAGTGGTAAATCCTTCCCTTAAATCAGCGGCTGGTTCTGTGAAATATTTCTTAAATCCATTATCTCTGGCCTGTCCCACTAAAGCAATCCTATCGGCAATGAATAAGACATTTCTAACCACATTGGATTTGATTAACAGATCAATAAGGGCCATTGCTACTCTGGTCTTTCCGGTACCTGTGGCCATCTCTATTAAAGCGGTTCTATGACATTCTGAAAAGTGTTCTGAAAGTTTCCGGACTATGGTCACACTTCTGGGCCTATCCACAATACGGGTATTTATTTTAACAGTTCGAGGATCTTTACGATTTCGGTACAGGTCCCTGCGCCTTTTCAAATCAGCCTGGGAAAATGGGCCACTAACTTTCCTTTCAATCCCGTATTCATCAATAAAAACCCATTTTTGACCATTAGTTAAGAAAATAGGTACTTTCTGGTTTATTTGACTTTCAATATCTAAAGAATAAGTTCTGGCCTGTATTCTGCCGGTATCTGCGTCTTTTGAAAACCTTTTTGCTTCAATTATAGCTAAAGGTGTGTAATCTTCATCCAGTAACACATAATCAATGAAACGATCAACATTCCGTTTGGGGTTTCCATCGAACAAAATAATATTTTTATCTTTAAAATTTGATTTAACAGAGTTAACTTCCTCTTTGATATATTTTGGAAGCCATCCTTGTTTTTCTAATTCTGGATCGATATACTGCTTTCTAGTTTCAAATTCTGATAACAATGAAACATCATCAGCATAGGATTCCATGATATTATGATGATTATGATTATATAAAAAGTTACTATTTGCTCCTACTTTTCGTATCTGTTTACCAAGTTCATAATTTCTTAATATTTTGTTATTAGTTAATAATATTTATAATATAAGTCAGCACCTGCGCCCTGATCTTGAATTAGGAAAATTAATATTGATAGATAGTGATACTTACTTCAATAATAAAGAAAAAATGCAACAAATCTATTTGTGATTTTATGAGTGATAACGAAGATAGTCGTTTAGGCTGTAGATGGACTATGGAAGAAGACATCCAGATGTGTAAACTGCGCAAGAAAGGGTATAACTTTAAAGAAATTGGTAAACTTCTAAATAGAAGTGAAAAATCATGTGCAACCCGTTACAGTAATCGTGGTTATACCTTAAATCCATTAAAATTATTCCTGAACATCACGGTTGTGATCATCTCTTTACTAGGTGGTGTAATTGCAGAACCTAGTTTATTTCAGTTGAATTAAGTAAAAATCCATTATTAAAAGGTCATGTCCAATTTACCTGTGCAAATGAGGGTAATTAGTTCCCTTTCATAACATTTTTAGGATCCGGGGTTAAGGAAAGTCAAATTTTACTTCTTTTAAGGAAATTCTTTTAAGGAATTCTTTAAAAGAAACTCTTTTAAAAAGATATTATTTTTTTATTCGTAATTTTTTAGTTTTCATTTTAGATATTTAGTTTCTTACAGGGATAATTACCTGATTCTTAACAATTCCCCTAACTTTATGAAAAATGAATATAAACTTTTCTATTTTTTTATGAAGTGAATACTTTATATCTATGAGTATTTCAATACAATTCGGTAATCTGTTTATTAAGCATAAGGGAGGTGAAACGATACGAAAGCAAGCAATTACATACAGATACATGATTCTTTTACTTCTTATCACTTTAACCATACTATTTTGTGCCAGTACAGTTTCAGCAAACGAGATTTATGTAAACACTACTGGAAATGATACCACTGGAAATGGTACGGCTGAAAATCCTTACCTAACCATACAGCAGGGAATGACTAACGTGGAACCAAACGGAACAATACGAATCGCCAATGGCCAGTACAGTGGAGAAAACAACACCAATCTCATCATAAACAAAAACATGACCATCATCGGGGAAAGCCAGGAAAAAACCATAATCAACGGAACAGACACCAACGGGATATTCCAGATTCAACGCGGTATAACAGTCACTATCGAAAACCTGACACTGAGCAATGGATACAAACAAATTAGCGGATACTATACAGAAGGTAACGGTGGGGCTATCCTTAATCTGGGTAATTTAACAGTGACCAATTGTACCTTCACCAACAACTATGCCCACAGCCCAAGTTGGAGTTATTACACCGTAGTTGGAGGGGCTATTTCCAATTCTAATGATGGCCCTGACTCTGTGACATGCACTGTAACCGGATGCAACTTCACCAACAACACAGCAGATGAAGGTGGCGCTATCTCAAATGTTAATTCAGGGGCAGGCTCTGTGACTTGTACTGTAACCGGGTGCAACTTCACCAACAACACAGCATATGAGGGTGGCGCCATCTATAACTCCTGTTACGTTGGCAAGGGTTTAAATTTGGCGACTGGTTATGTGACTTGTACTGTAACCGGAAGTAACTTCACCAACAACACAGCAGATTATGGTGGAGCCATCGAAAACAGCTGCATCGCTTATAGTAATTCTGGTTTGTTGACTTGTAATGTGAGAGAATGCAACTTCAATGGTGAAAATATCTACAACCGCCGTTATATTGATGGTGGTTTGGGTTCTGTGATATTTACAGCGAATTTCAACCGATTCTTTAACAATCAAGCTACTGTCATTATAAATCAAGATAATCCGACTAGTTTCGTGGATATTGAAAATAACTGGTGGGGAACAAACAATCCTGACTTTGACAGTTTAATAAGTGGAATAAATACTCCCACTTACTGGTTGTTCATGACCATTAACTCCACGCCCTCAACCATCAACAACACCCAGAACAGTTTAATCACAGTGAGTTTCAACAACCACAGCTTGGACGGTACCTCATCCAGTCCTTTAGACCCTACCAATGACCATATACCGGATGTTACTCCAGTGACTTTCAGCTTTGTCTGGAACCCCCTTGGTACTTTAACCGAACCATTAACTGTAGTGACATCTAATGGAACAGCATCAATACTTTTCACTGCAAATACTATAGGTGTTCAGCAGATTAAAGCCACTACCGATAACCAGGACGTTTCAACACATGTAACCATTAATCCTGCATCTTTTGTGGATATCACCAATGAATTCAGGGATCTACCATGGGGCAGTGTTATAACTACAGCTTACTACAACGACAAGATCTACGCCATTGTCGAGGCCCGCAACTTGGGGCCAGATAGTACTTCATCAGTCAATGTCCAGGATCTCCTGAATGGCCTTACTTGGACCGGGAATTACTATGTTCTGCGCACCGTAGGTTCATATCCATCTAACAATAAAACTTGGGAGTTTAACGATCCCCAATACCCATTTAACGGTACAGACTGGAATGTAGGGTCACTTTCAACCACCATTGGCAGTGAAAGGTGGCTGGCAATTGAAGTAACAGTGAACCGGACTGGAACAGCATCTAACTATGCAGAAACAGTAGATCAGAGTTCTTATCCATATAAGGGATATGCTAATTACACTGCGTACTTAACAGCAAATGACAGGCCGACATCTATCACTGTAAATGATGTTAATGGGAATAAAGGTGACACAGTCACTTTAAAGGCTGTTTTAACCGATTACCTTGGAAATCCACTGGCTGGTAAGGCTGTTAAGTTCTGGATAGACCAGGTCGAAGTTGGTCAAAACATCACTGACAGTACAGGAACGGCTTTATTCAATTACATTATCAGCCAATCACCTGGAAACCACACGTTAACTGCAACTTTCAATGAAACAAACTATCAAGAATCAAATGCAACCGGTTCGCTTTATGTGCCTACCGCAAACCTCTACCTGGAAATAACCAGTGACAAAAACAACCCCACAGTTGGTGAAACATTCACTCTAACCTATAAATTAGGTAACTATGGACCAGACACCGCAGACAACGTTACGGTTATCATTCCTGTACCAGAAGGATTCCACATCCTCCAGATATACGGTGATGGTGACTGGACCGTGAATGCCAATGGAACTATAACCTGGACCTTCAACAACGTCAAAATGGGTGACCCATACTTGCACCTGTACGGATACGCATCAGGAGACGAAGATATCCTTTTCACAGGATCTATCTTCTCAGACACCTACAACAAGAATACTATTGGAGTTAAATCACTCACTGTACACGCGATACCCCCAGAAACACCTGAAGTAAACGCAGCAACCAACGAAAACATGTCTAGTAATGGAAACACCATAGGAATGCAAACAACAGGAGCACCAGTAGTGCCACTGGCCTTAACAGTCATCAGCGTACTGGGCGGATTAGCCGCAACCCGGAAAAAACAATAAAAAGGATTGATGATTTTTTAAAGATTGATGAATCCTTTTTCCCTTTTTTTATTTTAGAATAAACAGTTTTTAGATAAAATAAACAGTCTTTAAATAAAAATAACAGCCCTTAGATAAGATAAAAAGTCTTTAGATAATATAAACAGTTTTTTAGATAAATAATATTTTAAATTTTAGAGTATCCCTGATAACAATATTCATGTTATCTTAACAGTTTTCCTCCCAGTATGAAGATTGAATATAAACTTTTCTATTTTTTAATGATGTGAATACTTTATATCAATTGATATGTCAAAATACAATTTGTAATCTGTTTAACAAGCATAAGGGAGGTGAAACAATACGAAAGCAAGCGATTACATACAGAAAGTTAATCCCATTACTCCTCATTACATTAACTGTGCTATTTTGTGCCAGTACTGTCTCTGCGGCGGATGAAGCCATTTATGTGAATGGTTCCTACGGTAATGATAGCTGGAATGGTCAAACATGGCAAACAGCCAAATTAACCATCCAAAACGCAACAGGAACCGTAAGCCCCAACGGAGTGATAACCATTGCCGATGGAGTTTACTCAGGAACTGGCAACACCAACATCACCATTAACCAGAACATGACCATACAGGGCCTAAGCCAGGCTGGGACCATAATAGATGGAACCGGTAACAGCTGGATATTCAGTATCACTAGTGGAACAAACGTCAAAATCAGCGATCTAACCATAACCAACGCAACTAATGGTGATGGTGGTGCTATCTACAATAATGGTGCACTTACTGTAACCAACAGCCTGTTTAACGCTAACAATGCAACTCACTTTGGTGGAGCCATCTACAACAATGAAGATTTAACTGTAATCGACAGTATCTTCACCAGCAACAGTGCAACTGGTCGTAGTGGTGCTATCTACAACGGGGATACTTTGAATGTGACTGGGAGTACCTTCATCGGTAACAGCGCAGGTAGTAGTGGAGCTATTGGTAATTATGGTAAGATGACTGTAACCAGCAGTACCTTCACCAATAACAATGCAACTACCTATGGTGGAGCTATCTACAACTATGAGACTTTGAATGTGACTGACAGTACATTCATCGGTAACAACGCAAATCAGGGCGGTGCCATCTTTAACAATGAAGCTGTAACTGTAACTAACAGCAATTTCGCGAAAAACACTGCAACTAACAATGGTGGAGCTATCTACAACGATAGTACTATGACCGTAACTGGCAGTACTTTCTCAGGTAACACAGCAACTAACAATGGTGGAGCTATCTACAATGGTTATAAAACCAATGTAACTAGCAGTACTTTCACTGACAATTACGCTACTGCTTATGACGGTGGGGCCATCTACAATGATTATATTTTGATTGTAAAGGGCAGTACTTTCACCAACAACATTGCAGATTATGAGGGTGGTGCTATCTACAACCGTGATACCGCAACTGTAACCGGCAGTACTCTCACCAGTAACAATGCAAATACCAATGGTGGGGCTATCTACAGTTCAGATTCCTTGACTGTAGCAGACAGTATCTTATCATACAACACTGCAGAAAATGGTGGAGCTATCTACAATGATTATCATCTGAGTGTCAACAACAGCACATTCTTCAAGAACATGGCCCGTGAAGGTGGTGCTATTTCTTCTGAAGGTGATGTTACTATGCATTTTAACCGAATCGTTGAAAACATTGCAGAATACGGTAGTGCTATCTACAATTCTAAGGGAGATGTGAATGTCACTGATAACTGGTGGGGTTCTAATGATCCAGATTTAGGCACTCTGATTGATGGACATGCAAATTACTCTCCATGGTTATATCTGACCTTTAGCGCAGATCCACAGAGCATTCCTCAAGGATCCACGTCCACATTAACCGCCAGTTTCAACCAGGACACCGATGGGGTTATCATCACACCACTTAACCCAGTAAACGGCCACATACCAGATGGTACACCAGTGACCTTTACCACCACTTTAGGTAACGTGGGCAGTAAATCCGTGGAAAAATACACCATAAACGGCATAACCACTGCCACTCTCCGTGCAGATGAAGCAGCAGGTAGTGCAGTAGTAGGTGTACTGGCAGAC